>DATJVS010000095.1:0-29144 GCA_035501715.1 Usitatibacter sp.
CTCGACGGCACGAACCTCGCGCTTCCGGGCGGCGTGCGCATGAGCGCGTTCAGGCTCGCGATCGACGGGTCGCGCCCGGCCCATCGCATCGCCGCGCGGGCCACGCTCAATCCCAGGGCGACGGTGAGCGTGGCCCTGCACGGCGGCATCGTCCCGAACGGCGAGTCCATCGCCTGGAAGGGCGAGCTCGAGTCCCTCTCGCTCGCGGGCCCCGGCGCGTTCTCGCTTGCTGCGCCGGCGGCGCTCGCGGTCGCCCGGGACAGCGCGGAGCTGGGCGAAGCGAGCCTGCGCGGCGGTTGGGGCGAAGCGCGCCTCGAGGTCACGCGCTGGGCCCATGGCGCGTTCGACCTGAAGGGCTCGGCGCCTTCGATCGAGGTCCGCAACCTCGCGAAGAGCCTCCAGCTCGAGGAGCCGCCCAAGTCCGACCTCGTGTTCTCGGCGCTCTGGGACCTGCACGCGGCCGACACCGTCGATGGCACGATCCGCGTGAAGCGCGAATCGGGCGACGTGCGCGTCGGCGATCCCGAGATCGCCATGGGGCTTTCGGACGCGACGCTCGACGTGAACGTGTCGCGGGGGCGATTGCACGCGGCGCTGAGCGTCGCGGGCGCTCGCGTCGGCACGATCCGCGGCGAAGCCCACGGCGAGCTCGCGCGCGCCGGCGCGGGGTGGGAATTCGCGAAGGCCGCGCCCATCGATGCCCGCGTGAACGCATCGATTCCCAGCCTCGAGGTGCTCGCGCCATGGCTCGGCCCCGACACGAAGCTCACGGGGCGCCTCGATGCCGATCTCGCCGTGACGGGAACGGGCGCGGATCCTCGCATCGAGGCGAAGGCCCGCGCGCAGCAGGTCGCGCTTCGCGAGCCGCGCAGCGGCTTCGAGATCGCCGACGGCAACGCGTCCCTGCACCTGGACGGGACCTCGCTCGTGATCGACGAGCTCACGGCGAGGACTCCGTGGCGCGTTGCCGAAGGCGCGCGCGCGGCCCTCGCGTCGATGAAGGCGCCGGAGGGCGGCGGCACGTTGAGCGCCGGAGGTTCCGTGGATTTCTCCGCGCACACGGGCTCGATACGGCTGAAGGTGGACAAGGTCCCGGTCACGCAACTCGCCTCGCGCTTCATCGCCGTGAGCGGCGAGGCGAGCCTCGAATCGGGCGCGAAGGGCACGAGCGTGAGCGGCACGTTCAGGGCCGACGGCGGATGGATCGGCGCGCTCGCGCAGGCGCCGCCTTCTCCCTCGGACGACATCGTGGTGGCGCGCGCGAAGGAGCAACCGGCGGAAGCGAAGTCGAAGGAGCCGATCCGCATCGACATCGCAGCCTCGCTCGGCGACGGCATCGCGTTCCAGGGGCGCGGCCTGGACACGGTCCTCGCGGGCGAGCTGCGCGTGGTGGGCGAGATCGGCACGCCGCTTCGCGCGACGGGCTCCATCCGCACGGTGCAGGGCACGTACGAGGGCTATGGGCAGAAGCTCACGATCGATCGCGGCGTGCTCACGTTCGCCGGCCCGATCGACAACCCGAAGCTGAACGTCCTCGCGACACGCAAGGGGCTGCCGGTGGAAGCGGGTCTCGAGGTCACGGGCACGACGGCGCGGCCGCGCGTGCGCCTCGTCTCCACGCCCGACGTGCCGGAATCGGAGAAGCTCTCGTGGCTCGTGCTCGGCCGCAGCGCCCAGGGCGCGTCGCCCGCGGACATCTCGATTCTCTCGGCGGCGGCGGGCGCTCTCATGGGCGAGAGGCGTCCCGGCATGGACCTGCAGAAGGCCCTCGGCATCGACGAGGTCTCCATCGGGCACTCGGATTCCGGAAGCCCGCTGGGCGTGATGCCGCAGAGCACGGTGGCCGGTCGCACGGGGGCGCCGGCCGCGACCGACGTCGTGACAATCGGCTCGCAGCTCAGCAAGGACCTGCGCATGAGCTACGAGCAGGGCTTCGCCGACGCGGAAGGCGCGCTCAAGCTCTCGTGGAGCGTCACGAAGCAGTTCCAGGTGCTCGCGCGCGCCGGGTACTTGCCGGGCCTCGACGTCGTTTACCGATGGACAATCAAGTAAGGCGGATCCGCGGATGAACGCAGATGAACGCCGATGCTTCTAGAATGAACCTCATGCAAGTCCGCGATGGATTCGAAGGCACGGTAGGGAACACGCCGCTCATCCGGCTGGCGAGGCTTTCGCGCGAGACCGGTTGCGAGATCCTCGGGAAGGCCGAGTTCCTGAATCCCGGCGGCTCGGTGAAGGATCGCGCGGCGCTCTACATCATCCGCGACGCCGAGCGCACGGGGCGCCTGAAGCCCGGCGGCACCGTGGTCGAGGGAACCGCGGGCAACACCGGCATCGGGCTTGCGCACATCTGCGCCGCGCGCGGCTACAAGTGCGTGATCGTGATCCCGAACAACCAGTCGCAGGAGAAGATGGACCTCCTGCGAACGCTGGGCGCCGAAGTGCGCCCCGTTGCGCCCAAGCCCTACGTCGATCCCGACAACTACCAGAAGGTCGCGGGGCGCCTCGCCGAATCGATGCCCAACGCGATCTGGGCGATGCAGTTCGACAACGTCGTCAATCGCCAGGCGCATTACGAGACCACGGGCCCCGAGATCTGGCGCGACACGAACGGCAAGGTCGATGCGTTCGTGAGCGCCGTGGGCACCGGCGGCACGCTCGCGGGCGCCGCGCGATTCCTCAAGGAGCAGAACGCGAAGGTGCGCATCGTGCTCGCCGATCCCCAGGGCAGCGCGCTCTACAGCTGGGTGCACACGGGCGAACTCAAGGCCGAGGGAAGCTCCATCACCGAAGGCATCGGCACCACGCGCATCACCGCGAACTTCGAGGGCACGCCCGTGGACGATTCGATCCGCGTGATCGACCAGGACATGGTGGACATGGTCTATCGCCTTCTTCGCGAGGAAGGGCTCTACGTCGGCGGCTCCACCGGGATCAACGTGTGCGCGGCGGTCGAGACCGCGAAGAAGCTCGGTCCCGGGCACACGATCGTCACGCTGCTCTGCGACCGCGGCTCGCTCTATGCGCAGCGGCTCTTCAACCCGGCGTGGCTGAGGGAGAAAGGGCTCACGCCGGGCTGAGGACGGGATTTCAGCGCTTCGCCGCGGCGACGAGCAGCTCGCACGGCCCGACGAATCCATCCGGGCCCGCGAAGCGCTCGAGCGAGCGCAGGATCTCGTCCCACGCGGCTGCCTTGCCGGAGTCGTCGAGCTTCGCGGCCATCTGGTGCAGCGCGCCGAACGATTCCTTCTCGAAGCGCAGGCACTCCGCCGCGTCCTTCATGCGAAGCGGGGCGTCGAACTTCTTCACCACGATGTCCCGGAACCCTGCCTCGCGCAGGCGTGCCTCGATGGTGCCGTCGGCTCCGAGGCTGAAGGGCCCGGGCTGCCCCGGCAACGGCGCGGGCAGCGCCGCGCGGCGGCGGATCACCGAGACGGGGATCGAGAAGAACTCGTTGCGATCGGGCGTGGAGTACACGATCGCCCCGATGGATCCGCCGGGCTTGAGCGCCTCGCGCATGCCGGAGAGGGCGCGCGCGAGATCCGGAAAGTAGATGAGCCCCAGGCGCGAGATCGCCGCATCGAACGAGGCGTGGGCCACGCGCAGGTCCTCGCCGTCGGCGACCTGCGTGCGGATGTTGGAAAGGCCCGCGCGCGCCGCGTTCTCGCGGGCCTTGGCGAGGATCGCCTCGGAGATGTCCGTGGCGAGCACTTCGCCGCGCGGACCCACGCGCTCGGCCGCCTGGATCGATTGGTCGCCGGCCCCGGCGGCCACGTCGAGCACGCGCGAGCCTTCGGCGACTCCCGCGAGGTCGAGCATGAGCTCGGTCGCGCCGCCGAGCCAGTCGCGCAGGAATCCTCCCCAGTCGCTCCAGGACTGGGCGGCCGCCTGCCACTGCTCGCGCGTCGTCGCCTTGTACGCCGCCGCGTCGAAGCGCGGCGCTTCACGGACTTCGGTCGTCATTGTCTCTTTCCCTTCGCGTCGGGCCCGGGATCGGGCCGCGCCATGGCGAGCACCTGCTCCCGGGTGAGGTTCATCTTGTGGTGCTCGCGGGCGTGGGCCTGCAGGTCGGCGACCAGCCTGTCGTCGTCGCCGGAACGGACGATGAAACCGCAATCGCACTGCACGACCTTGGCAACCATGGGCACCTCCTTGTTTTGCAGGGTGAGGATGGCCGGAGGATGTTGGCCCCGGCTTGGAGAATCCTTGGCGCGAATCCGCGTCACAATAGCCCGATGTCGCTGCGAATCTACCTCGCCGGGCGCGCGGCCATCGAGGCCGCCGGGGCCTGGATCGCCGAGGACGCGTTCCCGGGACGCCAGGGCGTGGTGATGTTCGCCCGCCTCGCCATCGAGCGCGGCCAGGCGACGAGCCGCGAGTCGCTGGCGCAGACGCTGTGGCCGTCGGAGCTTCCGCGTGCGTGGGAGAGCGCGTTGAACGCCCTCGCGAGCAAGCTGCGTTCGCTCCTCGGGCGCGCGGGCCTCGACAAGGGCGAGTCGATCGCGAGCGCCTTCGGCTGCTACCAGCTGAACCTTCCCGCGGGCACGTGGATCGACGTGGAGGCCGCGGCCGACGCCATCCACGAAGCCGAAGGGCACTTGCGCGCGGGCGACCTGCGCGCTTGCTGGTCTTCGGCGCAGGTGGCCTACCACATCGCGCGCCGCTCGTTCCTTCCGGGCGAGAAGGTGCCGTGGGTCGAAGCGCAGCGCGAGCGCCTGGGCGCCGTGCACGCTCGCGCCTGCGAGTGCCTCGCCGAGGCGTACGTCTGGAACGGCGAGCCGCAGATCGCCGTGGACATCGCGCGCGAGTTGACCGAGATCCAGCCCTATCGCGAGACGGGTTACCAGTTGCTGATGCGCGCTCACGCCGCGGCGGGCAACCGGGCCGAAGCGCTTCGGGTGTACGAGCGATGCCGGGAGCTCATCTCGAGAGAGCTGGGCGTGGCGCCTTCGGCGCAGACGCAATCGGTGCACCACGACGTGTTGCGCCGCCGCTAGCGGCTGGCGGCGTCGACGCGCGGGTCCTTCATCAGCCGCACACGCCCGTCCAACCGCACGCGCTGCAGAAATCGCAGCCGTCCTTGCGGATCACGGTGTAGTTTCCGCACTCGCGGCAGCGCGCGCCCTTCATCACCGCGGGCTCGTCGCTCTCGCGCGGCGCCTCGAGGATTCCCATCTCGCGCGTAGGATAGCCGCGCTCGTCGAGCACTCCCAGCATCGCGTAGCGGTGGATCACGAGGCGCGCGAGGTAGGCGATTGTCGAAGGCCAGTTCTGCTGGCGCCGTTCGCCGGGCACGAACGCCATGAAGTCGCCCAGCGGCTCCGAGTAGTCGAGGAGCTTGCGAAGCTTCATGCCGATCCATGCGGGATCGACCACGCGCATGTCGAGCGAGAGGATGCGCGTGAGCCCGTCGAGCGCGCGCGGGTAGTGTCCCGAAAGCCAGATCGAATAGGGCCGCGTCGTTCCGTCGGGCAGCTCGATCTCCTTCAGGCCCAGCACGAACTCGTCGCCCGATGCGGGGTTCACGACGTCCACGGTCCACGAGAGCGTTCCGTCGGTGCCGGTGCGCGGCTCGTCCACGCTGAACATGTGATCGAGCACGGGCGTGGCCCCGAGCGACTCGAACGCCTTCAGCTGCTCGCAGCGAAAGCGCACGACCTGCGCCATGGCCGAGACCACGCCGGGAACCTTGCGGCGCTCGCCGTGCGGCGGGAACGGCATCTCGAAGGAATCGTCGCCCACGGTGTCGGCGAGCACGTCGAGCTTCATCCTGAGCCACGCGCGGTCGTCGGCGCGCATGTCCATGGAAAGGGTCTTGGCCACCGCGCCCAGCCCGCGCGGCTGCTCGGCGCCGTTCACCCACACCTCGAACGGAAACGCGCGGCCCGCTTCCTCCACCTGGCCCACGAAGAGCGCGAAGCGCCCGAAGGGCGAGTCCACCATGTACGTCCATGCGAGGTTGCCTTCGGGCATCTCGGGACGCCCCGGCCAGCGCAGGCTCGTGAGCACCGGCAGCGCCTTGATCTCGAGGCGGCGGTTGGCTCCATCCACGGCAAGCGGCTCGGTTTCCTTCGCGCTGTCCGGCGTGAGCACGGCGCCCAGGACCTTGTTGGGCCGATACGTCGCGAGGCCCTTCAGTCCCGACCTCCACGCATCGAGATAGAGATCCTCGAACTGCGCGTACGGATAGTCCTCGGCGACGTTCACCGTCTTCGAGATGCTGGTGTCGATGAAGGGAGCCACCGCCGCCACCATCGCCTGGTGCGCCTGCGCCGAGATCTCGAGCGCCGTCACGAAATATTCCGGAAGCTTCGCGTCCTCGCCGAAGAGATGGCGGTAGAGGCGCCATGCGTGGTCCTCGACGCGGAACTGCTTGTGCGTTCCGTCGGCCATGCGCTTCTTGCGCGTGTACGTCCACGAAAAAGGCGGTTCGATGCCGTTGGAGGCGTTGTCGGCGAAGGCGAGGCTGATGGTCCCGGTCGGCGCGATCGCGAGAAGGTGGGAGTTGCGAATTCCGTGCTTGCGGATCGCCTGCTTGATCGCATCCGGAAGGCGGGAAGCGAAATTGCCGCCCGAAAGGTAGAGGTCCTTGTTGAACATGGGGAACGCGCCGCGTTCCTTCGCCAGGCCGATGGAGGCGAGATACGCGTGGTCGCGCATGAACTCGCTGATCCGGGCGGCCGTCGCGCGCGCTTCTTCGGTGTCGTAGCGCAGGCGAAGCATCGCGAGCGCGTCGCCCAACGCTGTGTATCCCAGGCCGATGCGCCGTTTCGCCTTGGACTCGTCGTCCTGCTGCCTGAGCGGCCACGGCGTCACGTCGAGGACGTCGTCGAGCATCCGCACCGCGACTTCCACGACCTTGCCGAATGCGTCGTAGTCGAAGCGCGCGGACGGCGTGAAAGGATCGGCCACGAACCGCGACAGATCGATGGAGCCCAGGCAGCAACATCCGTACGAAGGAAGGAACTCCTCGGCGCACGGGTTGCACGTCTCGAGGGTCTCGCAATAGTTCAGGTTGTTGTCGGCATTCGCCTTGTCCAGGAAGAGGACGCCCGGCTCCGCATGGTCGTAGGTCGACCGCATGATCTGGTCCCACAACTCACGCGCATGCACCTTGCGATAGACCCACATTCCATCGGCGCGCTGGTAGGCGCCGGCGGCCTTCACGTCTTCGGCGGGCTCGGCCTTGTGCGCGAGCTCGACCTCGCCGCGGGACTCCACCGCGCGCATGAACGCGTCGGTCACGCCCACCGAGATGTTGAAGTTGGTGAGCTCGCCCTCATCTTTCGCGTGGATGAAGCGCTCGATGTCCGGATGGTCGCAACGCAGCACGCCCATCTGCGCGCCGCGCCGCGCGCCGGCCGATTCCACCGTTTCGCACGACTGGTCGAAGACGCGCATGTACGACACCGGCCCGCTCGCGCGCGAGTTCGTGCCGCGCACGAGCGCGCCTTCGGGGCGGATCGAGGAGAAGTCGTAGCCCACGCCGCCGCCGCGCCGCATGGTCTCGGCGGCCTGGGCGAGCGCCGTGTAGATGCCGGGGCGGCCGTCGATCACCTCGGTGATGGAATCGCCCACCGGCTGCACGAAGCAGTTGATGAGGGTCGCCGTAAGCGACGTGCCCGCGGCGGAGTTGATGCGGCCCGCGGGGATGAAGCCCGCCTGCATCGCCTCGAGGAAGCGTTTCTCCCAATGGGCGCGCTTCGCCTCGGGCTCCGCGCGCGCGAGGGCGCGGGCCACGCGGGCGCGCACCTGGGCCGCATCCGCCTCGCCGTCCTTGGCGTATTTCTCGAGCAGGACCTCGCGTGAGATCGCCTGCTCGGGAAGGCTCTCGCGGGTGCGATTCGGTCTTACGGTCTGTGCCATGATGAATATCTTAGTCCTTGGAGGGACGATGAACCACGAAGTTGCCACTCTCGCCGGCGGATGTTTCTGGTGCCTCGAAGCGGTGTACGACGAGCTGAAGGGCGTGCAGTCGGTCGAATCCGGCTACATGGGCGGCAAGACGCCGAAGCCCACCTACGAGGAAGTATGCGGGGGCCGCAGCGGCCACGCGGAGGTCGTGAAGATCACCTTTGATCCGGGTCAAGTCTCCTACGAGGAGCTGCTCGGCGTGTTCTTCTCGATCCACGATCCCACGACGCTGAACCGCCAGGGCAACGACGTGGGCACCCAGTACCGCTCGGCGATCTTCTACCACTCGCCCGAGCAGGAGCGCGTCGCGAAGGAAGTGGTGGCGAAGCTCACGGCGGACAAGGTCTTCGGCCGGCCCATCGTGACCGAGATCCTGCCCGCCTCGCAGTTCCATGTCGCCGAGGACTACCACCAGGAGTACTTCCAGCGCGTGGGCGGCGGCAACCCGTATTGCAGCTTCGTGATCGAGCCCAAGGTCTCCAAGTTCCGCAAGCAGTACCTGGACCGCCTCAAGAAATAGCTCCGGGAGGGCGCCCTTGAGCGGCGCCATTCCCGCCTCGCGGCCCGTTGTGGCAGACTCGCGCCATGCCGGACCAGACGAAGGGCTGCGTGCTGTTTGCCGACGTGAGCGGAAGCACCAAGCTCTACGAGACCGTGGGTGATACCAAGGCGCACGCGGCCATCGACGGATGCGTGAGGGCCTTCTCGTCCATCACGGTCGCCAACGGCGGCCGCGTGGTGAAGACGATCGGCGACGAGGTGATGGCGGTGTTTCCCGGCGCCACCGAGGCGGCCGCCGCGGCCAAGGCGATCCAGGTCGCCGTGGACACCATGGCTCCCGTGGACAAGGTGCGCCTGGGAGTGCGCATCGGATTCCACGACGGCTCGTTCGTCGAGCGCGAAGGCGACGTCTTCGGCGACACGGTGAACCTCGCCGCGCGGCTGACCGAGCTTGCTTCCCGCGGGCAGATCATCACCTCCTTCGAGACCGTGGAAGGGCTTACGCCCGTCCTCAAGATGGATTGCCGGCGCCTCTACTCGATTCCCGTGAAAGGCAAGGAGAAGGAGGTCGACATCTGCGAGCTCATGTGGGCCGACAGCGACGATTCCACCCAGCTCGCCAATGCGCGGCCGGCGGCGCCCGCCGCGGGCAAGGCGATGCGGCTCGTGTACCGCGACAAGGTGCTGGAGCTCGGCCCCGGGGGGCGGCGCTCCGCGGTCCTGGGACGCGACGCCACCGCCGACCTGGTCGTGGCCGATCGGATGGCGTCGCGCGCGCACTGCGAGATCGAGCTTCGGCAGGGCAAGTTCATGCTGACCGACCGCAGCGCCAACGGCACCTTCCTCACGATGGACGGCGATCGCGAGATGGTCCTTCGCCGCGAGGAGGTCATGCTGCGCGGCCACGGGATCATCACGCTCGGGCAGTCGCGCACGACGGCCACGGAGCTCGTCGAATTCTTCTGCGAATAGACATTCTGCGAATCGACTAGGGGGCGGGGGGAACCATGGGAATCAAGGATCTTTTTGGCGGCAACAAGAAGAAGACGGCCTTCCGCGAGAAGGCGAAGGAGGTCATGGCCGACGGCAAGATAGTGCCCGGCAAGGCCGAGCAGCTCGCTCGCGCGGCGAAGGAACACGAGATCGAGAACCCCGCCGACGACAAGACGATGCTGCGCCGCGAGATCTACAACAAGGCCGCGGCCAACGTGAAGGGGCGAGGGAAGCTCACCGAGGTCGAGTCGGGCGAGCTCGCGAAGATCCAGAAGTTCCTCGCGCTTCGCGACGACCAGGTCGAGAAGACCAAGTGGGACCTCGCGAAGCTGCGCCAGCTCACCGAGATCCGCCAGGGGCGGCTTCCGGTGGTCCCGCCCAACAGCGCGGCCCTTCGCGGCGTGCAGCTGCAGCCGGGCGAGGTGCCGCACTACTGCGTGCAGGTGGACATGCTGGACCGCCCCACCACGGGCGGCCACGAGGGCGTTCGCGTGAAGTGGCAGGCGCCGTACACGATCAACTCCGCGCTGGGCCACACGCTGCCCTCCGACGGCGCGAAGGAGATGGGCGACGGCTACCTCTTCATCACCAACAAGCGCCTTTTCTTCAAGGGCGCGAGCCGTTCGGCCGCCGTCGAGTATTCGCCGCAGGCGAATTTCTTCCTCTACGCCGAGGGCCTGCGGCTCGAGCGCACCGTCGGGCACACGCTGCTCAGGTTCAAGTCGAAGTCGAACGAGACCGCCGAGATCGTGGGCGAGCTGCTTTCGGCACTGATGCGCTGAAGGGGGGTGCCATGGGAATCAAGGACTGGTTCGGCGGCGACAAGAAGAAGGCGGCGTTCCGCGAGAAGATCAAGGAAGCGGTGGCCGACGGCAAGCTCGACGCGAGCGACATGAGGCGCATCGAGGAGGCGCGCAAGGAGCTCAACGTGACGAGCGCGGCCGACGACCGCACGGTGATGCGCCGCGAGATCTACAACGAGGCCGTGGCCGCGGCCAAGCAGGACGGGGAGATCACCGCCACCGACGCGCACGAGCTCGCGAAGATCCAGAAGTTCCTGGCGCTTCGCGACGACCAGGTCGAGAAGACCAAGTGGGACGTGCAGCGCCTTCGCACGCTCACGGAGATCAAGCGCGGCAACCTGCCGTCGGTGCCGTCCAACAGCTCGTCGATGCGCGGCGTGCAGCTCGAGCCCGACGAGGCCGCGCACTACAGCATGTCGGTGGAGGTGCTGGACCTGCCTTCGACCCGCCAGAACGACGGCGTGCGCGCCGAGTGGGGCAAGGCCTACGACGCGGGGTCGGCCAAGATGCACGTGCTGCCCGAGGACGGCGCCAAGCCGCAGGGCGACGCGAGCCTCGTGGTCACCAACCGGCGCCTCGTGATCAAGATGGAGAACGGCAAGATCGCGCAGATCCGCTACAGCCCGCAGGCGCAGATCCACCTCTACAGCGACGGCATCCGCCTCGAGCGCAACGTGGGCAGCACGGTGCTTCGCTTCAAGAGCAAGTCGGAAGAGACCGTGGAGATCGTGGCCGAGCTGCTCGCCGCGCTGATGAAGTGAACCCGGGACCGGGGACGGCCCCCGGTCATTTCTGCGCCGCGCCCTGCGTGGCGAGCGTGGCCTGGATGCGGTCCTCGGGCTTCGGGACGATCAGCTCCGCGTAGTTGAACATCGGCAGCGGGGGCGGGAGCTTGAGCGCCTCGGCGACGTCCATGCGCACCTGCAGCGCGAAGCGCGTGAGCGTCTCCACCGGGATCTTCGAGGGCGGCACCTTGTTCACGAGGATCTGCTCGGCCTTGTACGCCGTGAACTGCCCGATGGAGTGATAGCGGCTCACGAGCCCCGTGAGCGCGCCCGTCTGCATCAGCTGCTCGGTGGAGGCGAACGCAGGCAGGCCCACGGACATGGCCGCGGGGATCACGATGTTCTGCGTGATGGTGCCGAGGTAGGAGTCAGGCGGCAGGTAGAGCCAATCGACGTTGTTCACGAGCTTCATGTCGCGGACCATGTCCGCGGCGCCCTCGGAGGTCACCTTCTTGTTCGCGTCGAGCTTGAGGGGCTTGGCCACCACGGTGAATCCCAGGCGACGCGAAACCTCGCGCACCTCCTCGACCACGACCACCGAGTTCTGCTCCGTGGGCGTGTAGAGGATGCCCAGCGACTTGAACGGCCGGTACGAGGCCATCGCGCGGATCTGCGTCTCGGTGGGCGCCACGTGGTAGACGCCCGTCACGTTGCGGCCGGGATTCTTCAGGTCGCGAACGATCTTGGCGAGCACGGGGGCGGCCACGAGCGTGAAGACCACCGGGATGTCGGTGATGTTCTGCGCGGGATCGACCTGGTCGTAGGTGCCCACCACGCCCAGCGTGACCGACGTTCCCCAGGTGTAGATCAGGTCGGGCTTGGTGCGGCGGATCTCCTCGATGAAACCCGGCATGCGCGAGTTGTCGCGGTTCAGGTCGCGGAACGTGATCTGCACCGGGATGTGCCGCGCCGCGAAGTAGTCCTGGAAGCCGCGTTCCACGTCCGTCATGCCGCGGAAGGTGATCGCGTAGATCCGGTAGGGACGCGTGGAGACCTGGGCCGCGGCGTCGTCGGAAGCCACGACGACGGCAGCGAGCAGGAGTGCGAGGATCGTGCGGATCATGTGTGAGAGTGCGCCGGCTGTTGCCATTCGGAGCCGTGGGTGGCGATGGTGAACGCGATCCCGCAGAAGAGCACGAGGCCCGAGATCGCCACGAACGCGCCCTGGTAGCCCCAGAAGATCACGAACACGCTCGCGATCAGCGGTCCCAGCGCGTTGCCCAGCCGCTCGAGCAGGCGATAGACGCCGTACACGGCATCGCTTCCGAAGATGCGGATCTCCTCCTGGCAGTGCTCGGCCACGAGGGCGCTCTGCGCGGCGATCGACAGCGCCTGCCCCAGGCCCAGCAGGAACACCACGCCGAAGAGCACGAGGAAGCTGTCCGAGAGCAGCAGCAACAGGCCCGACAGCCCCGAGATGATGAGGCCCACGGAAACGTACCGGTCGCGGCGCAGTGTCGCGTCCGAGAGGCTCGCCGAGAGCGGCACGATCACGACCATCATCACCGCATACACCATCAGCATGCGCCCGGCCATGGCCGAGGTGTTGCCGATCGACACGATGTAGAGCGGCACGAGGTAGAAGCACACGCCCGTGAGGATCACCTTGGCCGGCACCGCCGCGAGGCCCGTCAACGTCATGAAGCGCTTGTTCACGATGAGCGCCATGATCTCGCGCATGCGCGGCCCGCGCTGCGTGCGCTGCGTCCCGGGCACGACGATCTCCACGGCGGGCAGGCGGTTGATCGCGAAGATCGACACGAGCGCCATGAGCGCCGACACGCCGAAGGAGGCGCGGTAGCCGATGTTGTCGGCGAGGATGCCGCCGATGGACGGGCCGCAGACCGTGGCCACCATGATCGCGCCGATGAAGAGCGCGAAGCCCTGGGCACGGTTCTGGTGCCCGGTGCGGTCGAGCACGTAACCCTGCGCGGCCACGAAGACCATCGCGTAGCCCAGCGCGCAGAGCGACCGCCAGAGGATCAGGTCGTAGAGGTTGTAGGCGAGCGCCGTGCCGGTGAAGCCCACCGTGGCCATGATCGCGCCCACGAGCATCGCGCGGCGCCGTCCCACGCGCTCGCTCCAGCTTCCGAGGTACGGCTGCCCCAGCGCCACGATCAGCATGAACAGCATGATCGGCAGGCCGATCACCACCTGCGGCGAGATGCCCGGGATCGCGACCAGCAGCTGGTTCACGTAGCTCGGCAGGAACGAGCGCGTGAGCTCCTCGGCGAGGATGAAGGCGAAGAGCGGCGCGCGGATCCGGTTCAGGTTCATCTCGTCCAGGTCCGAGCCTTCCGGGGCGCTGCCGAAACGGAAGCGCTTGGCGAGCGCCTCGAGGGCCTGCTGCGCGGGCTTCAACGCCTCGCGCTGCGCGCCGGTGGCCTTGCGCATCTTGTCCTGCAGCTCGCCCACGAGGAATTCGTAGCGCACGTTGAGGTGGTCGATGGCCGAGTCGATGCGGCGCAGCAGCCGCCCGATCTCGTCGTTGGCCCGGATGCGCGCGGTGGCGGTGAAGTCGCCCGAGCGCATCCGGTCGACCTGGCGGGCGAATTCGCCCAGGCCCGAGGCGAGGCGGGCGCCGGCCATGAAGTTCAGCAGCTCCAGCGTGAAGAAGAGCGACACCACGAGCACCACGAGCACGTCGAGCAGCACCTCGAGCAGCACGTGGTCGACGAATGCCGCGTCGATGCCCACGTGCAGCACGCCCAGGGGCTTGCCGTTGTCGTTGATGGGAACGGAGACGATGTACTGCTGCCCCACGCGGGCGGCGCGGGAGACTTCGCCCGGCTCGTGCGCGATCTGCAGCACCACGGGGTTGCGGAAGTGCGCGCGCGCGCCCAGCGGCTCGGTGCCGCGCGCGAAGAGCACGTTGCCGTCGGTGTTCGTGATCGCCATGTAGGCGAACTCGGGGTTCTCCTCGAACACCTCGGCGAACGTCTGCTCCACGCCGTAGAGCTGCGAGAACTCGATGCCGTAGCTGGTGGCCTTGAGCACGAGCGCGCGCACCGAGGCGCCCACGGTCGCGGCCTTCTGCTCGGTTTCGGGAACGAGCTCCTGGTCGAAGATGCGGTGCGAGAAATACGAGACCACCGCGAGCGCCAGCACCACGCACACCATGATGACCCCGGCGAGGCGCCAGTAGATTCGCCAGAGGTAGTTCTTCTCTAGCACGGCGCTATCCCGCCGCGTCCAGCTTGCCGCGCAGGTCGTCCAGCGCCCCGTTGGCTTCGCGGAGCGATGTGCGCAGGTTGCCGATGGCCGCGTCGAACGCGCTGCCTGTCGGGATGGGCGCGTCCGACTTGTCCTCGAGATGGCTCGCGGCCGCTTCCAGCGCCCGCAGGTCGCGCTCGAAGCGCCGGATCACGACGATGAGGGCAAGCGGCGCGATGAGCGCGATGCCGATGAACGAGAATATCGACGCGAGCAGGATGTCGCGGCCCGCGAGCTTCGCGGCGCGCTCGACCTCCTCGGCCGAATAGCGCAGCGCGAGGTAGCCCACGGTCAGGTCGAAGTTGTTCTTGAGCGAGATGCCGGCCACGTATTCGTCGGGCCCCTCGGTGCTCCACTCGGTGCTCTTCGAGCGCGCCGCGGCCTCGGTCCACGAGGGCGGGACCTTCTCGCCCACGCGCTGGCGATCGGTGCTGTAGATCACCTGCCCCGTGTGGTCGAACACCTCGATGTTGCGGATGAGGCGATCGCTCGCCCTCTCGCGCGAGAGCAGCGCGTTCATCGTGCCCAGCTCCATGAACTGCATGCCCACGGACAGAGAGGCCTGGACGCTGTTCTCGATGTTGCGGCCGATCACGAGCACGCGCGACTTCACGATGCCCGAGATCGTGCTCTTGTACTTGAAGTAATTGAGGAACGCCGCCATGCCCACGGCGAAGAAGCTCACCACGAGCGCAACGATTATGAATCGGACGCGTATCGTCCCCATCCGAGAACCCCGCTCCCCCCGGGTGCCTGGCACCCTTTTCGGAATGGTACCACGGGCCTTGCTTAATAGCGTAAAGTATTTGTCCTAAGTATCTGTCTTTAGTGGCTTTCCTTTGGGCCGGCCGGGGCCTTGTGGTAGATTGTCAGTTCCGCGAAGGAAGGGGTGCCGATGGCGGAGAGCCGGCAGGTCCCGGAGGACCTCATGTCCGACGGTATCGAGAAGACGATCCTGGAAAACCCGGCGCTGGCCGCGCCCAACGACCCGCGCCGAGTCCTCGACGCAAAGCCCGCGGCCTCGAGCCTGGTCCTGCCCGCGGGCTATCGCCTGCTCGAGTACCGCATCGATTCGGTGCTGGGCCAGGGCGGCTTCGGCATCGCCTATGCGGCCACGGACGTGAACCTCGCGGCCAAGGTGGTCATCAAGGAGTACCTGCCGGAGCAATTCGCCTACCGCACCGAAGACGCCACCGTCACGGCGCGCGACGACACCGACCAGGAGTTCTACCAGAGCGGGCTGGACAGCTTCCTCGTCGAAGCACGCACGCTCGCCACGTTCCGCCACCGCAACATCGTTCGCGTCGCGCGCTTCTTCGAGGCGAACAAGACGGCGTACATGGTGCTCGAGTACGAGCGCGGGCAATCGCTCAAGGCGTTCCGCAAGAACCACGAGAACACTCCCGAGGCGACAATCGTCTCGCTGCTGGCGCCGCTGCTGGACGGCCTCGAGGTGGTGCACAACGCCGGATACCTGCACCGCGATATCAAGCCCGACAACATCTACGTGCGCGACGAGGACGGCAGCCTCGTGCTGCTGGACTTCGGCGCGGCGCGCCAGACGGCCGTCGAGAAATCCGAGATCGGCATCGTGGTGACCCCCGGCTACGGTCCCGTCGAGCAGTACGCCGGCGGAGGCCGCCAGGGACCCTGGACGGACATCTATTCGCTCGGGGCCACGCTCTTCTGGCTCGTGAGCGGGCGCAAGCCCCTGGACGCGCCCGCGCGCCTCGAGGACCCCGAGGCCATGCCCACCGCCGAGGCCCTGGGCCGCGGCCGCTACAGCCACGAGTTCCTCGCCGCCATCGATTGGGCGCTGCAGATGCATCCGTCCGACCGGCCGCAGAGCGTGGCGCAATTCCGCTCCGCGCTCTTCGCTTCGCATGCGGGCGCCCTCGGGCTTCACGAGGCGCTGCGCAAGACCCACGAGGACCACGGCTTCGCGGTGGCCGAGGAGAGCTGGGCGCAGACGCTGCGCTCGCCGCGCCTCATCCGCGGCCGCCTCGGGCGATTCTTCCGGGGGATCAGGCGCCCGGGCTCCTGGCCCATCGCGCTCAAGATGGCCCTCGCCATGGTGGCCACGGCGCTCGCGCCGATGATCATCACGGCGTACTACAACCTCGAGTCGGCGCAGGCGCACGTCGCGAGCGTGGAGCTGCGCAACCTCGAGCAGCTCGCGCAGAGCACGGCCGGGCGCATCTCGCAGCTCATCGCCGACATGCGGGCCCTGGCCGACTACGTGGGCACCGACGACGACTTCGTGGCCTTCCTCGGGCATCCCACGCCGCAGGGCACCCAGGACACGCTCGCAAAGCTGAAGGGCCTGGCGCGCAGCAACTCGGACCTCCAGTTCGTGATGGTGATGGACCGCGACGGCAAGGCGATCGTGGCCACGGACCCGGACGTGATGGGCAAGAACTTCAAGTTCCGCGAGTACTTCAAGCAGGCCATGGAAGGCCACTCGTACATGACCGGCATCATCGTGGGATCGGTGGCCGGCGCCGCGGGCGTGTTCTTCTCGCGGCCGGTATTCGCGCCCGGCACCGAGAACGTGATCGGCGCGGTGGTGATGCGCGTGAAGGCCGAGCCCATCGGGCGGATCCTGTCCGCGGCGCGCGTGGACGACGAGCGGCTTCCGTTCCTCGTGGACGGCGACGGCGTGATCGTCTGGCACCCGGACGAGCGCTACCTCTTCAAGAGCCTCATGCCGCTCAAGAAGCCGGTGCTCGACGAGATCATCGCCGACCAGCGCTTCCGCCGCTCGCACATCGACACGATCGACCAGCCCGAGCTCGCGAGCGTGATGGTGAACACGAAGGACCGCGGCAACATCGCGTACGTCTCGCGCGTCACCAAGCGCCCGGAGATCGCGGGCTACGCGCCGGTGCCGCTCAACGACTGGGTGGTGGGCGTGTCGGAATCGCGCGACTACTTCGCCCGGCCGCTCGACAAGCTCTTCGACCGCGTGATCGTCTCGGTGGCGCTCGCCGGCGTGGTCTTCGTGGCGCTCGCCCTCATCTTCGCGCGCTCCATCGTGCGGCCCATCCAGGCGCTCACCGAGGCGGCCAATGCGCTGAAGAGGGGCGACTACGACGCGGCCAACATCGAGGTGCGCTCCAACGACGAGGTGGGCCAGCTCGCGCGGACCTTCAACGTGATGATCGACGTCCTGCGCCAGCGCGAGCGCGAGCGCTCGGGGCGCGGCGCTTCAATCGGCTTCGACAAGGACGCCGGCTAGCGGAGCTACCGGCTAGCGGCCGGAAGAGGCGACGAGGCGCACCGGCGGCGGCTGCGTGTCGTCGCGCAGCCTCGCGTGCAGCACCGTCCATTCGCGCGATCCCGCGCGGCCCATGAGCCACTCGTGGATGAACCAGTTCTGGTTGCGGTCGGAGAGCACCGGCGTGTGCCCCGTGTCCGGCACGTGCATGAGCGTCACGCTCGGGTTCCTCATCATCCGCTTGATGGTGGGCGCAAGCAGCGCGTCGGACATCATCCCGTGGATCAGGAAAACGGGGCAGCGCACGCGCGACCAGTAGCGCCACTGGTCGAGGCTGTCCTGCGCGTCCACGCGATAGGCCTGCAGCGCGCGCACGTCGTGGCGGTAGATCCGCCCGCCTTCCTCGTCGGACCACTTGGTCTGGTGGAACGTCACGTTGAAGCGGATATCGTCGGAGACGGGGCCGTCGTTCTTCTGCGAGGCGCCGATCTTGCGCAGCAGGTCCGAGGGCTCGCGGAAGACGTAGTAGCGCGCGAGCGTGGCCGAGCGGCGTTTCCTGCGCGCTTTCGGGATGAAAGGTCCGATGTCGTTCAGGATCAGCTTGCTCACGAGGGCCGGATGCTTCGCCGCGAGCTCGATGGCGGTGCTTCCGCCCAGCGAAGATCCGAGGAGGATCACGGGGCCGCCGCCCAGGTGCTCGATCAGCTGCTTGAGCTGCTCCACGTACGTGGCGAGCGAATAGTCGCGCTGGTCGGCCATCCAACCCGAGCGGCCGCGCCCGACCCAGTCCATGCACACCACGCGGAAGTGGCTCTCCAGGTCGGCGGCGAGGTAGTTGAAGCGCATCGCCGTGTTGGCCACGCCGCCCACGCACACGACGATCGGGCCATTCGGATCGCCCCAGTCGGTGTAGGCGACCTTCACCGGATAGGCCTTGCGGAAACGCTGCGCGCACTTCTGCAGGCGCATCGGGTGGATGTAGTCGAAGTGGCGCAGGTCGAACTGGTGGTCGAAGCGCTCGATGATGCGCTTGGCCAGGGCCATGTACTCGTCCCACGTCTTGAGGACGCGCCTGCGCCCGGGGATCGGCGGCTCCCAGTCGGGCCCGTTACGCCGGCGGCGCGATTCGGGTCGCGACTTCGGGGCGCCCGCGGCCATGTCAGGCCTGGTGCGGACGAGTGACGCGCAATGCCGGGGCGCCCGCGTGCGGCGCGACGGCGAACTCCACGATCTCGCCGTTGCCCACGGTCATGCGCTCGGTGCCTCCCAGCAGGTTGTTCATGACGCGGCCCACCCCCTTGCTGCTCACGATGAGCGGCCGGCGTTCCATGACGGGGCGCAGGCGCTCCAGCGCGAGCGCGATGCGTGCCTCGAATTGCTCGTCGGACTCGCCGCCCGGCGGCGTCACGCGGCTGCGCAACTGCTCCTCGGTCTCGGCGATGGGGCGGTTGTTCCACTGACCGAGCTTGCGTTCGTTCAGCAGCGGCTCGATCTCCACGGGCACGGTGCCCAGCACGCCGCTGATGATGGAGGCGGTCTGCCTCGTGCGGATGAGGGAGCCGGCCACGATCACGCCCACTCGCAGGTTCATGCGCTCGATCTGCTTGGCGAGCAGGTAGGCCTGGTCGCAACCGATGTCCATCATCGGCAGGTCGAGGTCGCCGCCGCAGCGAAAGCCCCTGAAGTTCGGCTCCGTGATGCCGTGGCGGACGAAGTAGAGCGTGAATGGCCGGTCGGCCAGGTACGTCATGTTCGTTCCCTCCCGGGAATCAATCCTTGACCGCGTATCCCCCGCGGGCGATTTCGAGAATAGCATCGAACCCCGCAAACACGGGCATTACAGGCGTAACCCTTTAGAATGCCGTGTTCCATGCAGGCCACGCGCTTCCTCAGGATCCTCCGCGTCTTCGGCACCCACGGGCTGGGCGAGTTCCTGCCGCCCGCCGCGGGCGCCGGACATATCGTACTGCGATGTTTCGGCGCGGGTGGGCGCGTGGCCGGCTCGCGCGGCGCGCGCCTGAGGATGGCGCTCGAGTCGCTGGGCCCGGTGTTCGTGAAATTCGGGCAGCTGCTCTCCGTGCGGCCCGACCTGGTCCCAGAGGACATCGTGGCGGAGCTCTCGCTGCTGCAGGACCGCGTGGCGCCGGTGCCGTGGGAGGACGTTTCGGCCACGCTCGATCGCGCCTACGGCAAGCCCCACGCGCAGATGTTCGCCGCGATCGATTCCTCGCCGGTGGCGAGCGCGTCGGTGGCCCAGGTGCATTTCGCCACGCTGCCCGGCGGTCGCGAGGTGGCGGTGAAGGTGCTGCGCCCCGGCATCCGCAACGTGATCGCCAACGACGTGGCGCTGCTCTATGCGCTCGCCGCGTTGGTCGAGCGTGCGTTCGAGTCGGGCACCCGCCTTCGGCCGCGGGAGGTCGTGGCCGAATTCGAGCACACAATTGCCAACGAGCTCGACCTGGTGAGCGAGGCCGCGAACGCGAGCCAGTTGAGGCGCAACTTCGCCGACGGGCGCCTGCTCCTGGTGCCCGAGGTGTGCTGGGACTGGTGCCACCGCGAGGTGATGGTGATGGAGCGCGTGAACGGGATCCCGGTGAATGCGGTGGCCGACCTCGTGGCCGCCGGCATCGATATCCCGAAGCTCGCGCGCGACGGCGTGGAGATCTTCTACACGCAGGTCTTCCGCGACGGCTTCTTCCACGCCGACATGCACCCGGGCAACATCCTCGTGGCGCGCGACGGGCGCTACTGCGGCGTGGACTTCGGCATCATGGGCACGCTCTCCGACGAGGACCGCAGCTACCTCGCGACCAACATGCGCGCTTTCTTCGAGCGCGACTACCGCAAGGCCGCGCAGGCGCACGTGGACGCGGGCTGGGTGCCGAAAGGAACGCGCGTGACCGAGTTCGAGGGCGCGTTGCGGTCGCTGTGCGAGCCCATCTTCGACAGGCCGCTGAAGGAGATCTACTTCGGAAAGCTGCTGATGCGCCTCTTCGAGGTGGGGCGGCGCTTCGGCATGGTGGTGCAGCCGCAGCTGATGCTGCTCATGAAGACGATCCTGCAGGTCGAGGGCCTGGGCCGCCAGCTCGATCCCGACCTGGACCTTCGCTCGGTGGCGCAGCCGATCCTCGAGCGCTTCATGAGCGAGCAGGCGGGCGTGCGCGGGCTGCTGCGCCACCTGCGCGAGGAAGCGCCCCTGTGGACGGCGACGATTCCGCAGGTCCCGCGGCTCGTGCATCGCATCCTCTCCGACGATCCGGCCAAGAGGCTCGAGGCCGCCGTCGATCGCCTCGAGGCCGCGCAGGCGCGGCAGACGCGCGTGCTCGCCGCGATCGCGATCGTGCTGGCCGCGCTCGCCCTCGTCTACGTGCTGCGCTAGTCAGGCAGGTTTCGGCCTTCCGCCGCGCCGTCCGATCGCGACGTGCGCCCAGAAAAGCGCTATGGCCGCGAGGCCCACGGACCAGTGCAGCGTGCTCACGATCGCGTGGGCATCTTCGAGGGCGAAGTAGTAGAGCGCATAGCCCGTCGCTATCAGGAACGCGGCCACGATGAGGGCGCTCACGCCCGAAGCGATGTTGCGGCGGAGATACCACGCGCGCGGGATGTGCTGCGCGAACATCGAGCCCAGCGCGACGAGGAACGCGAAAGCGCCCGCGCCGTGGAGCTTGAGCGCCCAGGCTTCGAGCGGATGGCGCTCGCCGTCCGGGCCCGTGCCCAGCGCGAAATGCGCGAACACCCAGAGCGCGCCCGTCGTCCACGCGAACGCGAGCGCGGCGTAGAGCCAGCGCCGATGCCACGTCCCGAGCGCGGTCCGCTCGGCGAGCAACTCGATGGCGCGTTGATGGGACTTGGACACGGGATCAGGCCGGGACTTGGGGGAGCCATCGCGCATGCAGCGCGCCGCCGGCGGCGCACAGCACGAGGGCGTGCGCATTGTAGCGTTCCAGGAGGGCGCGCGAGAGCGAGCCGCGCAGCAGCACGACCTTCGCGAGCGCGTCGGCGAGCATCGCCGTGGGCGCCATGACGCTCGCGCTGTCGCGCCCGTCGATCACCTCGCCCGTCGCGGGATCGACGACGGCGCGCGCGAAGTAGCCCGCGCTCGTGGCCACGGCGCCGCTCGCGAGCGTGAGCGCGGGGTGCAGCGTCGCGGGCGCGCCGGGATCGCGCAGGTGGATGAGCTGCGCATCGCCGCCGAGCACGCGCAGGTCGCCGCCCGCGTTCACGATCGCATGGGTGATGCCGCGCGAAGCGAGCTCCGCGATGGCGCGGTCCACGGCGTATCCCTTTGCGATGCCGCCCAGGTCCACCCGCAGCGCGCGCGCGTAGCGCACGAAGCGCTGCGGCAGCAGCTCGATGTCGCCGCTCGATCCCGCGGAGCCTGCCGCCACGTCGAACGCGCCGCCCGATTCGCGATTGAGCTCGAGCGCGGCCGCGAGCACGTACGCGGTCTCCTCGTCGATCTGCACGGGCTCGAGGTGCGCACGCTCGTTCATGCGCGCGAGGTCGCTGTCCCGTTCGTGCGGGCTCATCAACCGGTGCACGCGCGCGATCGCTTCGAAAGCGGCTTCGATCGCCGGAAGGCAAACGCCCGCATCGCCGCGGCACGCGATCTCGACGAACGTTCCCAGCAGCGGCCGCGCGCGGCGGTGCAGGTTCATCGGAGCACCAGGTCCTGGATGGCGAGCAGGCGGCGCACGCCGTCGGTGAGGTGCCGGCACGAAAGCGTGGCGCCGCTGATGTTCTTGATGTCGTCGCCGAACTCGAGCGGCGTGTGCGCGCTCTTGCCGTCGAACTGCCGGCGCCACGCGGCGTTGCGCACTTCGTAGCCGTGGGTCTCGCGGTAGTCGAGGATCTCGAGGGAGCGCACGGCTCCGTCGCGCCCCAGCGCCACGGCGTAGGTGATGTGCTCGACCTTGCCGATCACGTTGTCCACGATGAACCAGCCCATGGGCTGCCCGGCCGCGGTGACGCGCCAGATGGCCGGATCGCCCGCGGTGGCGCGCGCGTGCGCTGCCTGGTCGATGGCCGCGCGCTGCTCCGGCGTGGGCGCGTACGCGAAGGGCGTGAACGCATCGGCCTGCGGGAACGCGAGCTTCTGCGCGTCCTCCACCTTCAGGTACTGCGTGGCGCCTGCGGGCGCGGGCGCCACGAGCGCCACGGGCACCAGGAACCACGCGCTCGTGCCGGTGCGTTTTCGCATCAGAACTGGTAGCCCACGCCCAGGTCGAAACGGTCGCGCGTCGTGTCTTGCTTGAACTTCTGGTAGTCCATCTTGAAGACGACGCCCGGATTCAGGTAGAAGTTCAGCCCCACGGTCCACACGCCCTCGGTGGGCAGCGCATCGGGCGTGAGGCCCGCGGGCAGCGTCGCATACTTCCAGCCCGTGTTGTAGCGCTCGTAGCGAAGGAAGGGCGTGGCCGACATCTCGTCCTTGCTCCACAGCTTGTAGGCGCCCGACACGTACCATCCGAAGAAGTCCTCGGGCACCAGCGTGGGATTGCCGACGAGCGTCACGTTGAGGTTCGCGGTATCGGAGATGTGGCCGCGGGTGTAGAGCCCCCAGATGTCCCAATCTCCCGGCGTCCAGCGGCCGTGCACGTCCCAGAGGGTCACACGCGCATCCGGCGCCGGGAAGTCGGGCGTGCCCTGTCCCGCCTTGCCGCTGAAGAGGCTCGCGCCCACGAGCAGCCCCGGCACGCCGCGGTAATTGATGGCGCCGAATCCGCTCAGGTCCTTCGCCTTCGCGAGCTGGAGCTCCTGGTGGATCGAGCCCAGGGGCGACTCCTGCCCTTCGGTCGAGGTCGCGTCCCACTTCGACAGGTCGAAGCCGGTGCTGATCCCCGCGTCCCACGAAAGGCCCGAGTCGTGGTTGCCGTGCAGCAGCAGCCCGCCTTCGCGCCAGGTGGTGGGGATGATCGCGGTCTCGACGAAGTTGCGCGCCACACCGTAGTACTGCGTGGGCTCGTGGTGCTCGTTCAGCAATCCCATGGGGATGAGGAAGAGCCCCGTCTTCGTCGAGAGGTTCTGGTTGATCTGGTACTCGACGTAGGCCTGCTCGACCTCGCTCTCGCCCTGGTCCTCGGACGAAGTCACCGCGTGTTCCCATTCGAGCTCGGTCACGAGGCGCGTGCGGTCGTTCCAGCGATGCTCGAAGCCCAGCACCACGCGCGCCGCATCGGCGGTGGTGTTGCTCGTGTCGTGCGTGGGGCGGTAGTAGTTCAGCTCGCCGTATCCGAAGAACGTGGTCTTCTCGACTTCCTCGTACATCTTCGGCGCTTCGCCCGTGGCGCGCGCGATGTCGATTGTCGCGGGTTGCGCGGGAGCCGCTTGCGCGGCCGCGGCCTTCTCCGCCTTCATCTTCGCGATCTCGGCCTTCAGCGCCGCGATCTCGTCGGACAGCCGGTCCACGCGCTTCTCGAGCTCCGCGGGATCGGCGGCGTGGGCGGTGGCGGCGAACGCGGATGCGACGAGCGCGGCGACGAGGGTCTTCTTCATGCGTTACTCCTGGGGCGTGTATCCGTCGGTGAGTGTCTGCAGGAACGCGACGAGGTCGGCGATCTCGGCGTCGTTCAAAGCCGGCGCCTGCCCGGGCTTGCGGTTGTAGGGCACTTCGGTCTGATTCACGTTGCCGCGGTACTGCGGCGGCAGGTCGTCGAACTTCACGATGGATCCATCGGCCGCGCGCGGATACCACTCCTCGGGATTGGTGTCGCGCCGCACGTAGAAGCGCACGACGTCGGTGAGGTTGTCGAAGCGGCCGTTGTGGAAGTAGGGCGCCGTCACCGCGATGTTGCGAAGCGTCGGCACCTTGAACGCGCCGCACAGGTCGCCGCGGTTCGCGAGGTCGGTGCGGAACGGGCCGCACAGCCCGAGATCGAAATACGCGGGGTCGGCGTTCGCGGGGATCTTCTCGTTGCGCGGCACGCCGAGGTTGTCGTAGGTGAAGTCGGTGAATGGCGCCGGCTGGCCGTTCACCTTCGAGCTCGGGTGGCAGCCCGCGCAGTTGCCCTTCTGCGGGTCGTTGAAGAGCGCGAGGCCGTGCAGCTCCTGCGCGGTGAGTTGGGCCTTGCCCGCGACGAACGCGTCGTACTTGCTGTTGTACGGATGGAAGCCGTCGTCCTCGAGCTGGTACTGCTGGAGCGCGAGCTGGGCGCGCGCGAACGCCGCGTCGGGATCGCTGAAGATGTCGGGGCCGTAAACCTGCCGGAACTGCGCGGCGTAGGCAGCGTTCGCGAGCTTCGCCACCATCGTCGGGTGGTCGCCGTTGGCCATCTCGTGGGGCGCGAGGAAGGGGCGCTCGGATTGTTCCGCGAGGCTGTTGGCGCGGCCGTCGCGGTCGAAGCCGCCCGTGGGCGTGCCGTCACTCGCGAAGAAGAACGGCGGATTGCGCTCGAGGTAGTTGAGCGAGGGCGCGTTGCGGAATCCGGGCGTGAGGCCGAACGGGCCGCCGAAGGGCACGGCGAGGCCGTCGCTGCCCGCGTGGGCGCGGAGGGGATCGTGGCACGAGGCACACGAGAGCTTCCCGGAGACGGAAAGGGACGTGTCCGAGAAGATCTGCCGCCCCAGGTCCGCCGCGGCCGAGAGCGCCTTGGGCGCGCGGCCGCTCGAGGATGAAGAAGCGCCGCCGCTTCCGCCGCAGGCGCCGAGCAGGGTTGCGGCGATGAGCGCCGCAGCGGGAAAGGGGCTCGTTGAGAATCGCACTGCCAATCCAAATGAGAACGATTAGCATTAAGAGTAACCGAGCCGGCCGGCCCGCGCAAGGGCAATCGGGGACTCGCGGGAGGGACTAGCGCTTGCGGGCGAGCGTGACGCCGTCGCCCACGGGCAGCAGCGCCACGTCGATGCGCTCGTCGCGATGCAGCGCGTCGTTCACGGCGCGGATCGCGACCGTGTTCTCGTCGGTCTTGTCCGGCTTCGCCACGTCGCCGGACCAGAGCGTGTTGTCGATGGCGATCAGGCCGCCCGCGCGCAGCAGCTTCAGGCACCGCTCGTAGTACGCGAGGTAGCTGGGCTTGTCGGCATCGATGAAGGCGAAGTCGTACTTGCCCGCGCCGCCGCCGGCGAGCAGCGCATCGAGCGTCTCCGTGGCGGGACCCAGGCGCAGGTCGATCCTGTCCTCGACGCCCGCCTTCTTCCAGTGCTCGCGCCCGATGGCGGTCCATTCCTCGCTCACGTCGCACGCGACGATCTTCCCGCCGGGAGGCAATGCCAACGCGACCGCGAGCGAGCTGTATCCGGTGAATACGCCGATCTCGATGCAGTTGCGCGCGCCGACCAGCTTCACGAGCAGCTGCATGAATTGCCCCTGGTCCGGGCCGATCTGCATGCCGCCCCACTTCATGCCGGCCGTGACCTTGCGCAATTGCGCGAGCACCGGATGGTCGCGCAGCGAGTGATCGACGATGTAGTCGTAGAGGCGGTCGTCGAGCTTGAGGTGGCGGGACATGGAGGGCCTTTCGCGGAAGCTCAGGAGTGCGCGATCTCGATCAGCACCGGCTGGTGGTCCGAGGCCTGCGTCGCCGAATCGACCGACACGGCACGCACCCGCGGCGCGACGTCGTCGCTCACGAAGATGAAATCGCAGCAGTACGGCTCCTTCGAGTAGCGATTGTCGTGGACGCAGAATGTGGGCACGTGCGCCGCGCCCTTGTTCGCCATGGGCCACGCGTCGCGATACGGGAACGAGCCGCGCTGGATCTCGGCGTAGGCGAAGCTGTCGGTCCTGCAATTGAAGTCGCCCGTGAGGATCGCCGAAGTCGTCTGCGCCGTCGGGTCGAAGGGCCCGCCTTCCTTCGTGGGGAACCCCGGCCGCAACGCCCGCTCGCATGCCTCGTCGTTCAGTTCGCGCAGCCGCCTTGCCTGCATGTCGCGCTGCACCTCGGAGTAGTACTCGAGGTGCGTCGTCGTGATTCGCAGCGCGCCGATGGGCGAATCGAGAGTGGCTTCCGCCGCCGTGCGCGGCATGGACTCCTTGCCCGGATCCGCGGGCCACGGCAACGCATGCGGGCGCGCCGAGATCACCGGGTAGCGCGTGTAGATCGCCACGCCGAAGCGCCTCCGCCTCGCGCCGTCTCCCGCGACGTCCACCGAGGGCGCCGCAACCATGTTGAACCCCGGCATGAGCCGCGCGAGCTCGGCGAACTGGTCGCGATCGTCGTTGCCCTCCAGCCCGGGAAAATTGTCCGCGACTTCCTGCACGCACAGCACGTCGTAGTCCGCGATGGCGCGTGCGGCCCGCACGATGCGCGCGAGGTCCACGCGGCCGTCGAGGCCGCGGCCCCATTGGATGTTCCAGGTGATGAGCTTCATGGCCGCTGTCCGGTCTTCCGGCATCAGGATACCCGCTGCCGGCCTAGTGGAACGACCGGATCGTATTCCTCCCCGCGCCCTTCGCCGAGTACATCGCCTGGTCGGCGTGGCGGACGAGCTCCTCGATGTCGGTGGCGTCGCGCGGGTAGTGGCTGATGCCGATGGAAGGGGTGACGCGAACCTGCGCGCCGCCGACGTCCATGGCCTTGGCGAGCTCCACGACGATCTTCTCCGCGACGCGCAGCGCGTCGTCGGGTACCTCCAGGTCCGGCAGCACGACGACGAACTCGTCGCCGCCCTCGCGCGCGACCGTGTCGGCCTCGCGAACGCACGCCTGCAGCCGGCGCGCCACTTCCTTGAGCACCGCGTCGCCCGCGTCGTGGCCGCGTGTGTCGTTCACTTCCTTGAAGCGGTCGAGGTCGACGAAGAGCACGGCCACGCAACGCTCGCGCCGGCGCGCGGCGCTGGTGGCCTGCTTGAGCCTGTCGATGAGCAGCCTGCGATTGGGCAGTCCGGTGAGCGGGTCGTGCTGGGCCTGCTCTTCGAGGCGGCGCTTCGCGTCCGAGAGCGCTGCGACGGCGGCTTCCAGCAGCGCCGTGCGTTCCGCGACCACGGTCTCGAGCGAGGCGATCATCTCGCGCAGCGCCTCCTCGGCGAGGCGCTTTTCCTCGACTTCGGCCTCGAGCGCGCTCTCCGCCTGCTTCGCCACGCGGTGGAAGCGTTGCTCGGCGGCGAGGTGCGCGTCGCGGTCGGCGCGGCGGCGCTGCTCGAGGACGTAGAGCACCGAGAGCACGAGCAGCATCACGACGATGGCCACGGCGCTGGTGAGGTGGAACCACGTGAGGGTGCGGGCCTCGTCGCGCACGCGCTCGCCGAGCAGGCGCTGCTCCTCGCCGTCGAGCGAGGAGAGCCGCGTGATGGCCCGCGCCACTTCCCCCCGGTCGAGGGTGGGCAGCTGCGCGCGAAGGCTCTCGTCGAGCGCCTCGATGCGGCGCGCCTGGTCCGGGTTATCGCGGGTGAGGTCGCGAAGCCGGGCGAGCTCCGTCTCGAGGGCCATGACGCCCAGGCGCTGCGCCGGCGGATCGTCGCGCACGCTGAGGATCTCCAGAAGGTCGGAACGCGCGCTCGCGATGCCCGCGCGGACCTCGTGGGAATGGGTCACCCACTCGGCCGCGCGCACCTGGCGCGTGGACGCCCAGTAGTCGGCCGCCGCCAGCGCGAGGATCGCAGCCGCCGAGGCGACGAAGCCGGCCAGCGCGAAATCGTCGAACCCGGATCGCTTGGCCATCGAGGATGGAATGAAGGTACTCCGGGATGGACCGCGGGCGCTGCGTTACGTTCGTAAACCGGACTGTGACGCAGATCACAGTTGCGCCGGGCGGTCGGCTGTGACAATTCGCACATGCAAAAAAGAACCCGGCACATGCTCGTCTACAAGTACGAATACTGGGACGAGAAGAGCAACACCCTGCGCATCTCCGATACCCACGCATCGTTCGACGCGATCATGAAGGGACTGGGCGTGCCCCTGCTCGATACCGCCATGGTCGCGCCCAACACGGGAGTCTTCCACGAGCTGATCGGCGAGCTGCCCGGAGCGGCGGCCAACGATCCCGTGGACGCGGAAAAGGCCTCCTAGGAACCGCACAGGTTCCGCGCGACCGCCCGAATCCATCGGGCGCGCGCCCGAATTCCGCCAGAATCGGCGGGCAGCCTTGAGGCTCGACCAACGACCTCCCCAGGGTGCGCAATGGACCGATTCGTCTCTCCGCTGGTGGCTTTGCTCGCGAGCTTCTCCGCGTCCGCCGCCGACGTCGTCGAGCACGCCGAGTGGCAGAAGCATTTCGACGAGAAAGGCGTGCGCGGCACGTTCGTGCTCCTCGAGCCCGCCAACGACCGCTACCTCGTGCTGAACGAGGCGCGCGCGAGGCAGGGCTTCATTCCCGCATCGACCTTCAAGATCCCGAATGCGCTGATCGGGCTCGAGGTGGGCTCCATCTCCGACGAGAACGAGGTCTTCCGCTGGGACGGCAAGCCCAAGATGCGCCCCGAGTGGGAGCGCGACCAGACGCTCGACACGGGCATGAAGTACAGCGTGGTCTGGATGTTCCAGGAGATCGCCCGGCGCACCGGCAAGGAGCGCATGAAGGAATGGCTCGTGCGCCTGGACTACGGCAACAAGGACATGCGCGGCGGCATCGACCAGTTCTGGCTGCAGGGCGCGATCCGGATCTCCGCGTTCCAGCAGGTCGATTTCCTGCGCAAGCTCTCCGAAGGCGAGCTGCCGATGACGCAGCGCTCGCAGCGCCTCGTGCGCGAGGCTCTCGTGGTCGAGAAGACGCCCGTGTACACGCTCTACGCGAAATCCGGCTCCACCGGGATGCTGCGCAATCCCGTGAACTGGTGGGT
>DATJVS010000096.1:0-4364 GCA_035501715.1 Usitatibacter sp.
CGCGGGAAGTTCACCTGGAACTCGTGCGGCGGCGCGTACTGGCAGGCGTAGAGGCACGCCCCGCAGTTGTGGCAGAGGTTCGCGAGGTAGTGGATGTCGCCCTCGTCGAACGCGAGGCGCCGCTCGAGAGCGGGGAACACCGCGCAGTAGCCCTCGCAATAGCGGCACGCGTTGCAGATCGCGAGCATGCGCTGCGCCTCCTCGACGAGCGCTTCCAGCCGCGGCCTAGGCGCGGACATGCCGCGCGGCCTCCTCGCCCGCGATGCGCCCGAACGTCGTGCCGATCGCCATCCCGATGCCCGCGAGGTAGCCCTTGCCCAGCACGTTGCCCGCCATGATCTCGCCCGCCGCGAAGATGTTCGCCGAAGGCCTGCCGTCGCTCATGAGCATGCGGGCCTTCTCGTCGATGCCCACGCCGAGGTACGTGAAGGTGATGCCCGGGCGCAGCGGGTAGGCGAAGAAGGGCGGCGTGTCGATGGCGCGGGCCCAGTGCGTCTTGGGCGGAGCGATGCCGGAGGTCGCGCAATCGTCGAGCTTCGTGTGGTCGAACGTTCCCGGGCGAACGGCCGCGTTGAACTCCGCCACGGTGCGCTCGAGTGCGGGTGCATCGAGCCCGAGTGCGCGCGCGAGCTCCGCGATCGACGCCGCCTTCAGGGGCGGATACACCGGCGGCATGAATCTGCCCATGGATTTCGCATCGATGATCGAGTAGGCGATCTGGCCGGGCTCGGCCGCCACGAGGCGCCCCCAGATCGCGTAGCGCTTGGGCCAGAAATCCTCGCCCTCGTCGTAGAAGCGTTTTGCATTCCCGTTGACGACGATGCCCAGGGAGACCGCGTCCACGCGAGTCACGATGCCGCCGTCGAACTTGGGCGAGCGCGCGTCGATGGCCACGCAATGGCCCTGCGTCGCGTCGCCCACGGATTTCGCGCCCTTCGCGAGCAGCAGCTTCAGCACCTTGCCCAGGTTGTAAGGCGTTCCGCGGACGAGGAAGTTGTCGGCGGGCGGGCCCCACGCTTCGCGAAGCCACTCGAGGTTCGACTCGAACCCGCCGCTCGCCGCAACGACAGCCTGCGCGCGAATGGGATGCTTTTCGCCGCCGCGCACGACGGTGGCCGAGACGAACCGGTCGCCCTGCATCTCGAGGTCCACCACCTCGGTGTCGTAGGCGATCGCGACACCGATGCGCTCGGCTGCCGCGTAGTAAGCGTTGACGAGGGCCTTGCCGCCGCCGAGAAAGAACGCATTGGTGCGCGCGAGGTGAAGCGTGCCGCCGAGCGGCGCCTGGAAGCGCACGCCGTGGCGCTTCATCCACGGAAGGTGCTGCTCGGTGCTGCGGATTGTCATGCGCGCGAGGCGCTCGTCCGTGAGGCCGCCCGTCACCTTCACCAGGTCCTGCCAGTACTCTTCCTCGGGATAGGCATCGGTGAGCACCTCGAGCGGCCCCGAATGCATTGCGCGGAGATTGCGCGTGTGGCGGCTGTTGCCGCCGCGATAGTGCACCGGCGCCGATTCGACCACCAGCACCGACAGCCCCGCTTCGCGCGCGGTGATCGCGGCGCAGAGCGCGGCGTTGCCGCCGCCCAGCACCAGGAGGTCGAACGCACGCGAGAAGTCCATGGGACAATTGTACGGCCCCGATTCGAGGGGACAGGAGGAATACCGTGATTCGCTTCACTCGCGCAATGCTCGCGCCCCTCGCCTTCGCCGGCCTCGCCGCCGTCGCGCAGACGAACTTCCCCTCGCATACCGTCACGATCACCGTGGGCTTCGCGCCCGGCGGCGGCACCGACACCGCCGCGCGAATCGTCGCGAAGAAGCTCACCGAGAACCTGGGCGTGTCCGTCGTCGTGGAAAACCGCGCCGGCGCGGGCGGCAACATCGCCGCGCAGCTCATCGCCAACGCGCCGCCCGACGGCTACACGATCTCGCTTTCCTCCGTGGGGCCGCTCACGGTGGCGCCGGCGATGCAGAAGGACCTGGCCTACGATCCGAAGCGCGACATCGCGCCGATCACGATGGGCATGGTGTTTCCGAACGTCTTCGTCGTGAACCCGTCCGTGCCCGCGAAGACGCTCGCGGAATTCGTGGCGCTCGCGAAGTCCAAGCCGGGGGCGCTGAGTTACGCGTCGTCCGGCGTTGGCGGCGCGGGCCACTTGGCCGGCGAGCTCTTCAAGCAACGCGCCGGCATCGACATGGTCCACGTGCCCTACAAGGGCGGCGGGCCCGCGATGACGGACCTTCTCGGCGGGCGCGTCGCGATGTACCCGGCCGTGCCCTCGACCGCGCAGAAGTACATCGAGACGGGAAAGGTCGTCGCGCTCGCCGTCACGGGACCCAGGCGCCTCGACACGCTGCCCGACGTTCCCACGGTCGCCGAGAGCGGCTATCCCGGCTTCGAGGCCATGAACTGGTACTGCTTCGTGGCGCCCGGCAAGACGCCGAAGGACATCCTCGACTTCTGGAACCGCGAGCTGGTGAAGGTGCTGGACGACCCGACCGTGCATTCCGACCTCGCCAAGCACGGCCTCGAGCCGCAGCCGGGCACTCGCGAGGAGCTCGCGGAGTACATCGACCGCGAGACCGAAAAGTGGGGCAAGGTCGTGCGCGAGGCGAAGATCACGCCGGAATGACCGAACGCGAGCTCGAGGAGCTCACGGCGCGCGCCCTCGAGGGCCTCGGCGTCGCCCGGCCGGACGCGCAAGGCGCTGCGCGGATCCTCGTGCTGGGCGATCTCTTCGGGCACCACACGCACGGCGTGAGCCGCATGGAGTCGTACGGCGAGCGCCTCGCCATCGGCGGCATCGATGCGAAGGCGAAGATTCTCGTCGAGAAAGTGGCCCCCGGCATCGCGAAGGTCGATGGCGCCAACGGGGTGGGGCCCGCCGTCGGCATGAAGGCCCTGCGGGCCGCGCTGGACGCCGCGCGCGAAACCGGCATCGGCATCGCATTCGCGCGCAACAGCAATCACTTCGGCGCCTGCGGCCCGTACTGCTACATCGCCGCGCAGGAAGGATTTGCGAGCATCGTGGGCAGCAACGCGACGCCGACCATCGCGCCCACCGGCGGGCGCGAGACGAAGGCCGGCAACAATCCGCTCGCGATCGGCGTGCCGCGGCCCGGCGCCGATCCGGTGATCCTCGACATGGCGATGAGCGTGGCGGCGCGCGCGAAAATTCGCGACGCGCTGAAAGCCGGCCGGCCGATCCCCGATACGTGGGCCACGGACAAGGACGGAAGGCCCACCACGGATCCGCGGGCGGCCATCGACGGCTTCCTGCTCCCCTTCGGGGGCCACAAGGGCTACGGCCTCGCGCTGATGGTGGATCTCTTCGCGGGCGTGCTTTCCGGCGCCGAGTACCTCACCCGCGTGAACTCGTGGATCGACGAGCCGCAGCTGGAGCAGAAGATCGGGCACTTCTTCATCGCGATCGACGCTTCGCGCCTGGGCCCGGCCGAATGGCTCGCGCAACGCGCCGCCGATTTCGCCGCGATCGTGCACGACACGATCCCGGCGGATGCGTCGAATCCCGTTCGCCTTCCCGGCGAAGGCGAGATGCGCAACATGGAGCGCCAGCAGCGCGACGGGATCGAGGTGGATCCCGGCGTCATCGCGAAGCTCGAGGCCTATTCGGCGCGGAGCGGATAGTCGGCACGCCCCCACCCCGAGCGGGGCGAACACCGACGGACTTCATCCGCCGAGTCGCTCGCGCAGGAAGGCCGGCACGCGCTCGAACGCATCGTCACGCGCGGCGGGGTTGGTGCCGACATGGGCGACGCCGCCATCCCGTGCCCGGGCGAGGCCGGAGCGCGTGTGGACCGGCTCGTTCGGTGCGTCGAAGTCATGGTAGGCGCCAGGGTAGCCGTGGTACTCGATGGGCTCGCCGCGCGCCTTCGCGGCCGCCACCAGGTCGTGGCAAGGGGGAGCCGGAGTCCAGTCGTCGGCCTCGCCCTGCATGATCATGAGGGGAACGTCGGTTCGCCAGGCGCTCGACGATGTCGAGGTCGCGTTCTTCGAGTGATGCAAAGCGGCGCCCGAGGGCGACGAGCACCCGGGATAGAACGCCACCGCGGCGCGAAAATCCCCCTTGTGGAGCGCGGCGGGACGAGCCGGCGACTCGGCGGCGATCGTGTGCAGGACGGTGCCGCCGCCGTTGGACCAGCCCATCAGCGCCACGCGGTCGGCCTTCACGTAGGGCTGTTGCTGCAGCCAAAGCAGCGCAGCGTATGCGTCGCGCGGGCGCTCCCGCGACGAATCGACGGGCCGGTCCTTCACCGTGCAGCTTTCATGCACGCCGCGCGGGGTGAAGCTGTCCGGCAGCAGGACCACGTAGCCGGCCTTCACGAGCCGCTCGGCCCACTCG
>DATJVS010000097.1:0-4273 GCA_035501715.1 Usitatibacter sp.
TTCCGGAGTCGCGATGGCCGACGGCGACGGCAAGACGCACCTGCTCTGGCTCGGCCAGTCCTGCTTCAGGATCACCACGCCCGCGGGCAAGGTGATCGTGATCGATCCCTGGCTCAAGACCAATCCGAAGACGCCCGCCGATTACAAGGACCTTTCCAAGCTCGGCAAGGTGGACCTGATCCTCGTGACCCACGCCCACTACGACCACTTTGCGGATGCGCCGGAGCTCGCGAAGATGAACAACGCCCCGGTGTACGGCCCCGCGGGACTGGGCTCGACGATCGCGACGCTGGGCATACTCCCGCCGGAGCTCGCCCCCCGCTTCGGCAAGGGCGGCACGATCGCTCCGTGGGGCGCCGCGGGCGTGAAGGTCACCGCGACGCACGCCGAGCACTCCTCCGAGCTCGTGTGGAAGAACGCCGAGGGCAAGGACACCACGTACCCCGGCGGCGAGCCCGTGGGCTACGTGATCGAGATGGAGAACGGGTTCAGGATCTACCACACCGGCGACACGGGGCCGTTCGGCGACATGAAGTTCATCGGCGAGCACTACAAGCCCGACCTGCTGCTGGTGCCCATCGGCGGGCACTTCGTGCTGAATCCCCAGGACGCCGCGTGGGTCACGCGTGAGTGGATCAAGCCCAAGGCCGCGATTCCGATGCACTACGGCACGATCCCCGTGCTCAAGGGCACGCCCGAGGAATTCATGGAGGCGATGAAGGGCTCGGGCATCAAGGTCTATCCCATGAAGCCGGGCGACACACAGGAGTTCTAGCGTGCGATCGCGCATATTGGGAGCGCTCGTCGTCGCCGTGGCGGCGGGTTGCGCGACTGCTCCGCCTCCGCCCGATCCCGCCCTCGACCAGGCGGTCTCCGACTTGCTCCAGGGCGACGCGGCATCGGCGCTCGCCGCGCTCGACCACGTCGATCCCGCCAACGTCACGGAGAAGCGCCGCGCCGTCATCGATTGCGTGCGCGCCCGCTTCGCGGGCAGCGATTCGCCGAACGACCTGCCCCCGATCTCGTCGGCGCTGCTCAAGGCCTACCAGCGCTATTGGCGCGAAGCGATGCTGAACAAGGACTCGCGCGCGAAGGCCGAGCAGGGACTGCTCGCATCGCTGCAGGCGATGCCGGCGCTCGCCGGGGCGAAGGATCGCGCGAGCCTCGACTCCCTCGCCGACCAGGCCGTCACCGCGATCGAGGGCGAGGGGCTGCATGCGCTCACGGGCAAGACCGAGCCGCTCTACGAGCTCATGATCTGGAAGGGCGAGGAGACGCGCATCTACGACGTCCAGCTTCCCGAGAACCCCGTGAAGGTGAAGGTCGTGTTCCTGGACCAGTTCGCCTCGACGGGCTGGGCGGGTTACGCCACGTGCGGAGTGGCGCAGACCGGCGGCTGGGCGAAGCCCGATGCGCTCTACGCCGTGCGATCGAGCTACGACCTCGCGAGCGAGGACTTCCGCGTGAGCTACCTCGCGCACGAAGGCCAGCACTTCTCCGACTACGGCAAGTACCCCGCGCTCGAGCAGCCGGAGCTCGAGTACCGTGCGAAGCTCACCGAGATCGCGCTCTCGAAGGACACGACCGCGGAGCTCCTCCGGCATTTCGCGACGCAAGGCGGCCCGAGCCGCGACTCGCCCCATGCGTTCGCCGACCGCCAGGTGACGCTCGCCCTGAAGGACGTGCCGATGGATCGCGTGCGGGAAGCGGCGGCGGCGAAGCTGCGCGAGAGCAGCGCCACGATCGAGCGCCTCGGCGCGAAGACCACGAAGCGCTTCCTGCCCGACTGAGGTTTCATTGGTTCAAGACGGGCCGCGCACGATGTAGGATCGTTGCGGTCCCCACACCGCCGGAGCACCCATGAAGACCGTCTATCCGTGGCTCGCCGCGGCCGCCTGCGCCCTGGGCGGCGCGAGCTTTGCCGCGCAACCCATTCCCGTGGCGTTCGTGATCACCGAATCGGCGAACGTGATCGACTTCGCAGGGCCATGGGAAGTGTTCCAGGACGCCGCGATTCCCGGCACGGAGGATCCCGGCTTTCGCCTCTACACCGTGAGCGACAAGCGCGAGCCCGTGACGCTCACCGGCGGGCTTCGCGTGATTCCCGACTACACGTTCGACGACGCGCCGCCGCCCGGGGTGATCGTGGTGGGCGCGCAGCGTGGATCGGCGCGCATGAACGAGTGGCTGCGCGCGCGCGCGGCCGAGGCGAGCACGCAGGTGACGATGTCGGTGTGCACCGGCGCCTTTCGCCTCGCCCAGGCGGGCCTGCTCGACGGCAAGCGCGCGACGACGCATCACGACTTCTACGACGAGTTCGAGAAGCGCTACCCGAAGGTCACGCTGGAGCGGGGCGCGCGGTACGTCCAGTCGGGGCCGCGCTTGTACACCGCGGGCGGGCTCACTTCGGGATTCGACCTCGCGCTGCACATCGTGGCGCGCATCTACGGCGAAGATGCCGCGCGCCTGACGGCGGCCTACATGGAGTACCGCAGGAGCGCGAATTCCGAAGGGGTGCAGCCCACGGTCGACTTGAAGACGCGGCAGAAGTGAGCGTGGTCCGCGAAGCCCGAGGCATGCGCGACCTGCGCGAGGCTCTCGCCGCCGCGTGAGATGCGCGCGCAGGCGCTGCGGACGCGGAGCTTGTTCACGTATTCGCCGATCGCCTGGCCGTAGCGGCGGCGGAATTCGCGCGACAGGTGCACTGGATGCACGCCCACGCGCCGCGCGATCGAGGCCACGGTGAGCGCTTCGCCGTGTTCCTCTTCGACGATCGCGAGGCATTCGCGCAGCCACCCAGGCATCGCCCGCTCGGTCGCCGATCGGTCCCGCGACGCATCGCCGCAGAGTTCCCAGGCCGCCGCTTCCAGGTCGATGTCCGTGAGCGCGCCGCGAGCGAAGGCGCGGTGCACGCGCAACAGGCTCATCGAGGCTTCGCCCGGAAGGAGCAGGGTGTCCGCGTGCAACCGGACTCCCGCGGCTTCGAGCGGCGCGGCCTGCACTTCCAGGCAGAGGAAGCACGCACCGTCCGTGCCGACCGCGTCGCGATGCGGCATGCGCGCCGGATGGAATCCCACCCGGTAGGGCTCGTAGTCGAACGTGCGCCCGGCGACGGACTCGGTGTAGCTTCCGTCGAGCAGCATGCAGAAGTAGGCGAGCGCGTGATCGTGCTCGGGCAATGCGCGGCCGTGATCGTGGCTCACGCAGGAGATGCGCGCGAGGGGCGTGGAGAAGACGCCGCGCACCGCGCCGTAATAGCAGCCCGCCTCGAGGCAGCGCGCGGTCACTTCGGCGGCGCGGGCGCCTTCTTCGCGCAGTTGCAGTCGCGGATGAGCCCGCGGATCTCGGTCACGTAGGCCTGCATCGCCTTCTGCGTCTGGTCGCCGCTTCGCGCCGCGATGAACGAGCCGATCTGGCTCGCGGCCTCGGCCTGCGCCGCGGCGTTGCGCGTCCCGGCGCCGGACGTGACGTAGGCGAGGGCCGCATCGACGTCCTCTTCCGAGACCATGGGCGAGTACGCCCTCACGAAGACGTCGATCACTTCGAAGGTGGTCCACTTGGGCTGCAGCGCCGCCATGAAGCGCTTGTTGGCCTCGTCGAACTTCGGCTGGAAGGCGGGCGGGACGTCCAGGTGCGCGTTCACCTGGGCCATCGCGTCCTGCTCGGTGCGGCGGCCCTGGGCGAGGATCTGCCCCATGGCCTCGTCGAGCTGCGTGGCCGTGCCGCCCAGCGTGGCGAGCTTGCGGAGCTTCTCCTCCTTGGTCTTGCTGTCGGCGTGGGCGGCGGACGCGGCGAGCGCGAGGCAGACGGCGGCGAGTGCGATGCGGGTGTTTTTCATGTTCGCATGATAAGGCCTCCAGTCTGTCTCCTCACTGAATCGCGTTATATTTCTCGCGGTGGACATCGTCGAACGGATCTACCGCGCGGAATCGCGACGCGTGCTCGCCACGTTGATCCGCCAGGTCGGCGACTTCGACGTGGCCGAGGAGGCGATGCACGAGGCGTTCGTGGCCGCGGTCGAGCAGTGGCCCGTCGAGGGCGTGCCGGACAACCCGCGCGCGTGGCTCGTGTCCACCGGCCGCTTCAAGGCGATCGACGTCCTCCGGCGCCGCTCGAAGTACGACGTGTCCATGGAAGACGTGGAAGGGCTCGTCGAATCCATCGCCGACGCCTCGGCCGTCGTGGAGCGCGAGGGCGTCGAGGACGACCGGCTTCGCCTCATCTTCACCTGCTGCCACCCGGCGCTCGCGCCCGAGGCGCAGGTGGCGCTCAC
>DATJVS010000098.1:0-2829 GCA_035501715.1 Usitatibacter sp.
GTGGGTGAAGAATCGCGGCATCCCGCACGACCAGTTCGACGGCCGCCCGGTCATCGGAATCTGCAACACCTACTCCGAGCTCACGCCCTGCAACAGCCACTTCCGCACGCTCGCCGAGCAGGTGAAGATCGGCGTGTACGAAGCGGGCGGCTTCCCGCTCGAGTTCCCGGTGATGTCGCTCGGGGAGACGATGCTGCGGCCCACGGCGATGCTCTACCGCAACCTCGCGTCCATGGACGTCGAGGAATCGATCCGCGGCAATCCCATCGACGGCGTCGTGCTGCTCATGGGCTGCGACAAGACGACGCCGTCGCTGCTCATGGGCGCGTCCTCCTGCGACATTCCGACGATCGGCGTCTCGGGCGGGCCGATGCTCTCGGGCTGGTATCGCGGCGAGCGCATCGGCTCGGGCACCAATACGTGGTCGCTGTCGGAGGACCTGCGCGCCGGCAAGATCACGCAGGACGAATTCCACGAGGCCGAGAGCTGCATGCATCGCTCCCACGGCCACTGCATGGTGATGGGCACGGCATCGACAATGGCCTCGATGGTGGAGGCGCTCGGCGTGGGCCTTCCGGGCAATGCCGCGTTTCCCGCGGTCGATGCACGGCGCAACGTGATCGCGCGCATGGCGGGCCGGCGCATCGTCGAGATGGTGGAGCAGGACGTCGTGCTTTCGAAGATCCTCACGCGCAAGGCCTTCGAGAACGCCATCCGCGTGAACGCCGCCATCGGCGGATCGACCAACGCCGTGATCCATTTGATCGCCATCGCGCGGCGCATCGGCGTGAAGCTCGACCTCGAGGACTGGGACGAGCTGGGCCGCGGCGTGCACACGCTCGTGAACCTCATGCCCAACGGCAAGTACCTGATGGAGGACTTCTGCTACGCGGGCGGGCTCCCGGTGGTGATCCGCGAGCTGGGCAGGCAGGGCCTGCTCAACAAGGACGCGCTCACCGCCAACGGCAGGACGATCTGGGAGAACAGCAAGGAAGCGCGCAACGACGGGCCGGATGTGATCATGCCGTTCGCCAGGCCCTTCAAGCGCGACACGGGCATCGCGGTGCTGCGCGGCAACCTCTGCCCCGGCGGCGCGATCATCAAGCCTTCGGCCGCCACGCCCAGGCTCATGAAGCACAAGGGCCGCGCGGTGGTGTTCGAGAGCATCGAGGACTTCCACGCGCGCGTCGACGATCCCGGCCTCGACGTCGACGCCAATAGCGTGATGGTGCTCAAGTACTGCGGGCCCAAGGGTTATCCGGGAATGGCCGAGGTGGGCAACATGCCGATCCCGAAGAAGCTGCTCAAGAAGGGCGTCACCGACATGGTGCGCATCTCGGACGCGCGCATGAGCGGCACCGCCTACGGAACCGTCGTGCTGCACGTCTGCCCCGAAGCGGCCGCGGGCGGCCCGCTCGCGCTCGTGAAGGACGGCGATCTCATCGAGCTCGACGTCGCGAAGCGCAAGCTCCATCTCCACGTCTCCGAGAAGGAGCTCGCGAAGCGCCGCAAGTCCTGGAAGGCGCCCAAGGCGCCCCTGAAGCGCGGCTATTGGAAGCTCTACGTGGACCACGTGAACCCGGCGAGCGAGGGCGCGGACCTGGATTTCCTCGTGGGCAAGAGCGGGTCGGCCGTGCCGCGCGACAACCATTGAAGTTCCTCGTCACGGACTATGACTTCGCGGACCTGGAGCTGGAGAAGCGGCTCGTGTCCGAAGCGGGCCACGAGCTCGCCGCCGCGCAGTGCCGCACGGAGGACGAAGTGATCGCGGCCGCGAAGGGTTGCGCAGGCCTGCTCGTGCAGTACGCGCCGGTGAACGCGAAGGTCCTCGCGGCACGCCCCGAGATCCGCGTCGTGAGCCGCTTCGGCGCCGGGTTCGACACGGTGAACACGGACGACGCGAAGAAATATGGCGTGTGGGTTTCCAACTCGCCCGACTACGGCGTGCACGAAGTCTCGGCCCACGCGCTCGCCATGGCGCTCGCCCTCGTGCGCCATCTTCCGCTCCTGGACCGCGACGTGCGCTCGGGCAAGTGGATGTTCGATTCCACGGGCGAGCTGCGGCGCGTTTCGAAGCTCACGCTGGGCATCCTTGGCGTGGGCCGCATCGGCAAGCGCATGGCGCACATCTCCAGGAGCATCTTCGGGCGCGTGCTGGGATGCGATCCGTACATCGCGCCGGGAGAGTTTCCCGAGGGCGTGAAGAGCGTCGCGAAGGAAGAGCTCTTCCGCGAGTCGGACATCGTGACGCTGCACGTGCCGTTGAACGAGGAGACGCGCCACATCGCGGGGCGGCCGATGCTCGCGCTCATGAAGAAGGGATCGTTCCTGGTGAACACCTCGCGCGGCTCGGTGGCCAACCTCGACGACGTGTTGGCGGCGCTCGATTCCGGCCAGCTCGAGGGTGCAGGCCTGGACGTCCTTCCCAAGGAGCCGCCGGCGGCGGATCATCCGGTGCTTCGGCATCCTCGCGTGATCCTCTCGCCCCACGCGGCGTTCTACTCGGACGAAGGAGTGAAGGAATTGCGGACCAAGGCGGCGCAGAACCTGATCGATTGGGCGAATACCGGAAAGCCCACTTACGTCGTCACCGAAGGCCGCTGATGGCTTCCGTACACATCAAGGACGTCCACAAGCATTTCGGCGGCACGCACGTGATCCGCGGCGTGAACGTGGACATCGCCGACGGGGAGTTCGCGGTGCTGGTGGGACCGTCGGGCTGCGGCAAGTCCACGCTGCTCCGGATGATCGCGGGGCTCGAGGAGATCACCGAGGGCACCATCGAGATCGGCGGCAGGGTCGTGAACGCCATGCCCCCGAAGGAGCGCG
>DATJVS010000099.1:0-4851 GCA_035501715.1 Usitatibacter sp.
CCTTTCGCCTGCCGGATCCGCGCCTGCACCGAGAGCGCGAGGTTGGCGATCTGGTTGCCCGCGTCGTTGTAGTAGAACTCGCGCGTGACCTTCCATCCCTGCCATTCGAGCAGCGAGGAGACCACGTCGCCGAGGGCCGCCTGGCGCCCGTGCCCCACGTGAAGCGGGCCCGTCGGATTCGCCGAGACGAACTCCACCATGATCCTGCGGCCGGCTCCCGCGTCGCAGCGTCCGAACGCGGCGCCCTCGCGCAGGATGCGCGGCACGATGGCGAAGCGCGAGGCCGTCGAGAGCGTGAGGTTGATGAATCCCGGCCCCGCGATCTCGACCTTGGCGATCTCGGGCGGATCGCCCAGCGCATCGACGATCGCCTGCGCCGCCTCGCGCGGCTTGCGGCCCACGCGTTTGGCGAGCTGGAGGGCGACGTTCGTGGCGAAGTCGCCGTGCTCGGCACTCTTCGGGCGGTCGAGCTCGATGGCCGCTTCCTGGCCGGGGAAGGCCCGGCTCACCGCGTCCTTGAGGAGCCTCGCGAGCAGGGATTTCGAATCGGGAGAGGGCACTTGCTGCGGAGAGGATGCAAACTGCCCATTATACGGGCAGGCGAGGGGCGGGCCGCCTACATTTCCTGCGGATCGACATCGATCGCCCAGCGCACGTGGCGCGCTCCCAGCGCGCCGAGCGATTGTTTCCATTCGGCGAGGAACGGCTGCATCGCGCCGCGCCTGCGCGACCGGAGCATGAGCTGCGCGCGTTCGAATCCGGCCTTGCGCTCGAGCGCCGCGGCCACGGGATCGAACACCTCGATGTCCGCCCGCGCGGCGCGCGCCGCGAGGCGCCGCGCATTCCTCGCGGCGACCTTGAGGAACGATTGCGCTTCGCCCGCGCGCTTGGATTCGGCGCGCAGCAGCGCGAGATGCGAGAAGGGCGGAAACCCCGCGATGCGCCGTTCCTCGAGCGCGGCCGCCGCGAAGCGGTCGTAGTCCTGCAATGCGACCGCCGCATAGAGCGGATGCTCCACGAAGTCCGTCTGGATCAGCACCTCGCCGGGGCGCTCGCCGCGGCCGGCGCGTCCCGAGACCTGGACCAGCTGCGAGAAGAGCCGCTCGGAGGCGCGGAAGTCGGCGCTGAAGAGCGCGGCGTCCGCGCCCACGACTCCCACGAGCGTGAGGTTCGGATAGTCGTGGCCCTTGGCGAGCATCTGCGTGCCCACGAGGACGTCGACGTTGCCGGCGCGCACGTCGTCCAGCACGCCGCGCAGCGCTCCACGGCGCGCGGTGGTGTCGCGGTCCACGCGTGCGATGCGCGCGCCCGGCAACGCTTCGCGCAATGCTTCCTCGAGGCGCTGCGTGCCATGCCCCACCGGCGCGAGGTCGATGCCCCCGCAATTGGGGCACGCCGCGGGAATTCGCTCGCGGTGTCCGCAATGGTGGCAGCGAAGCTCCGAGTCGGCGCGATGCAGGACGAGGTTCGCGCTGCATCGCGAGCACGACGAGTGCCAGGAGCAGGTGCGGCAGAAGAGCACGGGCGAGAATCCGCGGCGGTTCACGAAGACGAGCGACTGCTCGCCTGCCTTCATCCGGGCGCGGATCGCCTCCAGCAGCGCGAACGTGAGCCCTTCGTGGGGACGGTCGGCGCGCGTGTCCACCATCCGCACGCGGGGCATCGCAGCTGCGCTCGAGGCCCGGTGGGTGAGCTTGGCGAGCGCGTAGCGGCTTTCGAGGGCGTTCGCATAGCTCTCGAGCGACGGCGTGGCCGACCCCAGCACGACGGCAATGCCCAGGCGCTGGGCGCGAAGCACCGCCACGTCGCGCGCGGAGTAGCGCAATCCTTCCTGCTGCTTGTACGACGGATCGTGCTCCTCGTCGACGACGATGAGGCCCAGGTCGCGAAACGGCGTGAGAACCGCGAGCCGTGTGCCGAGCACGAGCCGCGCCGACCCCGATTGCGCCGCGAGCCACGCGCGTGCGCGCTCGCCTTCGTTCAGGTGGCTGTGGGCCGCGACGAGCGCGGCGCCGGCGAAGCGGCTCCGCACCTGCGCCTCGAATTGCGGCGTGAGCCCGATCTCCGGCACGAGGAAGAGCGCCTGCCGTCCCCGTGCCAGCGTCTCGGCGACGAGTCGCAGGTACACCTCGGTCTTTCCGCTGCCGGTCACGCCCTGCAGCAGCACCGGATGGAATTCACCGGGCTTGCGCATGCAGATGCGGATCGCCTCCTCCTGCTCGCCGGTGAGGCGCGGCGCATCGCGAGGCTCCGGCGCAGCCGTGGCCGCCATCTCGCCCGCGGCGATGACTCGCCGGCGCACCTGGCGCAGTCGCGAGGGCAGCGCCGCGCCGATCGCCTCGCCCAGGGGCCGCAGGTAGTAGCGCGCGCAGAATTCCATGAGTCCCAGCTCGCGCTCGTCGAGGGCGGGCACGTCGTCCACGAGCGACTCGATCGACTTGAGCCTCTCGGAGGGGATCTCGCTGCGCGCCGCGAGCCCGACGACCACGCCGACCTTCTTCGCGCGCCCGAACGGCACGACGACGAGGCTTCCACGCCGCGCCTCGAGCCCTTCCGGCACGCGGAAATCGAACGCGTCCTCGAGGGGAACGTCGAGCGCGACGTGGGCGATTTTCAGGGCGGCCAAAGGGGTCCGGAAGTGCTGTGGATAACTCTGTGAATACGTGTGAAGGCTTGTCGCCGTCCTGTCATGTCCCGCCCGGGAAGCACGGTGATGCGGCGTTGCACCATGGCGCAAGCCCCTGAGGAGGCGGGCTTTTCGGGCGAGAGGTTTGCTGCCGCACGAAATCGCCGCGGCGCGCGGCGAGAACGACGTCCGTGTGAATAAGCAATCACATCGGCACAAATATTTTTCTTGACACGCGCTACCCCGCGTGGGCCCCGAGCGAGCCGGCATGGACCGCATCGACGAGCGCGGCGACGTGCTCGGGCGGCGTGTGCTGCGAGACGCCGTGCCCGAGGTTGAAGACGTGCCCCGGACCGCGCCCGAAATCGTCGAGCACGCGCTGCGTTTCGCGCTCGATCGCCTTCGGCGGCGCGAAAAGCGCCATGGGATCGAGGTTTCCCTGGAGCGCCACGCGATCGCCCACGCGCCTTCGCGCTGCGCCGAGGCTCGTCTGCCAGTCGATGCCCAATGCATCCGCGCCGCTCTCGGACATGGCCTCGAGCCAGGCGCCGCCGCCCTTGGTGAAGAGGATGCGCGGCACGGTGCGCCCCTCGTTCTCGCGTGTGAGCCCCGCGATCACCTGCTTCGAGTAGGCGAGCGAGAATTCCCGGAAGGCCGCGTCGGCCAGCACGCCGCCCCACGTGTCGAAGATCATCACGGCCTGCGCGCCCGCCGCGATCTGCGCGTTGAGGTAGGCCGTCACCGCGCGCGCGTTGGTGTCGAGGATGCGATGCAGGAGGTCGGGGCGGCCGTAGAGCATGCTCTTCACGAGGCGGAAGTCGTCGCTGCCGCCGCCTTCGATCATGTAGCAGGCGAGCGTGAAGGGGCTGCCGGAAAATCCGATCAGCGGAACGCGCGCGCGCAGCTCCTTGCGCGTGAGCGAGATCGCGTCGAATACGTAGCGCAGGCTCGCGAGATCGGGCTCGCGGAGCGCGAGAATGTCCTTCTCCTCGCGAAGCGGCCGCTCGAAGCGCGGCCCCTCGCCTTCGACGAAATTGAGGCCCAGGCCCATCGCGTCGGGCACCGTGAGGATGTCGGAGAAGATGATGGCCGCGTCGAGCGCGAAGCGCGCGAGCGGCTGCAGCGTCACTTCGCACGCGAGCTCCGGCGTCTTCGCCAGGGCAAGGAAGCTGCCGGCCCGGCGGCGCGTCTCGTTGTATTCGGGGAGGTAGCGCCCGGCCTGCCGCATGATCCAGACCGGCGTGTACGGCGTGGGCTGGCGCAGGAGCGCTCGGAGCAACGTGTCGTTCTGCATGGCGGCGATTTTCTCACGTCGCGGCCGCGTGCCCCATTCAGAGCGAGCGGTCGAGGAACTCCCGGATCGCCTGCGCGTAGCGCGGAGTCACGCTGATGTCGTTGTGCCCAAACCCGTCCAGCACGACGCGCTCCGCGGGCCCGCCCCAGAGCGTGGAGAGGTCCTGCGACTGCTTCATCGGAATCAGCGTGTCGGCGGTGCCCATGAGGAAGAGCGCGGGCACGTGGATGGAGGGCGCACGCGCCGCGGAATCGAATCGATGGCGAATGAGCAGCGAAACCGGAAGCCACGGATAGAGGTGTTTCGCCACGGCGACCGCGCTGAGGAATGGTGAGGTGAGCACGACGCACTTCGGTGTCCGTGCCGCGGCGACCTGGACGGCCACGCCGCCGCCGAGACTCCTGCCGTGCAGCGCGATGCGCGACGAATCGATGTCGCCCCGGGCCCGCGCCCAGTCGAAGAGCTCGATGCCGTCGGACACGAGGGCCGCTTCGCCGGGAGTGCCGGCGCTCGCGCCATAGCCGCGATAGTTCACGAGGAGCACCGCGCGATCGCCGTACTGCTCGCTCGCCGCGGGCGCGTACTCGGTGACCTCCTCGGCATTGCCGCCGAAGTAGATCACGAGCGGCGGCTTCGTCGCGGGAGGAAGCACGAGGACACCCGCGAGGCGCGTGCCGTCGCGAGCGTTGAACGACACCTCTTCGAGTCGCCAGCCTTTCGGCGCCGCAGGCTTCGTGGATACCGGTCGCGGGTAGAAGAGCAGCTTCTCCTGCCCCAGCCACGCGAGCAGAACGACGCCCGCGTATCCGGCGGCGAGCGCGAGCAGCAGGACCTTGGCGATCTCGGCGATGCGCGGCCTCAACGAGGCAAGTCGGAGCTTCCCATGAGGAACGCGTCGATCTCGCGCGCGCACTGGCGCCCTTCGCGGATC
>DATJVS010000100.1:0-3310 GCA_035501715.1 Usitatibacter sp.
CCCCGTCGCCGGGTACGTGGAGATGCGCTACGACCCGGAGCAGAAGCGCGTGGTGTACCAGCCCGTCACCATCGAGCCGCGCGAGATCGTGCCGCGCGTCACGCGCGAGGACGCCTACGGCGACTCGGGGAAGAAATGAACGCGATGAACCCAATGAACCCAATGAACCACGGAGACCACGGAGACCACGGAGGAAACCCAAAGCGCCTTGTGCTTCGGAACCTCGCCAGCAGAGGCACGAATCGCCCGCATTGCTTTTCCTCCGTGGTCTCCGTGGTCTCCGTGGTTCATTGCTTTGGAGCAGCGCAGCGTGGCTGAAATCCGCAACTACACGATGAACTTCGGGCCGCAGCACCCGGCGGCGCACGGCGTGCTGCGCCTCGTGCTGGAATTGGACGGCGAGGTGATCCAGCGCGCCGACCCGCACATCGGCCTGCTGCATCGCGCGACGGAAAAGCTCGCCGAGACGCGCACGTACCTGCAGAGCGTGCCCTACATGGACCGCCTCGACTACGTGTCGATGATGTCCAACGAGCACGCCTACGTGATGGCGATCGAGAAGCTCCTGGGCGTGGACGTCCCGGTGCGCGCGCAATACATCCGCGTGATGTTCGACGAGATCACGAGGATCCTGAATCACCTGCTCTGGATCGGCTCGCACGCGCTCGACGTGGGCGCGATGACGGTCTTCCTCTACGCGTTCCGCGAGCGCGAGGACCTCATGGACATGTACGAGGCGGTGTCGGGCGCGCGCATGCACGCGGCCTACTACCGCCCGGGCGGCGTCTATCGCGACCTGCCGGACAAGATGCCCCGGTACGCGCCCTCGACCGTGAGGAGCGCCGAGACGGTGAGGGCGTTGAACGAGAATCGCCAGGGGTCGCTCCTAGATTTCGTCGAGGACTTCACCAACCGCTTCCCCAAGTACGTGGACGATTACGAGACGCTGCTCACCGACAACCGCATCTGGAAGCAGCGCACGGTGGCCATCGGCGTCATGTCGCCCGAGCGCGCGCAGGCCCTGGGCTTCACCGGCCCGATGCTGCGCGGCTCCGGCATCGCGTGGGACCTTCGCAAGAAGCAGCCCTACGAGGTCTACGACAAGATGGACTTCGACATTCCCATCGGCACGAACGGCGACTGCTACGACCGCTACCTCGTGCGCGTGCAGGAGATGCGCGAGAGCAACAGGATCATCCGGCAGTGCGTGGAGTGGCTGCGCAAGAATCCGGGCCCGGTCATCACCTCGAACCACAAGGTGGCGCCGCCCACGCGCGTCGAGATGAAGGAGAACATGGAAGAGCTGATCCACCACTTCAAGCTCTTCAGCGAAGGCATGCACGTCCCGCCGGGCGAGGTGTATGCCGCGGTGGAGCACCCGAAGGGCGAGTTCGGCATCTTCCTCAAGAGCGACGGGGCGAACAAGCCGTGGCGCCTGAAGATCCGCGCGCCGGGCTTCCCGCACCTCGCGGCCATGGACGAGCTCGCCAGGGGCCACATGATCGCCGACGTGGTCGCCATCATCGGCACGATGGACATCGTGTTCGGGGAGATCGATCGATGAGCGTGATCGACACGCGCGTGGTCAACATCGACGAGCTCAAGCTCGAGCACTACGACGCCGTGGGCGGCAAGTTCGAGAGCGACTCGGCGCGCGTGGGCCCGCTCATCGGCGCGAAGGACCTGGGCTACTCCTACGACGTGGTGCCCCCCGGCAAGACCTCGTGCCCGTTCCACAGCCATCGCGGCGAAGAGGAGATGTTCTTCATCGTGCGCGGCGAGGGCACGCTTCGTTACGGAGCCGAGCGGCGCAAGGTGCGCGCCGGCGATTTCATCTGCTGCCCGACCGGCGGCCCCGAAACGGCGCACCAGATCATCAACGATTCCAGCGCCGACCTCGCGTACATCTCGGTCTCGACCATGATGCCCGCGGAAGTCTGCGAGTACCCCGATTCCGGCAAGGTGGGCGCCTTCGGCGGCGACGGCCGCTCGCGCATCCGCCACCTCACGGAAATGTCGAGCGGCGTCGATTACTGGAAGGGCGAATAGCCATGGCGCTCCTCACCCCGGAGTCCCTGCAGCGCATCGAGCGCGAGGCGAAGAAGTACCCGCCCGAGCAGCGCCAGAGCGCGGTGATGAGCGCGCTCGCCATCGCCCAGGACCAGAACGGCTGGATCTCCGACGAGCTGATGGAAGAGGTCGCGAAGGTCCTCGGCATGCCGCCGGTGTGGGTGTACGAGGTCGCGACGTTCTACAACATGTACGACCTCAAGCCGGGCGGGAAGTACAAGGTCGTCGTCTGCACGAACCTGCCGTGCGCCCTCTCGGGCGCGGAAGAAGCCGCGGAACACTTGAAGCGCAAGTGCGGCGTGAAGGGCTACAACGAAGTCTCCGCCGACGGGCGCTTCCTCGTGAAGGAAGGCGAGTGCATGGGCGCATGCGCCGATGCGCCCGTGATGATCGTGAACAACAAGCGCATGTGCAGCTTCATGTCGAACGACAAGATCGACAAGCTGGTCGAGGAGCTGAAATGACGATGCTCGACTACGGCCCCGACGCCGTCATCATGAAGGGCCTCGACGGGAAGAACTGGGGCCTGAAGGACTACGAGGCGCGCGGCGGCTACCAGGCGATCCGCAAGATCGTGAACGAGAAGATCGCGCCGGACGCGATCGTGGCCGAGGTGAAGAAGTCGGCGCTGCGCGGGCGCGGCGGAGCGGGCTTCCCGACGGGCCTCAAGTGGTCGTTCATGCCGAAGAACTACCCGGGCCAGAAATACATCGTCTGCAACTCCGACGAGGGCGAGCCGGGCACCTGCAAGGACCGCGACATCATCCGCTACAACCCGCACATGCTCATCGAGGGGATGATCATCGCGGGCTACGCCACGGGCTCCACGGTCGGCTACAACTACATCCACGGCGAGATCTGGGTCGAGTACGAGATCTTCGAGAAAGCGCTCGAGGAGGCGCGCGCGGCGGGCTACCTCGGCCGCGACATCCTGGGCGGCGGGTTCGATTTCGAGCTCTACGCCCACCACGGCTTCGGCGCGTACATCTGCGGCGAGGAGACGGCGCTCCTGGAATCGCTCGAGGGCAAGAAGGGCCAGCCGCGCTTCAAGCCGCCGTTCCCCGCGAACTTCGGCCTCTACGGCAAGCCCACCACGATCAACAACACGGAGACGTTCGCCGCGGTGCCCGCGATCATCAACCAGGGCGCCGACTGGTTCCTCTCCATGGGCAAGCCCAACAACGGCGGCACCAAGATCTTCACGGTGTCGGGCCACGTGAACCGCCCCGGCAACTACGAG
>DATJVS010000101.1:0-16330 GCA_035501715.1 Usitatibacter sp.
GATCACGTGCGGATAGTCGCTCAGGTCGCAGTCGAGATGCACGAGCAAGGGCGGGTCGCCGTTGGCCCAGAGCGCTGCGGCCGCGACCATCGCGCCCTCGATGCAGTGCGCGCGGCGTTGCCTGAGCACCTCGCGCACCGAAAGCACGGTCTCGCCGCCGATCTCGTGGTTGATTGGAATGGCGTTCAGGAACGCCTGGATCTTCGCGGGCGTCGACAGGCGCTTGAGGATGAGATGCTCGCGCGGCGTGAGGCCGAGATCCTCGCGGCGGGCCGTGCGCCGCCACGAGGGCCGCTGCAGGCCCGCGTCGGAGACGCTCACTTTCTTCGCATTCCGGTTCCTGGCCGCCATCGCCGGGCTCACCGCCCGTTCGCGGATGGAACAGTGTATCTGGGGCACTTCGCGCGCGACGCACGTGCGCCGCCGGACCCCGTCGGGCGAGATTATCTCCGTCACGTCGATGGGCCGGCCGTATAACGCCGAAAGATTTTCCGGATTGATCGTTTCGATTGCATGACCGGAGGCGAGGACCTTGCCGCCCCGCAGCATCACCACGCGGTCGGCGATGCGAAGCGCGTGGTCGGGATGGTGAGTGGAAAAGAGCACGGCGGTGCCGGCGGACCTGAGGCGCGCGACCTCGTCCAGGATCAGCGCCTGGTTGCCGAAGTCGAGGTTCGCGGTGGGCTCGTCCATGACGAGGTGTCCGGCCTCGGTGGCCAGCGCCCGTGCGATGAGGGCGAGCTGGCATTCGCCGCCGCTCACGCGATGGATGGGCCGGTCTGCGAGCGCCGCGATGCGCAGCCGCTCGAGGCTCGCCATCGCCACCGCGCGGTCGCGCTCGCCGGGCCCGCCGAAGACGCCGCGATGCGCGGTGCGCCCCATCTGCACCATCTCGAGCACGCTGAAGTCGAAGTAGCTCTGCGCGGCCTGCGGCACGTAGGCGAGGCGCGCGGCGCGCTCGCGCCCGGGCCAGGCGGCGAGGCTTCGCCCGTCGAGTGTCACGTCGCCCGCGAGCGGCGCGATGAGGCCGAGCATCGTGCGCATGAGAGTCGTCTTGCCGCTGCCGTTGGGCCCCAGCAGGCACACGATCTCGCCCGCGGGAAGCTCGAGCTCCACACCCGAGCCCACGCGGTGGCCGCGGAATCCGAAATCGAGAGCGCGCGCGGCGAGCGTCATTGCGAGCGCCTGAACGCGACGGCGAGCAGCACGATGAACACCGGCGTTCCCACGAACGCCGTCACCACGCCGGGAGGAATCTCGGTGGCGAACATCGTGCGGCACGCGGTATCGACCGCGAGCATGAAGCCCGCGCCCAGCACGATCGACAGCGGCAGCAAACGCGCGAAGGCCGCGCCCGTGAGCATGCGCGCCGCGTGCGGCACGAGCAGGCCGATCCACCCGATGGTGCCCGCGAGCGAGACCGCCGAAGCCGTCGAGAGCGTGGCGGCGACGATGATGGCGATGCGAAGGCGCTTCGCGTCGATGCCCAGGCTCACGGCCTCGTCCTCCGAGAGCGCCAGCACGTCGATGCGCCAGCGCAGCAGCCAGAGCGCCGCCACCGAGAGCGCGATCGGCAGCAGCGTCGCGGGCAGGTCCCGGGGGAGCGCGCCGGTGAAGCTTCCCAGCAGCCAGAACGTGATCGCCGGAAGCTGGTTGTAGGGATCGGCCACGTACTTCACGAGCGCGATCCCCGCGCCGAAGAGCGACCCCACCACGACGCCCGTGAGCACGAGCGTGAGGATCGGGTCGCGGCCGCCGATCCACGTGCCGATGGCGACCACGAGGCCCACGGCGATGAGCCCGCCCACGAACGCGAAGGCCTGGATCGCCTCGATGGGCAGCGAGGCGAGCACCGCGAGGCCCGCGCCGAGCGCGCATCCCGCGGATACGCCGAGGATGTCGGGCGAGACGAGGGGATTGCGGAAGAGGTTCTGGTACGCGGCGCCCGCGGCTGCAAGCGCGGCGCCCACGCAGAGCGCGGCGGCCACGCGCGGCGCGCGCACCTGCAGCACGATCGCATCGACGTTGCGCGCAAGGCCGCTTTCCTCGCCGAAGAGCGAGGCCCACAGCACGCGGATCACGTCGCCCGTAGCTACAGCGAAGCGGCCGACAGTGAAGCTCCACGCGACGAGGACCAGCAGCAGGACGAGCGCGATCGCGATGCCCGCCGGAAATCGCGTCCGCGGAAGGATCATCGCGGCGACACGCCCGGCTCGGCGAGCAGTGAATCGACCTGCGCGGCCGTGGGCTCCTGCTGGTAGAAGAGCTTGTAGAACCGCGCCACCTCGCGCTTGAGATCGTGGTGGAAGGTGCCGGGGTAGAGGATGTCCGAGAGCCAGATCAAGCCGATCAGGCGATTGGCCCCCGGCGGGAAATCGAACCAGCCGAACGGCAGGTGCGGCGAGAGGTACACGCGCTTCGAACGCACCGCGCTCACGGAGTTCCAGACCGGGAGCTTCCACACGTCGCGATAGAAGTTGGGATCGTTGGTGACGATCACCTCCGGGTCCCACAGCACCACCTGCTCGAGCCCCACGTTGGTGAGCCCGCCGCGCTCGCCTCCCGCGACGTTCTTCGCGCCCAGCAACTCGATCGCCTCGACGTTGATCGAGCCGCCGAGCCCCGTCTGCAATCCCTGGGGTCCGCGTGCGTAGTAGATCGTCGGGCGCTTGTCCATCGGGATGGCCGCGATCCCGTCGCGAAGCTCGCCCATGATGCGCGAGGCGTATGCGGAGAGCTCCTTGCCGCGCTCCGGCACGCCCAGCACCGACGCGAGCTTCTCGAGCTGCGCGGGCGTGGTCTCGAGGTGGCCGTCGAGGAGCACGTAGGGGATGCCCGTCTGCGACTGCACGCGATCGGCGAGCGAGGCGTAGGTCTCGCGCGTGGAGCCCACGTCCACGATCACGTCGGGCTTTTCCTTCAGGACCACCTCGACGTTCGCCGTGCTGCCGCGGCCCGTGAGGCGCCCCAGCTCCGGAAGCTCCGCGTATTTCTTCGGGACCCATTGCGACTCGTCGTCGCGGAAGTGGCGCGTCCAGCCGATGAGCTTGTCGGGAGCGAGCGCGAGCACGAGGACGGATGCGGGCGGGCCCGCGGCATAGACGCGCTCGATGCGATCGGGAAGAGTGACCTTGCGCCCGGCGTCGTCGGTGAATTCTCGCGCCGCGAGGGCCGGGCTCGCGAGCGCCAGCACCGCGAGAAGAACGGCGACGAAGCGGACCGACTTCATGGAGCCGGGGCTACGGACCGGGATGGGCCGTGGCGGGCGCGAGGCCTTCGTACACCTCGCCCGCTTGCTGCGCGTCGTAGCCGGCGAGGGCCTTCACCATCGCGTGGAACTCGGCGCCCTTCAGCGTGGCGAGGAGCTCGCGCATCGGTTTCGACGGGAACTCCTCGGTGCGGCAGGCGAGCAGGTAGATCTCGCGGCACAGGGGGAGGAAGTCGAGGCGATACTGCGCGGCCGCGGCCTGCACGCCGAATCCCACGTCGGCCTGGTTGCCCGCGATCAACGCGGCGACTGCGCCGTGCGTGATCTCCTCGGTTTCGTAGCCAAGCATCCGAGTCCGGTCGAGCCCGTGGGAGGAGATGAGGAATTCCAGCAGCGCGCGCGTGCCGGAGCCGCGCTGGCGATTGACCATCCGAACGTCGGGCCGGCAGAGGTCGTGCACGTCCTTGATGGATTTCGGGTTGCCCGCGCGCACGATGAGGCCCTGGGCGCGCGTGACGAAACGGATGAGCTTGAAGCCGCTGGCGGGAAGGCATTCGGCGTAGCGCTGCGCCATCAACGCGCCGAGCGGCCCCTCCGGCAGGTGGAAGCCCGCCACGTCGCACTCGCCGCGGCGAAGCGACGCGAGGGCGTCGAAGCTGCCCTTGTATTGCAGGCCGATGGTGGCGCGCGACGAGGCCGACATCTCGCGAAGGCCCGCGATGGCGAAGTCGTGGCTCGCGTGCACGACGAGCGACGGCGCCTGCTCCGTGAGCGATTCGTTCAGCGCGTCGGCGAACTCGGCGGCGAGGTTCTGCAGCTCGGGCTCGAGGCGCGCCTGGGCGCGCTGCCCCGCCCAGAGCAGGCGCTTGCCCAGCGGCGTGAGGCGCGTGCCGCGCCCCTTCATCTTCGTCACGAGCGGCGTGCCGAAGAAAGCTTCCCATTCGGACACAACGTTCCACGCATGGCGGTATGAAATGCCCGCGCTCTCGGCGGCGTGCGTGAGCTTCTGCGAGGCGTCGAGCTCCGCGAGGATCGAGATCAGCTGGAAGTCGAAGTCCTTCTCGCTGGCGGAGTGGAATCGCCATACGGGGCGGATCTGGATTCGGATCATCTTTCCATTATGGCAGGTTGCCCGCACGATGAAGTCGGACTACGATGGGCTCGTTGCCCCACCTCGGGGCGCACAAGGCACGATGAGCGCATTCGACCGAGTCGACGCATCGTTCCCGGCCCGTGCAACGCGGGCTTGCCAGAAGACGAACCCCAGATCGATATATGAACGGCGCTTCCGGTGGGATCTGGAAGCGGCCGCGCCCTGTTCCGCAACCGCAATCCCTCACCGGAGACATCGATGGACATGAACCGCCGGCAGTTCTTCAAGGCCTGCACGGCGGGGCTCGGAGGATCGAGCCTCGCGTTGCTGGGTTTCTCGCCGCAGCCGGTCCTCGCCGAGACGCGCGAATTCAAGCTCTCGCGGGCGACCGAGACGCGCAATACCTGCCCGTACTGCTCCGTAGGTTGCGGAATCCTGATGTACGGGCTCGGCGACAAGGCGAAGAACGTCGCCGCCGAGATCATCCACATCGAGGGGGACCCGGACCATCCGGTCAATCGCGGCACGCTCTGCCCGAAAGGCGCGGGCCTGCTCGATTTCGTCCATAGCGAGAATCGACTCAAGTATCCCGAGTACCGCGGCCCCGGCGAGAAGGAGTGGAAGCGCATCTCGTGGGACGAGGCGCTCACCAAGGTCGCCAAGCTCATGAAGGCCGACCGCGACGCGAACTTCATCGCGAAGACGGCCGACGGGAAGACTGTCAATCGCTGGCTCACCACGGGAATGCTCGCGGCGTCGGCATCCTCCAACGAAGCGGGCTACATCACGCACAAGGTGGTCCGCCCGATGGGGATGCTGGTCTTCGACAACCAGGCGAGGGTCTGACACGGCCCGACGGTGGCGAGTCTCGCCCCGACGTTCGGCCGTGGAGCAATGACGAATCACTGGGTCGACATCAAGAATGCCGATGTCGTGCTCATCATGGGCGGCAATGCCGCGGAAGCGCATCCGTGCGGCTTCAAGTGGGTCACTGAAGCCAAGGCGCACAACAAGGCGCGCCTCGTCGTCGTCGATCCCCGCTTCACCCGCTCGGCCGCCATGGCCGACTACTACGCCCCGATCCGCGTAGGGACCGACATCGCGTTCCTGGGCGGGGTGATCAATTACCTCTTCACGCACGACAGGATCCAGCACGAGTACGTCAGGAACTACACCAACGCGCCGTTCGTGCTGACCGACAAGTACTCGTTCGACGAGGGGATCTTCTCCGGCTACAACGAGGCCAAGCGCTCCTACGATCCGTCGTCCTGGGGCTACGAGAAGGACAAGGAAGGCTACGCGGTCGTCGATCCCACGATGGAGAACCCGCGCTGCGTGCTGCAGGTGATGAAGAAGCACTACTCGCGCTACACGCCCGAGATGGTGTCGAAGATCTGCGGCACGCCGAAGGAGGCGTTCCTCAAGGTCTGCGAGCACATCGCCTCCACGTCGGCCCCCGATCGCGTGATGACGATCATGTACGCGCTCGGCTGGACGCAGCACTCGCAGGGATCGCAGATGATCCGCACGGGCGCGATCGTGCAGCTGCTGCTCGGCAACATCGGCCTCGCGGGCGGCGGCATGAACGCGCTGCGCGGGCACAGCAACATCCAGGGCCTCACGGACCTGGGCCTGCTGTCCAACCTGCTTCCCGGCTACCTTTCGCTGCCGCGCGACGCCGAGCAGGACTACGAGAAGTACATCGAGTCCCGGGCCCTGAAGCCCCTGCGCCCGAAGCAGATGTCGTACTGGCAGAACTACCCGAAGTTCCACGTGAGCCTGATGAAGTCGTGGTTCGGCAACGCCGCCACGAAGGAGAACAACTGGGCGTTCGACTACCTGCCCAAGCTCGACAAGCTCTACGACGTGCTGCAGGCCTTCGAGATGATGGGCCAGGGCAAGATGAACGGCTACATCTGCCAGGGCTTCAACCCGCTCGCGTCGTTCCCCCACAAGGCGAAGCTGATCGGGGGGCTGTCGAAGCTGAAGTTCCTCGTCGTGATGGACCCGCTCGCCACCGAGACCTCGGAGTTCTGGAAGAACTTCGGGCCCTACAACGAGGTCGACACCGCGAGCATCAAGACCGAGGTGATCCGCCTGCCCACCACGTGCTTCGCCGAGGAGGACGGATCGCTCACCAACTCGGGCCGGTGGCTGCAGTGGCACTGGAAGGGCGCCAACCCGCCGGGCGAGGCGCGCACCGACGCCGAGATCATGGCGGAGATCTACCTGCGCATGAAGGCGATGTACGCCAGGGACGGCGGCGCGTACCCGGACCCGATCCTCAACCTCACCTGGACGTACAGGATCCCGAACAACCCGTCGCCCGAAGAGCTCGCGATGGAATACAACGGCAAGGCGCTCGCCGACGTGATGTCGCCCCCGGACCCGAAGAACCCGAAGGCGCCGCCGACGGTGCTCGTGCCCGCGGGGCAGCAGCTGCCGAGCTTCGCGTTCCTGCGCGACGACGGCAGCACCGCGTGCGGCTGCTGGATCTACTCCGGCTGCTGGCCCCAGGCGGGCAACCTCATGGCGCGGCGCGACAACTCCGACCCGTTCGGCATCGGCCAGACGCTCAACTGGGCGTGGGCCTGGCCGGTCAACCGCCGCGTGCTCTACAACCGCGCGTCGGCCGATCCGTCGGGCAAGCCCTGGAACCCGAGGCACAAGCTGATCGCGTGGAGCGGCAAAGCGTGGGCGGGATCGGACATTCCCGACATGCGTCCCGATGCGGCGCCCGACGAGCACGTGGGGCCGTTCATCATGACCGCCGAGGGCGTGGCGCGCCTGTTCACGCCCACGGGCATGGCCGAAGGCCCGCTTCCGGAGCACTACGAGCCTTTCGAATCGCCGGTGACCGCGAACCTCATGTCGCCGAAGAACCCGAAGGCATTCTCAAATCCGGCGGCGCGCGTGTTCAAGGGCGACATGGAGGCGTTTGGGAAACCGAAGGACTTCCCCTACGCGGCGACCACGTACCGCCTCACCGAGCATTTCCACTTCTGGACCAAGCACGCGGAGCTGAACGCCATCATCCAGCCCGAGCAGTTCGTGGAGATCGGCGAGGAGCTCGCGAAGGAGAAGGGCATCGCGAACGGCGACATGGTGAAGGTTCGGTCCAACCGGGGCGAGATCAAGGCGAAGTGCGTCGTCACCAAGCGCATCAAGGCGCTCGATTGCAACGGCACCAAGGTGCACCACGTCGGCATCCCGCTGCACTGGGGATTCAAGGGCGTGGCGAAGATGGGCTATCTCGCCAACACGCTCACGCCTTTCGTGGGCGACGCCAATACGCAGACGCCGGAATACAAGGCGTTCATCGTGAACATCGAGAAGGCCTGACGCCATGTCCTCACTCCAATCGCTGGACCTCAAGCAGCGTTCGGCCACCACCGTGCAACCGCCGTCGGCGCGCAGCAACCCCGAGGTGTCCAAGCTCATCGACATCTCCAAGTGCATCGGATGCAAGGCCTGCCAGGTGGCGTGCTCGGAATGGAACGACCTGCGCGACACGGTGGGAACCAACGTGGGCGTCTACGACAACCCCGCGGACCTGAGCCCCGAATCGTGGACGCTCATGCGCTACTCCGAAGTCGAGGAGAACGGCAAGCTCGAGTGGCTGATCCGCAAGGACGGCTGCATGCATTGCGCCGAGCCCGGGTGCCTCAAGGCGTGCCCGTCGCCGGGCGCGATCGTGCAGTACTCCAACGGCATCGTGGACTTCATCGAGGAGCATTGCATCGGGTGCGGATCGTGCGTGACGGGCTGCCCGTTCAACATCCCGCGCATCTCGAAGGAAGACCACAAGGCCTACAAGTGCACGCTCTGCTCCGATCGAGTGGCGGTCGGCCTCGAGCCCGCGTGCGTGAAGACGTGCCCCACCGGCGCGATCCAGTTCGGCACCAAGGAAGACATGAAGGAGCTCGCCGCCGAACGCATGGTGGACCTGAAGGAGCGCGGCTTCCAGAACGCCGGCCTTTACGACCCGCAGGGAGTGGGAGGCACGCACGTGATGTACGTGCTGCAGCACGCCGACCAGCCGGAGCTCTATCACCGCCTGCCGAAGGATCCACACATCAGCCCGCTCGTGAACCTGTGGAAGGGGCCGTTCAAGCCGCTCGCACTCGCCGCCATGGGAGTGACGGTGCTCGCGGGCCTGCTCCACTACCTCAAGGTCGGCCCGAAGGAACCCCACGGCGAGTCGCAATCGGATTAGAGGAACCGACATGCTCAGACCCAAGAACGCCATCGATCGCTACAACTACCTGGAACGCGTGGTGCACTGGCTGCTGGCGATTTTCTTCTTCACCGCCGCCCTGTCGGGCCTCGCGTTCTTCCACCCGTCGATGTTCTGGCTCACGAACTTCTTCGGCGGCGGGCCCTGGACGCGCATCCTGCATCCCTTCATGGGCATCGGGATGTTCGTGTTCTTCGCCTGGCTCGGCCTCAAGGTCATGGGACACAACACCATCGACAAGACCGACGTGGAATGGCTCAAGCATGCCCACGAGGTGATGGCCGGGGACGAATCGGCCGCGCCGCCGGCGGGCAAGTACAACGCGGGCCAGAAGGTGCTGTTCTGGCTGCTCACCCTGTGCATGCTCGGCTTGCTGGTCACCGGCTTCTGCTTCTGGCGCCCGTTGGCCGACGGCCTGCCGGTCACGCTCATCCGCTGGGCGTCGCTGCTGCACGCGGTGTGCGCGACGGGGCTCATCCTGCTCGTGATCGGCCACGCCTACATGGCGTTCTGGACGAAGCAGTCGATACGCGCCATGGTCCAGGGCTGGGTCACGCCCGCGTGGGCCAAGTCGAACCACCCCGCGTGGCATGATGAGGTGATGCGCAAGAACTGAAGGGCATCGCTTCATGGAGATCAAGCTCGCCACGCCCGAGCAGATTGCGGCGCGCGCCGGCGGGGACGCGCCGCGGTTGCGCCTTCCCGAGCGCGCGTCGGCTTTCGCCGAGAGGGCGCGAAGGCTGCGGCAGCTCGCACCGGGGCACTCGATGCAGGGCTACCTCGAGCTGATCGCGCTCGTGGCCGACAAGCAGCAGGCGGCGCTCGACGCGGTGCCGCTCGTGGCGTTGCCGCGTCCCGAAGCGATCGCGCAGAGCCACGAGCATGGAATGCCGCCGCTCGCCCACGCTTCGCATGCGCGCGACGTGGGTTGGTGCGACACGCTGCGGCGGATGCTTCGCGCGATCTCCGAGGAAACGGAAGGGCGCACGCACGCGGTGGCCAAGAGCCTCGAGATGAGCCGCGACGAGCTCTACGAAGCGCAGGCGAGCAAGCTCCTCGCGGGCGTGACCTTTGGCCTCGATCCGGCCACTGCCCCATTCATCGGGGCGGGCCTTCAGGTGTACTTCACGCACCTCGCGATCTCGCTGGGCGAAGCGGCCTTCCCGCCCATCGACGCGCCGGGAATCTGTCCCTGCTGCGGCAGCCGCCCCACGGCGAGCGTCGCGCGCATCGGCGGCGAGGCGGCGGGTTTCCGCTTTCTGCACTGTTCGCTCTGCAGCGCCGAGTGGCACATGGTGCGCATCAAGTGCGCGCATTGCGACAGCACCAAGGGGATTTCCTATTCGGGGCTCGACGACGGCAAGGAGAAGAAGGACAAGGCCGCCGTGCTCGCCGAAACCTGCGACGAGTGCGGCGCGTACCTCAAGATCGTCTACATGGACCGCAACCCCGACGTGGAGCCGTGCGCCGACGACATCGCGACACTCGCGCTCGACCTGCTCGTGACCGAAGCGGGGCGCGAACCGTACGGCGTGAACTTCATGCTCGTCCACGGAGACCCGGGCGAGCCTTCCGCGTGACGACAGTTCGCGGGTTCGAGTTTCCCGCGGGGCTCTGGTACCTCGTCGAGCAGGACACGTGGGTTCGGCGAGAGCCCGGCGGGCTCGCCACCGTGGGCATCACCTCGCTCGGCGCCCACATCTCCGGGGACTTCATCGAGTTCATCGCGAGGCCCGTGGGCACGCAGGTGGATCGCGACCGCTCCATCGGCGCGCTCGAGATGTCGAAGGTGATCCGTTCGGCGCGCACGCCGGTATCCGGAACGATCGCGGAGGTGAACGCGAAAGTGCGCGCGAGCCCCGGCCTCATCAACGCCGACCCTTACGGCGAAGGCTGGCTTGCGCGGCTCGAGCCCGCCGCGTGGGACGAGGACGTGAAGCTCCTCGCGACGGGCGACGCGGTGGCCGCCGCGGTCGAGGCCTACATGTCCACGCTCGTTGAGGCCTTCGGCATGGAGAAACCCCCCGCCTGAGGCTGGCATGTGAAAGCGGTTTCATATGGTGCGGCGAAGGAGCGGCGGATACATTCGACGCACCATGGATCCTGTCGCGCGTGCCGCGCAAGAGCCCTACGCTCTTCTGCCTTCCGTAGACAAGTTGCTGGGCGACCCGGCGGTGCAGGCGCTGGTCGAGCGCCACGGGCGCGTCGTCGTCGTGGGCGCCATCCGCGACCTGCTTGCCGGGCAGCGCGAAGCCATCTCGCGCGGGCAAGCCGCTTCGCCCGGCGATGCGCTCGCGCGGAGCCTCGGTGAGGCGATCGAGAGTCGCAACGCGCCCCGGCTGAAGCGCGTCATCAATCTCACGGGAACGGTGCTGCATACGAACCTCGGGCGCGCGCTCCTGCCGCAGGAGGCCATCGACGCGGTCGCGATCGCGATGGCCAGCGCCACGAACCTCGAATACGACGTGGATACCGGCGGGCGCGGCGATCGCGATGACCTCGTCGTGCCGTTGATCGGCGAGCTCACGGGCGCGGAAAGCGCCACCATCGTGAACAACAATGCCGCGGCCGTCCTCCTCGCGCTCAACACGCTCGCCCGCGGCAAGGAGGTCGTGATCTCGCGCGGAGAACAGATCGAGATCGGCGGCGCTTTCCGCATGCCCGACATCATGGCGCGCGCCGGATGCAAGCTGCGAGAGGTCGGCACCACCAACCGCACGCATCTCAGGGACTACGCCGAGGCGATCGGCCCGAAGACGGGGCTCGTCCTCAAGGTGCACGCGAGCAACTACGCAGTGACGGGATTCACGGCCGCGGTGGACGAGGGCGAGCTGGGTTCGCTCGCTCGGGAACGCGGCATCCCCTTCATGGTGGACCTGGGAAGCGGCGCGCTCGTCGATCTGTCGCGCTGGGGGCTGCCGAAGGAGCCCACGGTGCGCGAGACGCTCGCGCATGGCGCTTCAATCGTCACGTTCAGCGGCGACAAGCTGCTCGGCGGGCCGCAGGCGGGCATCATCGCCGGCACCCGCGAGCTCGTCGCGCGCATCAAGAAGAATCCGTTGAAGCGCGCCCTGCGCGTGAACAAGATGACGCTCGCGGCGCTGGAGGCGGTCCTGGCGATTCATCGCGATCCCGACCGGCTCGCCATGCGTCTCACGACGCTTCGCCTGCTCTCGCGGCCGGCCGCGGAGATCCGCGCGCTCGCCGAACGATTGCAGCCCGTGATGCAGCGAGCCCTGGGCGATGGCCCTGACGTGGCCGTGGAGGATTGCGCGAGCCAGATCGGCAGCGGCGCGCAGCCCGTGGAGCGGCTTGCGAGCGCCGCGCTGGTGGTCCGCCCGCGCGAGGCGAAGGGAAGCGGGACGCGCCTCGCGAGACTCGAGAAGGCGTTGCGCGCGTTGCCTACGCCCGTGATCGGGCGCCTCCGCGACGGGGCGCTCATCCTCGACCTGCGCTGCCTCGAAGACGAGGCCGAGCTCGCGGCGCTCCTGGAGAGGCTTTCGCCATGATCGTCGGCACCGCGGGGCACATCGACCACGGCAAGACCTCGCTGGTCAAGGCGCTCACGGGCGTGGACACCGACCGGCTCAAGGAGGAAAAGGCGCGCGGCATCTCCATAGAGCTGGGCTACGCGTACCTGCCCCTTCGCGATGGGCAGGTGCTGGGTTTCGTGGACGTGCCGGGCCACGAGCGCTTCGTCGATCACATGGTGGCGGGTGCCACGGGAATCGACTACGTGCTCCTGGTGATCGCGGCCGACGATGGGCCGATGCCGCAGACGCTCGAGCACCTGGACATCGTGGAGCTCCTGGGCGTGCGCCGCGGCGCCATCGCGATGTCGAAGATCGATCGCGTGGACGACGCACGGCGTGCGGAGTGCCGCGCGCAGATCTGCGCGCTGCTGGCGAGCACTTCGCTTGCGGGCGCGCCGATGTTCGACGTGTCCAGCGCGACGGGCGAAGGCCTCGCGGAGCTGAAGGAACATCTCGCGCACGAGGCGGCTGCGTTCGAAGGGCGCCGTTCGACCGGGGCCGCGTTCCGCCTCGCGGTCGATCGGTCCTTCACGCTGGATGGCGTGGGGACCGTCGTCACGGGCACCGTCGCTTCGGGCGAGGTCCGCGTGGGCGATGAGGTGGCCGTCACGCCCTCGGGCCGAATCGCGCGGGTTCGCAGCCTGCACGCGCAGAATCGCACTTCGACGGCCGGCCGATGCGGCGAGCGATGCGCGCTGGCGCTCGCGGGGCTCGCGAAAGAAGAAGTTGCCCGCGGCGAGTGGATCGTCGCACCCCGCCTGCATGCGCCCACCTCGCGCTTCGAAGCGCGCCTGCGCCTCTCGGCGCGTGAATCGCGCGCGTTGGCCCACTGGTCGCCCGTGCACCTGCACCTGGGCACCGAACACGTGCTCGCTCGCGTGGCGCTCCTCGAGGGCGAGACCCTCCCGCCCGGTAGGGACGCGCTGGCGCAGATCGTTTCCGAACGCCCGATCGGCGCGCTCTCGGGCGATGCCTTCGTCATTCGCGATGCATCGGCCTCGCGCACGATCGGCGGAGGCCGCGTGATCGAGCCCGCTGGACGGGAACGCCACCGTCGGGCGCCCGAACGCATCGAGGTGCTTCGCCGGTTCGAGTGCGAGGATCCGCTCGAGCGCCTTCGCCGGGCGCTCGAAGTCTCTCCCGACGGCGTGGACCTCGCTGCGTTCGCCATCGCGCACAACACGCTCATCGACGAGCGCCAACTGGGAGATGCCGTTCGCGTCGTCTCCGGATCGCTCGATTTCGCGCTTTCGCGGTCGAGCTGGATGCGCATTCGCGAGCGGCTGCTCGCGATGCTCGCCGAGTATCACGATCGCCATCCCGACGAGCTGGGCCCGGACCTCGGGCGCGTGCGCCGCATGGAGTTCCCGCGGCACGACATCGCGCTCGTCGAAGAGGCGGCCACTTCGCTTCTCGGGGAAGGCAAGCTCTCGCGAAACGGCCCGTGGTGGCACCTGCCGTCCCACTCGCTCAAGCTCACCGCGCAGGAAGAAGCGCTCGCACAGCGAGTGTTGCCGCGCCTGGAGGACGAGCGCTTCGATCCTGCGTGGGCGCGCGACCTCGCGCACGACCTGGGCGCGCCGGAAAACGAGATGCGGGCCCTGCTTCGCCGCCTCGCGCGCCGCGGCGAGGTGTTCGCGATCGTGAAGGACCTCTACTTCTCGCGCTCGGCGGTGGCGGAGCTGGCCGAGATCGCGCGCTCGCTCGAAGACGAATGCGGCGCCGTGCGCGTGGCGGAGTTCCGAGACCGCGCGGGCATCGGTCGCAAGCGCGCGGTGCAGGTCCTGGAATTCTTCGATCGCGTGGGATTCACCCGGCGTGCGCGCGACGACCATCGCATCCGGGCCGACAACCTGCTCAAGCTGGAACGGAAGGGACTCGCCCCCGGTGGGGCGGCCGGGCTTCAAACCCGGTGAGGGGCGTCAGCCGCTCCTTGGTGGGTTCGACTCCCATTCCCTTCCGCCATTTCCCCGGCGCAAGGATTCAGAAGACGAGCGTGCGCCACGCGGGATCGAGCGCGCGCTCGGCGAAGGCCGCGGCGCCCGCCGGTCCCGAATACTCCGCGATGAGGGACTCGTCGGGCCCCACGTGCGCGCGGGCCGCCGTGCTGCACGCGACGAATCGAGCGCCGTTCGCGGCCGCCTGCTTCATGAGGGAGTACACCGTCTCGCCGCTCCATTCGGAGGCGCGAAGGTCCGCGGCGACGCCCTGCACGAGCAATCGCACGCCGCGCCCCCCGAAGTGCACCTCGACCTCGGCGTCGAGGGCCGCGGCCGCCGCGGCGTAGACGAACGGAGCGGCGGCAAGGTCCGCCCGGTCCGGCGAGACGGACCACAACAGGATCGCGAGGCGCGAGCCGCTCAAGGCTTGTAATTGGGGAAGAAGAGCTGCTGGCCGTCGATCTTGTAGTTGGCGATCGTGGCCTGGCCCGCGGGCGAGATCACCCAGTCGATGAACTTCTGGCCCATCTCCTTCTTCACGTGCGGATACTTGGCCGGGTTCACCAGCATCACGCCGTACTGGTTGAAGAGGCGCACGTCGCCTTCGACGAGGATCACGAGGTCGCCGCGATTCTTGAACGAGAGCCACGTGCCGCGATCGGCGAGCGCGTAGGCGTTCATGCCCGAGGCGGTGTTGAGCGTGGGCCCCATGCCGGAACCCGTCTCGCGATACCAGTCGCCCTTGGGCTCGATGCCGGCCGCCTTCCAGTAGCGCTTCTCGGCGGCGTCCGTGCCGCTCTTGTCGCCGCGCGAGCAGAACGGCGCTTTCGCCTCGGCGATCTTCTTCAGCGCCGCGACGACGTCGTTGCCCTTCGCGTGCGCGGGATCCGTCTTGGGACCCACGATGATGAAGTCGTTGTACATGACGTCGTAGCGCTTCACGCCCCAGCCCTCGGCGAGGAATTTCTCCTCGGCGACCTTGTCGTGGACGAACTCCACGTCCGCGTCGCCCCGGCGTCCCATGTCGAGCGCCTGCCCGGTGCCGACCGCGACCACGTGCACGTCGAAGCCCAGCGCCTTCTTCGCTTCGGGCAGGAAGTACTTGAACAGGCCCGACTGCTCGGTCGATGTGGTCGAGGCCACGGTGATGAACTCGTCGGCCTGCGAGCCGGGCGCGAACGCGAGCGCCGCCGCGGCCACGACGGCCGCGACGATCCAGGTGGTGGTGAGCCGGTTCAGGAATCGTGCGAAGGTTGCCACGGCAATTCTCCTCTGAGGAATGCGGCCGCTTCCGCGGACCGCGGTGACTTGAAGAAGGTGTCGGCAGTGGTCCTTTCCGTGATGCGTCCCTCGTGCAGGAACACGATCTCGGAAGCGATGCGCCCGGCGAAGCCCAGGTGGTGGGTGGTGAAGACGAGCGCGGTGCCGGCGCCGCGGATCTCGCCGATGATCCGCTCGACCTCGGCCGCCGCCGCCGGATCGAGGCTCGCGGTGGGCTCGTCGAGGAACATCACGCGCGGCCGCAGCGCCCAGGCCCGCGCGAGGGCGAGGCGCTGCTGCTCGCCGCCGGAGAGCACGCGCGCGGGGCGCGAGGCGAGGGCTTCGAGGCCCACGCGGGCCAGCGCATCCTTCGCGCGGGAACGGCGTTCGTTTCCAGCCACGCCGTTCACCGCGAGCGCGTACTCCACGTTCGCAAGCGTCGAGCGGCGCAGCAGCACGGGTCGCTGGAACACCATCGCCTGGTCGCGGGGCCGCGCGCGCGAGCCCGACCAGAGCACCGCGCCCTCGCTCGGCGCGAGCAAGCCGTGCAGCGTGCGAAGAAGGACGCTCTTTCCGGCGCCATTGGCTCCGAGCACCGCCACGGGCGCGACACCCTCGAGGCGAAGGTCGACCGCGTCGAGCGCGGCGTGCCCGCCCAGCCGCACCGTGAGGCCGCGCGCTTCGATCGGAAGCGACATCGCGCTAGCCATGGCGTTTCGCGCTCCATTCCCGCACCGCGTACGCGGCGGCGTTGAGCGCCAGCACCATGCCGAGCAGGATGAAGCCCAGGCCGAGTGCGAGCGGCAGGTTGCCCTTGCTCGTCTCCAGCGCGATCGCGGTCGTCATCACGCGCGTGACGCCGTCGACGTTGCCTCCGACGATCATCACCGCGCCCACTTCGGAGGCCGAGCGCCCGATGCCGGCGAGCACCACGGTGAGCAGCGAGTAGCGCAGGTCCCAGAGCAGCGTCGGCACGGCGCGCGCCGCCGAGACGCCAAGCGATGTGAGCTGCTCGCGGTACTCGCGCCACGCGTCCTCGACGAACTGCCGCGCGAGCGC
>DATJVS010000102.1:0-5897 GCA_035501715.1 Usitatibacter sp.
TGACCATGGCGCTCGTGAAGGGCTTGCTCGCGCAGCACGTGATGGAGGAAGTCGCGCGTTCGGCCTTCGGCGGCGGTGCCGGCGGAATGAAGTTCCTCGCCGACGCGAAGACCGCGATCGAGAAGTCTGCGGAGCTCGCGCCGGAGACGAAGAAGGATCTCGCGGAGCTGCTCGATCGCGTCGAGCGCCTGCGTTCGCGGCAATCGTCCGGCGAAGCGAGCGGCGGCGCCGGCTTCTCCCTGAAGATGCCGTTCGAGACGAAGGAGCGCGAGGTCACCTCGGGCGACCGCAAGTACAACCCGTACGCGCATTCCTTCGCGGGCATGGGCGTGCAGTTCATCCTCTTCTCGGGCATAGACCTGGGCGTCGCGGTGCTGCTCATGCGGCGCATGGGACTCTGGAAGCGGCTTCGCGCGGCGCCGGTGTCGCGCCGGCTCCTGCTGGGCAGCCGCGTGCTCTCGGGAATGATCGTCGCCACGGCGATGATGCTGGGCATCTACGCCGCGGGCATCGCGATCTTCGGCGTGCGCGTGGACGGAAGCTGGCCGGGACTGCTCCTCGTGATCGCGGCGTTCGGCTTCCTCACCTCGAGCTTCGGCCTGCTCATCGCCTCCATCGGGCGCACGCCCGAGGCCACGCGCGGCATCGCGATCCTCGCCACGCTGCTGCTCGTGATGCTGGGTGGCGCGTGGGTGCCCACGTTCATCTTCCCCGAGTGGTTGCAGTCGGCCACGCTCTTCGTGCCCACGCGCTGGGCGGTGGACGGCCTCGAGGCGATGACGTGGCGGGGCCAGGGCCTCGAGACCGCGCTTCCGGCGGTCGCAGCGATGCTGACATTCAGTGTTGCATTCACGGCGATCGCCGTGGCATGTTTCCGGTGGGAGGAATGAGCAAACGATGAAGCGCGCCCTCGCAGCGTGGCTCGCGGCGCTCGCGGCCACGGCCGCGATCGGCGAACCCTATCCGTCGAAGCCCGTGAAGATCGTCGTGCCGTTCGCCGCGGGCGGGCCGGCCGACATCTACGCGCGCGTCATCGCCGAGAAGCTCCAGGCCTCGCTGGGGCAATCGTTCCTCGTGGAGGACCGCCCCGGCGGCGGGGCGATCCTGGGGACCGAGCTCGTGGTGCAGAGCCCGCCCGACGGCTACACGCTGCTCATGATGAGCAACACGCACACCGTGAACGAGTCGCTCATCCCGGACAAGCGCTACGTGCTCCTGCGCGACCTCGTGCCCGTGGCGCCGGTGAACTACTCCGATCTCGTGATGGTGGTGCATCCGTCGGTGAAGGCGAAGACGCTCGCCGAGTTCATCGCGCTCGCGAAGGCCGAGCCCGGGAAGCTCAACTACGCATCGTCGGGCCCCGGCACGCCGTACCACATGGCCGGCGAGCTCTTCAAGGCGATGGCGGGCGTGGACATCGTGCACATTCCCTACAAGGGAAGCTCGGGCGCGCGCACCGACGTCCTCGGCGGCCAGGTGCAGATGATGTTCGACGCCATCACGACGATGGCGCCCAACGTGCGGGCCGGAAAGCTTCGTGCGCTCGCCACCACCGGGAAGGTCCGCTCGACGGTGCTGCCGGAAGTGCCCACGCTGGACGAGGCGGGCGTGCCCGGCTACGAGTCGGTGATCTGGCTGGGCGTGATGGCCCCCGGGGCCACGCCGAAGGCGATCGTGGACAAGCTCAATGCCGAGATCACGAAGGTCACCTCGTCGCCGGAGCTGCGCAAGGCGTGGGCTGGGCAAGGTGCGGTCGCGATGACCATGACGCCCGACGAGTTCGCCGCGTACATGCGCACCGACATCGAGAAGTGGGCGCGCGTCGTGAAGGTCTCGGGAGCGAAGGCCGACCGGTGAAGCTTCGGTTCGTGAGCGCGGGCGCGGCGCAGGCCCTGGTCGCGGCCTCGGCGAAGAGCGCGGGGATCGCCGTGGAAGGCAGCTTCGGCGCCGTGGGCGCGATGCTCGAGAAGTTCCTCGCCGGCGAGCCGTGCGACATCGTGGTCCTCACGCGCCGGCAGATCGACGAGCTCGCGGCCCGGGGCCTCGTGCTGAAGGACTCGGTCGCGGATCTCGGCGCCGTTCCCACGTCGATCGCCGTGCGCGCGGCCGATTCCGCGCCGCCCGTCTGCGACGAGGCGACGCTGCGCGATGCATTGCTCGCGGCCGACGCGATCTACTTTCCCGATCCCGCGAAGGCCACGGCGGGCATCCACTTCAACCAGGTGCTGGAACGGCTCGGCATCCACGCGAAGGTCGCATCGCGAATCCGCACCTTCCCCAATGGCGCCACGGCGATGCGCGCCATGGCCGACGCAGCGGGCCACCCCATCGGCTGCACGCAGGCCACCGAGATCCGCGCGACTGTCGGCGTGAAGCTCGTGGCGCCACTGCCCGCGGGCTTCGACCTCGTGACCGTTTACACCGGTGCGGTCAGCGCCGTGGCTTCCGAGCCCGCGGTGGCCGCGCGCTTCCTCTCGGGCCTCGCCTCGCGCCTCTAGAGGGGAATGACGGGTAAAATCGGGGCGTTGCCCGCGCCTCGATCCCCGAAATGATGCTTCGCCTCGGGCTGCTCGCCGCAGCCCTGCTGTCTTGCGCGTCCTTCGTCGCCGCCCAGCCGTCCGCGCCCGCCGCGCCGCTGTCCACGGCGGCCGAACGCGTCTTCGATCTCGCCAAGCCGCGCATCCTGCAGATCCGCTCGCTGCTGCAGTCCACGGGCCGGCAATCGAGCCTGGGCTCGGGATTCCTCGTCACGCCCGAAGGGCTCGCGATCACCAACTACCACGTGGTGTCGCAGTACGCGCTCGATCCGAAGACGTACCGCCTCGAATTCCTCGCGCCCGACGGATCCAGGGGCGGGCTCGCGCTGCTCGCCTTCGACGTCGCGCACGACCTCGCGGTGGTGAAGGTCGATCGCGCCGACCTGCCGTACTTCGAATTCGATCCGCGCGCGCTCCAGGACAAGCTGCCCAAGGGCGAGCGCATCTACGCCATGGGCAATCCGCTCGACCTGGGCTTCACGATCGTCGAGGGGACCTACAACGGCCTCGTGGACAAGAGCTACGACGAGCGCATCCATTTCTCCGGCGCGATCAATCCCGGCATGAGCGGCGGACCGGTGGCCGGCGGCGACGGCCGCATCGTCGGCGTGAACGTCGCCAAGCGCCTCGACGGCGAGAACGTGGGGTTCCTCGTGCCCGCCAAGTTCGCCGCCGACCTGATCGAGCGCGCGAAGAAGGGCCCGCCCCTGGTGGTGGACAAGGCGAAGGACGAAGTGGGCCGGCAGCTCGCGGGATGGCAGGCGTCGTTCTACGACACGTTGCGCGAGCAGGGCTTCCGCAGCGGCTCGTTCGGCCCGTACCGCGGCCTCGAAAGCGCGGCGCCCTGGATGACGTGCTGGGGCGCGACCAACGCCGATGCGATCCCGAAGCCGCGCACCGCCGTGAACAGCACGCGCTGCTCGAGCGCCACCGGCATCTTCGTGTCCGATCGCATCCTCACGGGGCGCCTGGACTTCGCCTACTCGTACTTCAAGGCGGTGGACCTGAACGCGTTCCAGTTCTCGAAGGAGCTTTCGCAGCGCTCGTGGGGATTCGACGGGAGCCTGTCCAGGCGGCTCACCGAGCAGGAATGCCGCGACGATTTCGTGGAGGCCGGCACCGGCTCGCGCCCGCCGCTTCGCGCCACGTGGTGCATGCGCGCCTATCGCGAGTTCGAAGGGCTGTACAACGTCACGCTCCTCGCCCTGACGCAGGACCGCGACCGCGAAGCGCTCCTCGCCCAGCTCACCATGCAGGGCGTGTCCTACGACAATGCCGTGGCCCTCGGCCGGCGCTTCCTCGAGGCGATCGAATGGGCGAAGTGATGTGGATCGAGGTCCTGTCGCGCCACGGCGAGGTGGGATCGCGCCAGCGCATCGAGGGCGATGTCGCCACCGTCGGCCGCGCGTTCGACAACGACGTGGTGCTGGACGATCCGCACGTGGCGCCGCACCACCTGCGCATCTCGCGCGGCGAGGACGGCGAGCTCGCCGCCGAGGACCTCGGCACGCTGAACGGCCTCTTCCACGAGCACGGCGCCACGCGCACGCCGCGCGTCTCGCTTGCGAAGGAGCCCGGCATCCGCATCGGTCGCACGGTGCTTCGCGTGCACGACTCGCGCCATCCGGTCCCACCCGAGCGATTGCTCACGCCGCCGCGCGCGCACGCCAAGTGGGCCGTGGGCCTCGGCGTGGCCGTGGTGGGCACGCTCGCGATACTCGAGTGGCTCAACCTCACCACCGAGCCCAACGTCACCGTGATCCTGCGGCCGATGATCGGGTTCGTGACCGGGCTCGCCCTCTGGACGGGCGCGTGGGCCCTCGTCTCGCGCATCTTCCTCGGGCAGGCGCGCTTCGCGCTGCAGCTTCGCATCGCGCTCACGGCGTGCGCGGTGCTGGTGGCGTGGGACCAGCTCACCGAGTCGCTCTCGTTCTCGTTCGCGTGGCGCGCGCTTTCCGATTACGCGGGCCTGGGATTCTGGGCGTTGCTCGCCGCGGCGTGCTGGGCGCACCTGCGCGTGATCGGCCCGCGCCGCATGCGCGTGGCGATGGGGCTCGTGGTCGCGCTCACGGCCGCGGGCGCGGCGCTGCAGTACCTCGCGCGCTCCGAATCGCAGAAGCTCGTGGGCACGCGCGCATCGCTGGGCGACCTGCGCCCGCCGGAATTCCGCCTCGCGCCGCTCGCGAGCGCCGACGACTTCTTCAAGAACGCCGCCTTCACGAAGGCCAAGGTGGACCAGCTGCGCGCGAAGGAGCCCACCGCGAGCGGGCTCTTCGGCGACGACGTGAGCGACTAGCGGACCACGGCCAGCTCGTTGATCACGCGCTCCACGTCGTCCACGCCCTTCACCCAGCGCTCGAGCTCGCGTGATTGCTCCTTCGAGCGCACGCAGCCCTTCAGATAGATCCAGCGGCGCTGCCCCAGCGCCCAGACGCTCGTGTCCTTCCAGCGCGGATCGGCGGAGACGGCCTTCCGCACGAGCTCCATGATGCCCTTGTCGTACTGGTAGGAATTGGCCAGCCGGCAGCGCCCCTCGAGATAACAGCGCGTGCCGCGCTCCGATCTCACGTGGCCCTCGGTGCGGCTCTCGGCGAGCGTCATGAGCGGGCCCTCGGGCACCGGGCAATCGGCGATGCCGTGGGTGAGCTGCACGAACGGGTCGTCGAACCAGTTCCTGCGCTCGTCGGCGAGCGTGGGAGAAGCGAGGGCCCCCACAAGGAGGCCCGCGGCGACTAAGATGTCGTGCATGGCGAGCTTCTTCATCTCCTCGTTCGCATTCATCGTGGTGGGCTACCTCACCAAGCGCAAGCTCGAGGAGTGGGACATCCCCGGCGGGATGACGCGGGCGATGGTGATCTTCGTGATCGCGAGCATCGCGGCCTACGGCGTGGGAGCCGTCGTCGATCTCATCGCGGGCTAGGCGCCCGGCGCCCTAGCCCTTCATGAGGCCCGAGAGCACGGATGCGAGCGCGCCGCCGGCGCCCGAAGGCATGGCGCCGCCGGGCGTGAGCTTGTCGACCACCTGCGGCAGCAGCTCCGCGAGGTGGCCCGACATCTCCTGCGGCGAGAAGCCGAGCTTCTGCGCCATCGCCTGGACCTGCGCGTTGCCGAGCACCTGCGTGAGCTGGTCGGCGGAGATCGGCAGGTTCTGCCCCGAGCCGATCCACGACGAGACCACGTTGCCCAGCCCCTTCTGGTGGAAGTTGGCGACGAGGTTCTCGAGCCCGCCCTGCGACTGGATGAAGCCGCCGATCGCGTTCACCACCTGCGCGTGGCGGCCGTCGCCGGAGCTGGCGAGGGAGCCCATCACCTGGTTCGCGATTGCGTCGAGCATGCCCATGAGACCTCCTCGTTGGATCG
>DATJVS010000103.1:0-24562 GCA_035501715.1 Usitatibacter sp.
CCGCGGCCGAAGCGCGCCTCGCGACGGTGCGGCGCATGGCGCGCCAGCGGCGCATGAAGGCCCTGCTCGCCGAGGGCTGGAAGCGATTGCCGGGCGTCCTCGCCGCGCGCTGGGCCGACGAAGCCTCGCGCGCCCGTTGGATCGACGCGGCAAGCAAGCACGCCGAGAAGGTCCTGCCCGCAGGCGAGCGCCAGGCGAGCTTTGATCCGTCGGGCGGAGTGCGCATCGTCACCGGGCGAGTGACTGTCGATGCGACGGTGGCGGGGCTGCTGGCCGACCGCCTCGCCGTCGAGGGGCGGTTGCTCTGCCGCCTCGAGGAGGAAGGAACGTGAGCCGCGCGCGCGTGCATTGGCTCTCCGGCCCCGTCGTTCACGCGCGCACCGAGGAAGCCTTCGGATTGCGCGAGGCCGTGCGCGTGGGACCGCGCGAGCTGCCCGGCGAGGTGATCCGCGTCGACAGCAGCGGGATCGTCGCGCAGATCTTCGAGGACGCCACGGGCCTGCGCCATGGCGCCGAAGTCGTAGGCACCGGCGCCCCGCTCGGCATTCGCCTCGGCCCCGCGTTGCTCGGGCAGATCTTCGACGGCCTGATGCGGCCGCTCGTGCCGCGGAAAGCCGCGCCGACGTTCGACTTCGAGGCGCGCGTGTCCGTCGGCGAACGCGTGGGCGGAGGCAGCGTGTTCGGAACGGCCGGCGGCTCGCCCTGCCTCGTGCCGCCCTTCGTCTCGGGCGAGGTGAGGCGAGTCTCCCCGCCCGGCAACTACGATGACCAGACCGCGCTCGTCGACGTGCTTGGCGAGGATGGCGCCGCGATCCCCGTGGCGCTCAGCCACTTCTGGCCCGTGCGCACGCCGCGCCCCGTGGCCGCACGCCTGCCTTCCGACGAGCCGCTCGTCACCGGGCAGCGCGTGCTCGACTCGTTCTTCCCGGTCGCCCTCGGCGGCAAGGCGGCGATCCCCGGGGGATTCGGCACGGGCAAGACCGTCCTGCTCGAGGCGCTCGCGCGTTCTTGCGGCGCGGACGTCATCGTCTACCTGGGCTGCGGCGAGCGCGGCAACGAGATGGCGGGCGTCCTGGACGAGTTCCCGCGCCTCGAGGATCCGCGCACGGGCCGCGCGCTGATGGAGCGCACCGTCATCATCGCCAACGCCTCCAACATGCCGGTGGCCGCACGCGAGGCGAGCATCTACACGGCCGTGACGGTGGCGGAGTATTTCCGCGACCAGGGGCTTCACGTCGCGCTCATGGCCGACTCGACGAGCCGCTGGGCGGAAGCGCTTCGCGAAGTTTCGGGACGCCTCGGCGAGCTGCCCGGCGAGGGCGCCTACCCCACGTATCTCTCGAGCCGCATCGCCGACTTCTACGAGCGCGCGGCGAAGGTGCGCACGCTCGCCGGCGGAGCGGGTTCGGTCACGCTGCTGGGCTCGGTGAGCCCGCCCGCGGGCGACTTCTCCGAGCCGGTCACCAGCCACACGCGCCGCTACGTGAGGAGCTTCTGGGCCCTCGACGCCCGGCGCGCGCAGGCGCGCTTCTATCCCGCGGTCGATCCGCTGCAGTCGTACTCGGAAGACGCGCTGCCGGTGGCCGATTGGTGGCAGCGCGTGTTCTCGCGCTTGCCGGCGGGCGGGGGCCGCGCGGCCACGGGCGCCAACGAGTGGCTGGAGCTGCGCAGGCGCCTGCTCACGCTGCTCGAGGACCAGGCGCGCCTCGAGCGCATGGCGCGCATCATCGGCAAGGACGCCATGCCCGCGCGCCAGCGCCTCGCGCTCTTCTGCGCCGACCTGGTGAACGACGCGGTGCTGCGCCAATCGGCGTTCTCACCCGTGGACCGCTACGCGGGGCCGGAGCGGCAGGCGGCGATGCTGCGGCTCGCGGCCCACTTCGTCGAGCAGGCCGAGGCAGCGCTCGCCGCGGGCGCGACGCCGGAAGCGATCGCCGCGATGCCGGTGGTGCGGGCCATCGCGCGCATGGGCGAGGAGATCGGCGAGGACGCCGTCGGGGATTTCGCGGGCCTCGAGGCGCGCATGGAAGGGGAGTTCCGCGAGCTCGTGCGAGGATCGGCCCGTGCGGCCTGACGTCACGTTGCGCGGTGCGGCTACGGGTCTCGAGGGACCGCTCCTCTTCCTCGAGCGCGCCCTCGACGTGGGATTGAACGACGCCGTGGAGGTGCGCGGCGCGAAGGACCGCCCGCGCCTGGGGCGCGTGATCACGATCGACGACCGGCATCTCACGGTGGAGCTGCTCGAGTCCGGCGCGGGGCTGCGGCTGCGCGAAGCGGTCGTGCGCCTTCCCGGCACGCCGATTCGCTTCGGCGTGGGACCGGGGTTGCTCGGCCGCGTGTTCAACGGGATCGGCGAGCCCGCCGACGGCGGGCCTCCGCCCGCCGTGCGCCGCTGGGTGCCCATCGATCCGCCGGCCATGAACCCGGTCGCGCGCGCGACGCCCCGCGATTTCATCGAGACCGGGCTCACCGCGATCGACCTCATGAACAGCCTCGTGCGCGGGCAGAAGCTGCCGATCTTCTCCGGCGGCGGATTGCCCCACGACCGCATGGCGGTGGAGATCGCGCGCGGGGCGCGCCTGCGCGGAGGAGACGCTTCCGGGTTCGCGATCGTCTTCGCGGGCATCGGCGTGCCCTACGAGAGCGCCGACTACTTCCGCCGCTCGCTGGAGGAGTCGGGCGCGCTCGAGCGCTCCGCGCTCTTCCTCAACTACGCGAGCGATTCGTCCACGCAGCGCCTGCTCACGCCGCGCTTCGCGCTCGCGGCCGCCGAGTACCTCGCGTTCGAGGAAGGCAAGCACGTGCTGTGCATCCTCACGGACATGACCAACTACTGCGAGGCGCTGCGCGAGGTGGCGGGCGCCAAGGGCGAGGTCCCGGGGCGCAAGGCCTATCCGGGCTACATGTACTCGGACCTCGCGACACTCTACGAGAGGGCCGGGTGCCTGCACGGCTCGCCCGGCACGCTCACCCAGCTGCCGATCCTCAGCATGCCCAACGACGACATCGGGCATCCGATCCCCGACCTGTCCGGCTACATCACCGAGGGACAGGTGGTGCTCTCGCGCACGCTCGATCGCGAGGGCATCTACCCGCCGGTGGAGGTGCTCCCGAGCCTTTCGCGCCTGATGAAGGACGGCGTGGGCAAGGGCTTCACGCATCCCGACCATCCGGCGCTCGCGGCGCAGCTCTACGCGGCGCACGCCAAGGCGGTGCAGGCGCGCGTGCTGGCGAGCGTCGTGGGCGAGGACGGGCTCGCCGAGGCCGACCGACGCTATCTCGCCTTCGGCGCGCGCTTCGAGCGCGAGGTGGTCGGTCAGGGCGCTGCGCGCACGCTCGAGCAGAGCATGGCGCAGGGATGGGCGGCGCTGTCGACGCTTCCCGCGGTCGAGCTCACGCGCCTTTCCGACGAGCAGATCGCGCGGCACCTGAAGCACGAGGCCGCGGCCGCGTGAGCGAGCGCACCGCGACGCGAAGTGCAGTCATCGCCCTGCGCGAGGAGCGCAAGGCGATGCGCGAGGGTTGCGCGTTCCTCGACGAGAAATGCCTGCTCCTCGCCGGCCGCATGCTCGCCGAGCTTCGTGCGCGCGACGCGCTCGGCGCCGCGTTGCGGCCGCTGCTCGCGCGCGCGGGCGCGGCGCTCGCCGCCGCGCTGGGGCGCCACGGCTTGCTGGGCCTGCAAAGCCAGCCAGCCTCCGCGGTGGGCGCGCGCCGCCTCGTGACGCGGCCGCGTCCGCTGCTCGGGGTGCCGCTGCTCGAGGTGGCCATCGAGGGCGCGCCCGATGCGGCCGAGCCGGCGGCCAATCCCTCGCCGGAGACCGAGGAGTGCCGCGCGGCGTTCGTCGCGTTGCTCGATCCCCTCGCGCGCCTGGCCGCGATCGACGGCAACCTCGCGCGGCTGCACGCGGAGTATCGCCGCACGGCACGCCGCGTCCGCGCGCTCGAGGACGTTCTGCTGCCCGAGCTCGACCGCGACGGCGAGGCGATGGAGTCGGCGCTGGCGGAGCTCGAGCAGGACGAGGCCCTGTGGGCGCGGTTCGCCGCGAGGCGAAGGCAATAGTTAAGATGTGCCGTGATCATCCGCGTCAAGGTCAAGCCCAACGCCCGCGCGAGCGTCCTCGAGCAGGGCGCCGACGGAATTTGGATCGCGCACCTGCGTTCGCCCCCGGTCGACGGCAAGGCGAACGATGAGCTGATCGCGCTCGTGGCCGGGCGCTTCGGCCTGCGCAAGGCCGACGTCGAGATCAAGAGCGGCGGATCGTCGCGCACGAAGCTGCTGCGCCTCGCGATCGCCCCATGATGCGGCGAGGCGCCGATCCGGCTACCCTCATCGCGCGCACGTCGCCATCTCCAAGAACAACAAGGGGTCCCGCATGCCGTCGATCGAAGAGCGCCTGAAGTCCCTGGGCCTGGTCATCCCGCAGCCGCTGCAGCTGCCGCCCGGCGCCGTGTTCCCGTTCGCGTGGGTTCGTGTGGTCGGGAACCGTGCCATCGTCTCGGGGCACGGCCCGACCAATGCCGACGGCTCGCTCGCGCGCCCGCTGGGAAAGGTCGGCGCCGAGGTGACGGCCGAGCAGGGCTACGAGGCCGCGAAGCTCACGGGCCTCGCGATCCTCGGGAGCCTGCAGCGCGAGCTGGGGAGCCTCGATCGCATCGCCGGCTGGACGAGGGTGTTCGGCATGGTGAACTCGGCGCGGGGATTCAACCACCAGCCCGGCGTCATCAACGGCTTCTCCGACCTCATCGTGAGCGTGTTCGGGGCCGAGCGGGGCGCGCATGCGCGAAGCGCCGTCGGAATGGCCGAGCTGCCCTTCGACATCCCCGTGGAGATCGAGGCCGAGGTCGAGCTTCGCGTACCATAGGGCATGCCCTTGCGCAGCATCGCGTCCACGCTCTTCTCCGCGGCGCTTGTCACGCCAACCGCGGCGGCGGTCACTCTGACCAACGGCGGGACCGTCGGTCCGCAGGCGGCCACCACGTGCACGCAGCCCTTGCCCGTCAAGGTGTCGTCGCTTTCCGGGTCGCAGGTGCAGCACCTGGGCGTTCACACCGTGGGCGAGACCGTGTCCTTCAACGTCCCGTCGGGCACGGGTACGATCTCCATCGCGGAACAGGGCGCCAACAGCCCGCCGCAGACCATTGCGTACGGCCCGCAGGCGACGTCGATCCCGAACTCCGCGGTTGCCTCGCGCATCAAGATGCCGAACGGCACGATCCTCTATGACGACACCGTGAGCGATCCGGCCGACGAATCCACGGCGCACGTCATCGCCGATGCCGTTTCCGCGGGCTCGGGATTCGTCACGCTGCCGAATACGTCGCAGGCGTTCGTGGATTCGGCGGGAGGTTATCCGGCCGGCACGTGGAGCTTCCAGGTGAACGACTACGCCTACGAGTGCCTCACGAATTCCGCGTGCCAGTCCTCGGGCTCGGGCACGAGCCAATACGACGTCACGGTGATCACCAAGCCCATTGCGGGCTCCACCGGCACGATCGACATCGCCATCTACCTCGCGACGGCGTCCTTCACGTCGTCGTCCGCGGTCGCGAGCCCGAGCTTCCAGCGCTTCGCGCAGACGCTCGCGATGATCTACGGGCAGGTGGGGATCTCCATCGGGACGTTCACGGTCTACGACCTGCCGCCGTGGGCGAAGGCGAGCTACGCGAGCATCGACATCAGCGACGCGGGCCCGTGCAGCGAGTTCGGCCAGATGATGTCCCTTTCGCTGCCGGCCAATGCGCTCAACATCTTCTTCGTCGATTCGATCATCGCCGACAACGGCGGCGGGCACTCCGTAGTCGTCGGCCTCGACGGCTCGATCCCGGGGCCCGCTTCCTTCGGGGGCACGGTCTCGAGCGGCGCGATCGTGAACTCGTCGGACATCAACTCGGGACCCTGCACGTCGCTTCATTTCGGCAAGTGCGGCGCGGACCGCATCGCGTTCATCGCCGCGCACGAAGGCGGACACTACATGGGCCTCTATCACACCAGCGAGTCGCGCGGCGGCTCGTGGGACCCGCTGAACGACACGCCGCAGTGCACGTGCAGCAGCGCCTGCCTCACGGCGACCCAGGCCAGCCAGTGCACGGCGGGCACGTTCGCGATGCCCGCTTCCTCGTGCCTGGGCCGCAGGACGCAGTGCGGCGGGGGCGACGACCTCATGTTCTGGCTCTTCGACAGCTCGCTCTCCGCCGGCGTGCTTTCCCCGCAGCAGGGCCGGGTGATGCGCGCCAACCCGACGGTCCACTAGCCATGGCCAGGCGACTGCTCATCACCGTCTGCATCTCGAGCCTGCTCGCGCTCATGGCCGGCGCCGCGGGCGGCGCATCGCCCCTCGCCCGGCGCGATGCGATGGAATCGGCACGCCTCACCGACGACGAGGTGCGCACGCAGGTGTGGACGTACCTTTCCTCGATCGACACGCCCATCGGCGCGTCGCTCTGGAAGGCCCTGGGGCCGCGCGCCGCCCCGGTCCTCATGGAGATCGCGAACGACAAGGACAACTTCCCCACGTTTCGCGCGAAGGCGCTCGACGCGTTGTCGATCGTGGGCGCCGCGAATGCGGCCGCGACGTTCCGCGCGGCGGCAGGCGACGATTCGGAGCCGTTCGTGGTGCGTTTTTCGGCGATGCGCGGGCTCGCGAAGTCGGGGGAGCCCAAGTCCTCGCGCGGCGATCTCGCCTCGATTCTCTCCGGCACGGGCGATGCGCGCATTCGTGCGGCCGCGGCGGAGGCGATGGCGCGTGCCGATGCGCAAGGCTCCTGCGCGCTCGTGCAGTCGCAGGCCTCGCGGGAGACGGACGAGGCGCAGCGCTACTTCCAGCGCGCGCTCAAGCTTTGCAAAGGACGATGAGATGAAGCGAATCCTCGCGGCACTACTCCTGCTCGCCGCGGCGATCCGCGCGCAGGCCGCGGACTATACGGACATCTGGTTCAACCCCTCGCAATCGGGCTACGGCTTCAACATGGTCGAAAGCGACGACGGCACCGGGGCGCCCTTCATGTTCGTGACCTTCTTCATCTACGGGCAGAACGGGCTGCCCAACTGGTACGTGGCGCAGGTCACCTGGAACAAGGTCGACTCGTTCACGGGCCCCGTCTACGCGACCACGGGCACGTTCTTCGGGTCGCCGTGGAATCCGTCCAATTTGACGGTCAACGCGGTGGGCACGGCGTCCTTCAAGCCGAACCCGGCCAACAACTACCAGGGAACGTTCTCCTACACGGTGAACAACGTGGGCTCGTTCACGGGCGAGCTCACGCGGCAGACGCTCACGGCGATCGCCACCGGGGGCTTCTACGCGGGCAGCCAGGCCGGGAGCTACAGCGCCTGCAGCTCCTCGAGCAGCAACGGAAACTACACGGACGGGTACACCCTGCACGTGACCCCGGGCTCGAACTCGTTCCTCACGTTCGATTTCGTGTATCGCAGCGGGCTGACCTGCAAGATGCTGGGAGCGGCCACGCAGACCGGCACGTATTTCCAGATTCCGAGCGCCACCTACACGTGCTCCGACGGCACCAGCGCCACGGCGGTGATGACGGAGATCAAGCGGACTTCGCTCGGCCTCGAGGGCAGGTTCACGGCGCCGAACGTGAACGGCGGCTGCACCGAGAGCGCGGCATTCGGCGGGCCGAAGACCGAGTGAGCGCGCGCGGCACGGCCGCCGGCGCCGGCCCGCGGGAGATCCGGTAGCCCGCCTGCAACGATCGGTGAAATTTGCCCGTGGGGAACGTGGCAAGATCGTGAGGTCATGAAGGCATTCATCGCCATCCTCGGGCTCGCGATGCTGGCCGGGTGTGCCGCGCCCGCGGCAAAGCCCGGGCCGGAGACGATCTCTTCCGTCTATGACCAGTGGCTGGAGTCGGGCAAGCCCATCGCCGACACCGAGTGGCGCAAGTCCGACCGCGGCCTGGGCGGGATCCTCCTGCTGGTGAAAGACGCCAACGCCTTCATGAGGGCGTGGAAGGCGCCGCCCGCGTGGAACGTTCCCGCGGTGAGGAGCGCCGGCGAATTCAGGCGCGGAGACACCGTGAACGTGGTCGTGCTCTTCTCGGGCTGCGGGCGCATGAGCCTCGAGTGCGGGGCGAGCGTGGCCTTCAAGGTGACGCGGCCCGACGGGTCGCTCTATGGCGAGACGATGCCGCTCACGGCGTGGAGCCGGGCGGCGGTGAAGCCCGGCACGGTGGCGATCAGCGACGCGAGCCTGGGCATCAGGATCGAGCCGAAGGACGCGCCGGGCGAGTACGTTGTCGTTGCCACGCTCGCCGACAGCGACTCGGGCCGCGCCGTGGAGCTCACGAGGCGATTCAGGGTCGTCGAGTGAACGTGGGCGGCCGGGCACGTGCGCTGGTAGCCTGATGCCGCGCCACGTCGCTTTCTTTCGCGGCATCAACGTGGGAAACGCCAAGCGCATCGCCATGGCCGACCTGCGCAGGCTCCTCGAGTCGCTGGGCTACGGCAACGTGGAGACGTTGCTCAACAGCGGCAATGCCGTGTTCGATGCCGCCGCGGGCTCGGAGGCGAAGCACGCCCAACGCATTCACGACGCCGTGCTCGCGAAGCTGAAGGTCGATGCGCTGGTCGTCGTGAAGTCGGCCGGGGACATCGCCGCCGTGATCGCGGGCAATCCCCTGGGCAGGGTCGCGACCAATCCGTCGCTGCTGCTGGTGGCGATGACCAACGATCCGAGGGGCTGGAAGGCGCTCGAGGCGATCGCGAAGTCCGACGTGAAGCCCGACGTGGTCCACCTCGGAAAGCACGCGCTCTATGCCTGGTGCCCGAACGGCTCGCTCAAGGGCAAGGCGGGCGTGGCGCTGCTCACGAAGCTCGCCGACTGCGGCACCACGCGCAACTGGGCGACGCTCGGCAAGATCCACGCGATGCTCGGGGGCTGACTACTTGCCGAGCATGTAGAGCTGCCAGAGGTCCTTGTGGCTCATGTGCAGCATCGGCTGGACCGCCAGGAGCGCCGTCTTTCCGATGCTCGCTTCCAGGTAGCGCATCTCCACGAACTTGGCGCGCGTGGGCTCGTCGATGGGCGGATTGAATCCGTTCTCGCGCATCATCAGCACGCCCTTGGCGCGCAGCGCCAGCTCCGTGTACAGGCGCAGGTAGCAGAGGATGTCGGCCACGATGTGTCCCTCGAAGCGGTCCTTGAGCTCGTGCAGGTAACGGCCCACGGGCGAATCCGAGAGCGATCCGGAGTTGATGAGGTGCAGCATCTCCGTGTCGGCGTCGAACCCCGTGCCCAGCCACTGGCCCAGCGCCTTCTCGGAGCGCTCGAAGACGAGGTAGAGAAGCGCCGGCACCACGATCGCGATGCCCAGCGTGGAGAGGCGCGGCGACAGGAAGAAGTGGTTGAACGCGGAGTGCAGCACCGCGGCCATGGCGAACCCCGGCGCGAACGCGCGCAGCGCCGCCTTGCCCGAGCGGTCCAGCATCGCGAGCCCCACCATCGCGAAGATCGCGGTGGCGCCGCCGTGCATGATCGCGGTGCCGAAGCCGCGCACGTTCCACGTGCCCATCGTCGCGCCGGGGAATTCCATGAGGTAGACGAGGTTCTCGACCATGGCGAACCCCGCGCCCACGGCGAATCCGAAGATGGCCGCGTCCACGAGGAAGCCGATGCGGTGCGTGCGGATGAGCGCCACGATCACCACGCCCTTCAGGAGCTCCTCGATCAGCGGCGCGATGTAGCGGGTGTGGTTGACGAAGCCCACGTGCGTGAGCTCGAGCACCGCGCCGTTGGCGCCGTAGGCCACGAACGCGGCCACGACGCCGCACGAGACCGCGAGCACCACGAGCCAGAGCTTCACCAGCTTGTAGCTGTCGAGCAGCACCAGGGCCGCGAGGAACGTCGTGACCGGCGCGAGGCCTACGATGATCGGAAGCAGCAAAGCCGGCCTACATGATCTTGAGCGAGAGCATCCATTCGTCGCCCGAGCGCCGGCCCTCGCGATAGCCCACGGCGTATCCCGCCGAGAGCGTCATCTCGAACCAGTGCAGCACGCTGAAGCGAAGGTCCACCTGCGTGCCGATGTTGGAGTACTTCACGCGGTAGGTCGAATCGTTGGGGTCGGTCACGAGCTCGGAGGCGAAGACCGCCGGGCGCAGGTAGTTCAGATAGAAGCTGGGCGTGCCCACCGACTCGAAGGTGTAGGGAGGCGCGTTCACCTCCACCATGGACCTGGCGAAGGACTTGCCGTTGATCTCGTCGATGTCGAAGCCGGGGAACGCGTACCACTCGCGGTAGCGCTTGATCGAGCGGCTGTCCACGTAGTTGTTGCCGAAGGCGCCGAGGAAGAAGTTCGCGAAAGGCGAAGCGCGATCGCCGTGGGAGGCGCCCGCGGCATTGCGGATCCAGAGCGAGGAATTCGGCACCGGCAGCGCGAAGCCGAAGTCGAGCTGGCCGCGCAGCTGCGGATAGCTCTTGCCGTCGGCCTGCTGGCCGCTCGCCACGATGTTCCAGATGAGCCCCTTCTCGTCGTCCACGGCGCCCAGGCTCTTGCGCACGAACGTGTAGTACAGGCCCACCTCGGCGGTGGCGAGGTGGTCGGCGGTCGTGGGCACGTTCTGGAACGAGGGAAGGGCGTCGAGCTTGTAGTAGTAGGCGCCTTCGGCCTTCACTTCGAGGCGCCGCGGCTCGTCGAACACGAGGAAGTGATCGTAGTCGAGGATCGCCGCGTAGCCCTTGCGGGAGAGTTTCGTGGGACCGAAGATGTCGTAGAAATCCGAACGGTTGTACGAGGCCTTCGCGGTCCAGTCGAGGTAGTGGTACTTCGCCTCGAAGTGCCCGCGCTCGGTGCCGGGCAGGTTGTCGGTGGGCGTGTAGGCCGCGGTGAGATCCACTTTTCCGAGGCGCAGCGGATCGGTGAAGTTCATGTGGTAGCCCACGCCCACGTAGTCCTTGTAGCCCTGCAGCACCGGATAGGCGCTCTCGAGGCCCATCGTGTGCAGCGGCACGTACGGCCCCTTGGCGACCACGAGCTTCTCGTCGTCCACGGTCGAGGGCGGCGGCACCTGCCAGGTCTTGAGCACCGGGTACTTGCCCACGAGCGCGGTGCCGAGAAACGTGATCGCGCTTACGTCCTTCACCACCTTGGGCTCGATCACCACCGGAACGAAGCCCTGGCCCGTGTAGTGGAACACCATGAGCGAGCCGTCGGAAAGCTCCACGGGACGGAAGTAGCCCGATTCCGTGTTCGACACCGCTTCCACGTCGCCGGTCGCGACCTCGTAGCGGAAGATGTTCGAGACACCCGTGTAGTAGCTGCTGCCGTAGAGGTAGCGGCCGTCGCGCGAGAAGACGAAGTCCTCGGGCACCGACTGGCCGAACTTGAACTCGCTTCGCGCCTTCACGTCGCCCGCGAGCACCTTGCCGATGTCGAAGACGCGCAGGAACTCGTCGCCGTTCACCTCGCTCATGGATGCCGACAGGAGCTTGCCGTCGGGCGAGACGTCGAGGTCGTACATCTCCACGCCGTAGGGGAACGTGTGCACCTGCTTCCAGTCGTCGTACGGATAGGGGATGTGCACGAGTGTCGCGAGGCCGTTCGAGTGGCGCACGCCCCACAGCGACCGGTCCGTGCGGTCGAACACGATGTCGCCGATGCGCGCGTCTTCGAGGAGCATGCGTTCCTCGCCGGTCTTCACGTCGAACGCGCGGATGTCGCGAAGGGCGTAGTTGTCGCTCGTGTAGAAGATCGTCTTCGTGTCGGGGTCGAACGCGAGCGAGGTCACGCGGTAGAGCATCGCGCCCTTCACGTCGGTGAGGACCTGGACCGAGCCGTCCTTGAGGTTGAGCGCGCCCACGTGCTCGACGGTGCCCGGATAGCGGTAGGCGCCGTAGAGCGTGTTGGTGGACTCGTCGTAGTAGGCGCGCGAGACCGAGCCCAGCGCGCGCGGCACGAGCTGGCGCTGCTTCGTGATGGGGAACTTGCGCACCTCGGCGAGGTTCTTGCGCTGGAACTCGTGCTCGAAGGCGATCCATTCGTTCCACGCGGTCTCGAGGGGCACCCCGTACACGTGCTCGAAGTTGTCGGAGTAGTAGCGCTTGCTGCCCTCGTCGCGCTTCACCCACTGGACGAGCTTGTCCGGCCCGTGGGCATACGCGAGCCACGTCATGAAGCGCGTTCCGTAGAGATACGCGTTCACGCCCACCTGGAAGTCGACGCGCGTGCCGAGGGAGACGAGGCCCAGGGGATCGAAGAAGTGTGCGTCGTCGCGCACCATGGCGCGGAAGACCATCTCGTCGTAGCCGCCCTGCGCGCGCCCGAGCCCTCCGCCCATCCACGTCTCCGAGAAGACGGCGCTGCCCTCGAGGTACCAGCGCGGCACCATGAAGCGCGGCACGGTGAGGTACCCGTAGACCATGCTCTCGGGGTTCTGCGCGTCGGGATAGACCTTGCCGGCGAAGAAGTGGCGCCAGAAGAGGTCCTGCTCCGTGTACATGTCCATGGTGGCCACGTGCGTGAGCTCGTGGTTCATGAGCGAGTACATGCGCTCGCTCGCCGGATACGTCTCGAAGGCGTGGGAGAGCGGCGCGATGTCGAAGGTGAGGGCGTTGCGCGGCGAGGCGGTGGCGCTCGCGTTGCCGTAGTCGGAGAAGTCCTTCAGCAGGACCGTGACGGGCTCGTACGGGATCCATCCCCACGTGCGCCTCTGCCACGCCATGGAGTTGGCGAAGGTGCGAACCGCGTGGGGCTCCAGGTACGAGAGCGTGGGGTCCATGTACACGAGGCACATGTCCTTGGTGAGCACGTAGGACAGGGCGAGCGGGCTCGAGTCCTCGTCGTCGGCGGCGCGCGCGGGCGAAGCGATCGCGATGGCCAGCAACGCGCAGGCAAGGCATGTACGCATGCGAAGCTCCTCCCCAGGCGGCCGCAGCAACCGCGAGGATAGCAAACAAAAGAAAAAGGGCCGCCGGCTTGCGCCAGGCGGCCCCGGAGGGGGACGAGGTTACTTCTGGATCGCGGCGTTGGTCACGGCGCCGCTGGCGACCGCGCCTTGCGCGACGGAGGCCTTGGCGAGCGCCTGCGCGAACGCGGGATTGGCGGCCATCGCGGCGAAGCCCTGCGTGTTGGCCATCGCCTGGAACGCGCTCGCGTTGTGCGAGAGGACCTGCATCGCCGAGGGGTTGCTCGCCAGCGCCTGGAACGCGCTCGCGTGCTGGCCCAGGGCCTGGAAGGCCTGCGCGTTGTTCGCGAGGGCCTGCATCGCCTGCGCGTTGTTGGCGAGCGCCTGGAACGCGGAGGCGTGCTGCCCGAGCGCCTGGAACGCGCTCGCATGTTGGCCGAGGGCCTGGAAGGCCTTGGCCTGCGAGAGCGCCTGGAAGCCCTGCGCGTCATGCGAGAGCGCCTGGAACGCGCTCGCATGCTGGCCCAGGGCCTGCATCGCCTGCGCGTTGCTCGCGAGCGCCTGGAAGGCCTCGGCGTTGTTGGCGAGCGCCTGGAAGGCCGACGCGTGCTGCCCCATGGCGACGAAGGCTTCCGCGCCGTGGCCGAGGGCCTGCATCGCGGAAGCGTTGCTCGCGAGGGCCTGGAACGCCTGCGCGTTGTTGGCCATCGCCTGGAAGGCCTGGGCGTTGTGCGCGAGCGCGTCGAAGCCCTTGGCCTGCGAGAGCGCGATGAATGCGTCCGCATGCGAGGACATCGCGGCGTTCGACTTGGCGTCCTGCGCGGCGGCGACGAACGCCTTCGGGTTCGCGGCGAGCGCGGCGAAGGCGTTGGGGTTGGCCGCCATCGCCTGGAACGCTTCCGGATAATGCGCGAGCAGCGCGAACGCGTTCGGATAGTGCGACATCACCTGGAAGGCGAGCGGCTGCGACGCCATCGCCTGGAACGCGCTCGCGTGCTGGCCGAGGGCCTGCATCGCCTGCGCGTTGGACGAGAGCGCCTGGAAGGCCTTGGCGTCGGAAGCGAGCGCCTGGAACGCGGAGGCGTGCTGTCCCAGCACCGCCATCGCGTCGGCGTGCGTGGCCGCGGCCTGGAAGGCCTTGGCATCGGAGGCGAGGGCCTGGAAGCCCTGCGCGTTGTTCGCCATCGCCTGGAAGGCCTCGGGATGCGAGGCGAGCGCGGTGAAGGCGTTGGCGTTCTGGGCGAGGGCCGTGAAGGCCTCGCTCTTGGCCAGGGCCTGGAAGCTCGCATCCGCGGCAAGCGCGCGCAGCTGCGGGTCCTTCATGATCTTGTCGAAGGCCTCGCTCTGCATGAGCTGCGCGACCTGCTGGTCGCCCAGCTTCACGTCGCTCGCCTGGATCTGCTCGGCGCGATAGCGCTGCGCCGGGGCCACGGTGCCCGTGGTCTGGTCCCCGCTCGGCGGGTATTCGGAGACGTACTGGGTGATGGCGACCACCGCCACCGCTGTCACTCCCAGGCCAATCCAGAGATTTCGTCTGTTCATGTTCGCGTCCCTTGGAATCGTCGTTGTTGGAATGTGGCTTTCCGGCGTGCCTTCCCTACTTACACCCGAGGCGCCCAAAGGTTGGGAAAATCGCCCCGGCTTTTCGGCGAGCCGCGCCATGGTGCGCTCCACCAGGCCCGGCGGGGGCTCCTCCTCCGGCAGCTTTTCCAGCCGGGAGAAGAAGCGCTCGATCTCGGCGAACCGCTCCCGCGCCTTGGGGTCCATGGCGAAGAGGCGGTCGAGCTCGCGCTGCTGCTCGGGCGTGGCTTCCCCGTCCAGCACCGCGTGCATGATCTGCAGGATGTCGTTGTTCTGGGTGTTCATGCGGGCTCGAACTCCTTCAGCAGCTCCCTCAGCTTCTGGCGCGCCTCGAACAGGCGCGACTTCACGGTCTTTTCCTGCACGCCGAGGATCCAGGCGATCTCGCCGTAGCTGCAGTCGGAAAAATGGCGCAGCGCGATCACGACGCGGTGCTCGTGGCGCATGGCGTTGAGCGCGTGCTGCACGCGCCCGGCGAGCTCGGATTCGTAGGCGCGGCGCTCGGGATCGGGCGCGTCGCCGGCGAGCTCGTCGCCGTCCTCGAGCGGCTCGTCGCGCGCATCGCGGCGCAGCGCATTGAGCGACTCGTTGATCGCGATGCGGTAGATCCAGCTGAAGAACTTGTACTGCGCGTCATAGTCGTCCAGCCTCTCCGCGACCTTCAGGAACGTCGTCTGCGTCACGTCTGCCGCATCGTCCCCGTTGCCGAGCACGCGGTACGCCGCGTTGTAGATGGGGCGCTGGTAACGCTCCATCAGGGCCGCGAGCGCCTGGCGGTCGCCGTTTCGGCAGCGCTCCACCAGTGTTTCGTCCGGGTCCCTGATCACAATTACACCGCTCGCGCGCAAAAGTTGGCGGAAAGGCTCACGGCGCGGCCTCGATCTCGAAGATCTGGTCGAAGCCCGAGTACGAGAAGATGTCGCGCAGGTGCGGGTTCACGCCGGTGAGCTTCAGCCTTCCCCCCGAGGCCATGAGGCGCTTCTGGGTCTTCAGCAGCACGCCCAGGCCCGCGCTCGAGATGTACTCGAGCTTGCGGCAGTCGAGGTTCACCGTGCCCTGCACCTTGTCGAGGAACGCCTGGGCGGCGGGACATTGCGCGGCGTCGAGCCGCCCGGCGATGGCGACCACGCCGGGGTCCGCGCCGAAATCGATTGCGAGCATCTCGCCTCCCAACTTGCTGCCCCTGCGATCGGGGATTGTCTTGCGGAACGTGATCCGGCCCTGGCGGCCCTCCGCCTGGTAGTCGTAGGCGATGGAATCCACCATCTTGCGGATGAGGTGCAGCCCCAGCCCGCCGGGGCGGCGCTGCTCGATCGGGGCGTGGATGTCCACCTCGGGGCCCTGCGTGGGATCGAAGCGGTCCACGCCGAAATCCGTGAGTGTCACCTCCACGCCGCCGGGAATCTTCGTGAGCCCCACCCGCACCGCGGCGTCGCTGCCGGTCGCGTATTTCACCATATTGGTGAAGAGCTCCTCGATCACGAAGTCCACCGGCGCGAGGATGCGCTGGTCCATCTGGTCGCGGACGAACACCTCGCGCGTGAAATCGGCGAGCGCCGCGATTGAATCGTAGGTCCGTGCGAAGAGCCGGTCGGTGCTCATGCAGCCGCCTCGCGCTTCACGAGCACCACGGTCATGTCGTCCTCCTGGGGGCAGCTGCCGGCGAACTCCTGCACGGCCGCGAAGAGCAGCGCGCAGATCTCCGCGGCGGGCTTGCCGTGGTGGCTCGCGAGCAGGGCGCGAACGCGCCGCTCGCCGAACTCCTCGCCGGTGGGCCCGCTGTATTCGTAGATGCCGTCGGAGACGAGCGCGAGGATGTCGCCCGGCTCGAGCGAGAGCTCGATCGAGGGCTTGAGCTTCGCGAGCGGCATCGCGGCGAGCGGAAAGCTCGTGGGCTTGTGATGCGTCGACTCGCGCGTGTCCGCGTGGAAATGCAGGATCGGCCCCTGCCCGCCGCTCTGGAAGCGCACGCGGTGCGCGACGGGATCGAGCAGGCCGATGAACGCCGTGATGAAGCGATCGCCGGGCAGCGTGTCGGCGAGCTGGTTGTTCACCTGCGTGAAGGCGGTCTCGAGGTCGGCGCCGAGGCGAAAGGCCATGCGCAGCATCGCCTGCATCTGCGTGACCGAGAGCGCCGGCGCGATGCCGTGCCCCGTGGCGTCTCCCAGCACGACGAGCAGCCCCGCGTCGATGAGCGAGAGGTCGAAGGTGTCCCCGCCCGTGAGGTCGGCGGGCTTGAACGTGCCGTATACGTCGTAGCCGGGCAGCGCGGGCATGGTGCCGGGCAGCGTGCTCATCTGCACCACGCGCGCCATCTCGAGCTGCTGGCGAAGCTTCTCGCCCTCGATCAGCGCCTCGGTCATGCGCACGCGCTGCAGCGCGATGGCGCATTGCGCCGCGAGCACCGTGGCGAGCGCCTCGTCGTCGGACTCGAAGACGCCCTCGACCTTGTTCAGCACCTGCATCACGCCCACCAGCACGCCGCGGTGGTCCACGAGGGGCAGCGTGAGCATGCAGCGCGTGCGATAGCCCGAGCGGCGGTCGAGCTCCGGATCGAAGCGCGGGTCCGCGTAGCAATCGGGAACGTTGATGATCGAGCGGTTGCGCGCGCAGCTGCCGACGAGCCCGGTGCCCGACTTCACGCGCACCGGATCGATGTCGGTGGCGATCTCCAGCAGCAGCTCGTCGCGCGCCTCGTCGTAGAGCCACACGGAGCCGCGCTCGGCGCCCAGCACCTGCTTGGCGGCGTTCACCACCTCGCGCAGCATCGTGCGCAGGTCGAAGGGCTGGGCGAGCTTGGCCGCGACCGCGAGGATCGGCTCGAGGTCCCGAGCGCCGAGCACGTGGTGGCCGGGCTGCGCGCCCATAGTCCCCCCAGGGTTTATTGTTTGCTATCGGATCATTAGACCACTAAATTGGCGGGTGCACCTGCCAACAATTCACGCCCGATGACCCGGATCTCCTCGACGCGTACGTTCTTCATGAAGAGGGTCTTCCCCTTCGTGTTCCTCGCCTTCATGGCCGTTCCCGTGGCGCTCGCCTTTGTCTCGGGCAGGCCGGTCCCGCCGCCGATGTACTTCATGCCGCTCGTGATGCTGCCGGTGCTCTACGTCATCATGCGCAAGCTCGTCTGGGACCTGGTGGACGAGGTGCACGACGGCGGCGACTACCTGCTGGTGAAGAACGGCGACGAGGAAGAGCGCATCCCGCTTTCCAACATCATGAACGTGAGCTCCACGCTGATGGTGAATCCCCCGCGCATCACGCTGCGGCTGGTCAGGCCCGGGCGCTTCGGCAAGGAGATCACCTTCACGCCGGTGAAGCCCTTCACGATGAACCCGTTCACGCGCAACCCCGTGGCCGACGACCTCATCGAGCGCGTGGACAAGGCGCGGCGCAAGTAAGATAGGGCATGCGCTTCTTCCTCGTTTCCCTCGCGCTCGCGGCATCGGCCGCGTTCGCCCAGTCCTATCCCGACAGGCCCGTGAAGATCGTCGTGGGCTTTCCCGCGGGCGGGCCCACGGACATCGTCGCCCGCCTCTTTGCCGAGCGCGCGGGCGCGGCGATGAAGCAATCCTTCGTGGTCGAGAACAAGCCCGGCGCCAACTCGATCATCGCGACCGAAGCGGTGGCCTCCGCGGCGCCCGACGGCTACACGATCCTCGCAGCCGCCCAGAACCACGTGATGATCCCCGCGCTCTACGCCGATCGCGTGAAGTTCGACGTGGCGAAGTCGTTCGCGCCCATCTGCATCGTCGCAAAGAGCCCCACGGTGCTCGTGGTCGCACCGCGGTTCGGCGTGAGGACGCTCGCGGAATTCGTGGCCAAGGTGCGCGGCAAGCCCGGCACGTTCACGTACGCATCGGTCGGCATCGGCAGCGCGGTGCACCTCGCCACGGAGAATTTCCTGAGCCTCGCGAAGCTTTCGATGACGCACGTGCCGTACAAGGGCGCGCCGCCGGCGGCCACGGCGCTGCTTGCGGGCGAGGTCGACGCGTACCTCGCGACAATCGGATCGGTGATGGCGCAGATCAAGGCGGGCAAGCTCGTTCCCCTCGCCGTGGCGGCCGCGGAGCGCTCGCGCCTGCTGCCCGACGTGCCCACGTTCGCCGAGGGCGGCGTGGGCGGGTTCAGCGCCGACGTGTGGTTCGGGTTGCTCGCGCCCGTGGGAACGCCCGAGCCCGCGATGCGCGCGCTCATCGCGGAAGCGGAGAATTTCCCGAAGGACGCGTCGGTGCGCGATCGCCTCTTCGCCGCGGGCATCGAGCCGGTGTCGACGTGCGGCGCGGCGTTCGGGAACCAGGTCAATGCCGAGATCGCCACGTACTCGCGGCTCGCGAAGGCGCTCGACATCAAGGTGGAGTGATTCGATGAGGATGGCAGTTGCGGCGCTCGCCGCGGCCGGCCTGGTGGGCGCGGCGGCACTCGCCCAGTCCGCCGGCGATTCGTACGTCGAACCCGCGACGGGCCTCGCCTTTCCGGAGCAGATCGGGAGGTTCCATCGGAGCTCCGTGAAGGAGTATCCCGACAATCGCCTCGGCGTGAAGATCGGCTACGAGGGGCCGGCCCATGCGGAAGTGTTCGTGTTCGACATGGGCCTGAAGGAGATTCCCACCGGCATCGATTCGGACGCGGTGACGAAGGCCTTCGCCGAGTCGGAGGACGCGATCGCGCGCGTGCTTGCGAGGCCGCCGGCCTCCGAGGGCAAGAAGTTCGCGGAGGCGACGCCCACGATCGAGAACGAAGGGCGCGTCGCGAGGCTCAAGGTCGCGGTCTACAAATGGAACTACACGGACTCCGCCGGCAAGGGCGCGCCCATGGCCACGTACGTGCTGATGACGGCCGTGAAGAACAGGATCCTGAAGCTGCTCTTCACGGCGCCGGCTCCCGATCCGATGGCGCTGCAGGCCGACCTGAAGGAACTCGTCCTCGGGTTCATGGAAGCCAATCCGAAGGAGCGGGCGTCGTTCCTCGTCGACAAGCCCGCCGGCGAGCAGCCCGCCTTCGGCAAGCCCTGACCATGCCGAAGCTTCGCGTCCAGTCCTTTTCACTCTCCCTCGACGGCTACGGTGCGGGCCCCAACCAGGACCTGCGGAATCCGCTGGGCGTCCGCGGTCCCGAGATCTTCGAATGGTTTGTCCATTCGGACGTCTGGAAGCGCATGCATGCCATGGGCGAGGGCGAGAAGGGCATCGACAACGACATGGCCGCCCTGGGATTCGAGAACATCGGCGCATGGATCCTCGGGCGCAACATGTTCGGACCCGTCCGCGGCCCGTGGCCCGACGAAAGCTGGAAGGGCTGGTGGGGCGACGACCCGCCCTATCACGTGCCCGTATTCGTGCTCACCCATCACGCTCGCGCGCCCATCGAGATGAAGGGCGGCACGACGTTCCACTTCGTCACCGGCGGCATCCACGAGGCGCTGGCGATGGCGAAGGCCGCCGCGGGCGCGAAGGACGTGCGCCTGGGCGGAGGGGTTTCCACCGTGCGCCAGTTCCTGCGCGAGCGCCTCATCGACGAATTGCACCTCGCGGTGCGCCCGGTATTGCTGGGAAACGGCGAGAATCTGTTCCGCGACATCGACCTGCCCGTGCTGGGCTACGATGTGGCGAAGTCGGTGGCGGGAGAACGCGCGTCCCACGTCTTCCTCCGCAAGCGCGCCTAGGGAAGAGGCCATGTCCGAACCGAACAAGACGCTCTACGAAGTCCTCGGCGTGTCGAGCAACGCCAAGGCGACCGACATCACCCGCGCCTACAACCGCATCCTGAATGACCAGAAGATGGAGACGAGCGCGCCCAATCCGCGCCTCGTGGCCCAGGCGAAGGTCGCGCACGAGACGCTGTCCGATCCCGACAAGCGCGACGAGTACGACGCGCTGCTGCGGCGGCGCATGCTCACGGGCCGCAGCGCGAAGAACAAGCCGTTCGTGATCGGCGCAGCGGCGGTCGCCGCGATCGCGATCCTCGGCATCGGCTACTCGATGTGGCATTCGCATTCGCTCGAGGAGGCCGCGAGGCCCAAGCCGATGTCGCCCGACCAACTGCTCGCTTTCGTGGGGCCGAACCTCTGGCACGTGCAGGGCGCGCTCATGTCGGGCGAAGTGCGCGACCTGGGCACGGCGGCAGCGATCCAGGAGAACAAGCTCGTGACGACGTGCCAGGGGCTCGCAGCCGGCATGGTGATCACGGTGAAGGCCGGCGATGCCACCGCCACCGCGGAGTTGGCGAGCCCCAACGAGGCGCTGGACGTTTGCGTGCTCACCGCGAAGGGCGTGACGGCGGGCCTGAAGTTGCGCGGCATCCCGGGCTCCCAGGACAAGCTGCAGGCGGTGTTCGTCAACGCGAGCGGAAGGCTCGAGACGCGACAGGTGAGCGGCGCGCGGCCCGTGGCCGAAGCGCAGGGTCCGGCGCTCGAGGTGAAGGCCGCGGCGCCGTTGCCCAACGGCACGGCGATCTTCGACGAGTACGGAAACCTCGCGGGCCTGGTGGTGACGCCGCATCCCGCGAGCGAGGGCTCGGTCTTCGCGATCGCAACGGGGCGCCTCACGCAGGCCAAGGGGACCGCCGCCGAGCCGCAGGTGGTCGAGGCGCCGCCGCCTCCGCGCAATATCGAATCGACGGAACCGGCGCCCGCGCAGCCCGTGGACGACCTCGGCCGGCCCGTGACGCGCCCGGGAATGAGCGCGCGCGAGAAGGCCAAGGCCCAGCAGGACGCGGCCATCGAGAAGGTGCTGAAGGACGCCAAATGAGCACGACCGCGCTCCTCATCATCGACATCCAGAACGACTACTTTCCCGGCGGCGCGATGGAGCTCGTGGGCGCGAATGAAGCGGGCGAGCAGGCCCGCAGGCTGCTCGCGGCGTTTCGCGCGAAGGCGCTGCCCGTCGTGCACATCCAGCACGTCTCGATCCGTCCGGGCGCCACGTTCTTCCTGCCGGGCACGAAGGGCATGGAGATCCACGAGTCGGTGAGCCCGCTCGCGGGCGAGGTGATCTTCCAGAAGAATTTCCCCAACGCTTTCCGGCAGACCCCGCTCGTCGAGCACCTGCGCGGCGCGGGCATCACCAACCTGGTGATCGCCGGGATGATGACGCACATGTGCGTCGATACCTCGACGCGCGCGGCCGCCGACCTCGGCTTCGCCTGCGCCCTCGCGCAGGACGCATGCGCGACGAGGGCGCTCACGTTCAACGGCGTGCAGGTCGCGGCCGGGAGCGTGCAGGCGGCGTACCTCGCCGCGTTGAACGGCGCCTTCGCGAAAGTCGCTCCGGCAGCCTCGCTCGCGCCTTGAGCCGGCGCGCACTGCATATCGGCATCGTCGCCTGCTCGGCGGAGGGCGCCGCGCTCTGCTATCGCACGATCTGCATCGAGGGCGCGGCGATCTACGGCCCGCACGATCACCCGGAAGTGTCGATGCACACGCACGCCCTCGCCGAATACGTGGCGCCGCTCGATCGCAACGACATGGAGGGCGTCGCCGCACTCATGCTCTCGTCGGCCGGGAAGCTCGCGAAAGCGGGCGCGGATTTCCTCATCTGCCCCGACAACACGATCCACCAGGCGATGCCGCAGGTGCTGCCGCGCTCGCCGCTGCCGTGGCTGCACATCGCCGATGCCGTTGCCGACGAAGCGAAGCGGCGCGGATTCCGGCGGCCCGGCCTTACCGGCACGCGTTGGCTCGTCGACAGCGGCGTGTATCCGGCCGGGTACCTGCGGCCCACGCCGGCCGAGCGCGCCGAGATCCACCGCATCATCATGGACGAGCTCGTGTACGGTGTGTTCAAGCCCGGGGGTGTGGCGTTCATGCAGGAGACAATCGAGCGGATGAAGGGCGAGGGATGCGATGCGGTGGTGCTGGGATGCACCGAGCTTCCGCTCATCGTGAGCGATGCGAATTCACCGCTGCCGACGCTGGACTCGACGCGCCTCCTCGCGCGCGCCGCGTTGCGCAAGGCCTCGGAGGGAAGATGAAGGCACTGGCCCTTTCGTTCGCGCTCCTGGCGCTCGGCGCTTTCGCCGACGAGCCGCCGGTCCACATCGCGAAGGACACCTATCCCGGCAAGACGTGGCAGAAGATCCCCAACCCCGGCGCGCTCGGCTGGTCGCCGTCGCGGCTCGCGGAATTCCGCAAGGACCTCGAGGCGACGCAGGCCTCGAGCGTCTTCGTCGTGTACTCGGGCAAGGAGCTCTTCGAGCACGGCACGGTCCACAAGCCCGAGTTCCTGGCCTCGACGCGCAAGAGCCTGCTCTCGATGCTCTACGGCAAGTACGTGGCGAACGGCACGATCAGGCTCGACAGCACGCTCGCCACCCTCGGCATCGACGACGTGGGCGGGATCTCCGCGAAGGAAAAGCAGGCCACGGTGCGCGACCTGCTGCAGGCGCGCTCGGGCGTCTATCACCCGGCGGCCAACAAGGGCGACGACCTCGGCAAGGCGCCGCCCCGCGATTCGCAGGAGCACGGCACCTACTACCTGTACAACAACTGGGACTTCAACGCCGCCGGCACGATCTTCGAGAAGCAGACGGGGCAGGACATCTACGAGGCGTTCGAGCGCGACATCGGCGCTCCCGTGCAGATGGAGGACTTCAAGGCCTCGGCGCAGCACAAGGAGCACAACGACCGCGTGTCGATCCATCCGGCCTACCACTTCCGCATGTCCACCGCGGACCTCGCGCGCGTGGGCTACCTCATGCTTCGCCAGGGCGACTGGAAGGGCAAGCAGCTCGTCCCCGCCGATTGGGTGAAGGAGACGACGCGCGTGGTCACGCCGGTGCTCGACATGCACCCGGACGCGTTGCGCAAAGGCCCCATGGGATACGGCTACCTCTGGTGGGTGTGGGATTCGTGGTGGGCCAAGGGCCCCTACAAAGGCGCGTACACGGGGCACGGGCTGGGTGGACAATTCGTGACCGTGCTTCCCGAGCTCGACCTCGTGGTGGCGTTCGAGACGCCGCAACGCGTGTCGCGCCCGATCAAGCTTTCCGATTACCTCAAGCTCCTCGACACCCTCGTGAGCGCGCATTGCAGCGCCGCCCCCTGCCCATGACCAAACCCCACATCCTGCTTCGCATCGCCTCGATCCTCGCGCTCCTCTTCGCCGCCGGGCATTCCGCCGGCGCGCCGTGGACTCCGGCCAAGGGAATGGCCGAGCAGGCGCTCGTCACGATGATGAAGAGCCTGCACTTCGATGCGATGGGCGCGCAGCGCACCTACTACGACTTCTACTTCGGCTTCGGCGTGAGCATCAGCGTGTACATGATCGCGCAGGCGCTCGTCCTCTGGCAGGCGGGCGACGTGGCGAAGGCGAATCCCGCCGCGGCGCGTCCCCTCATGCTCACGATGCTCGCCTCGTACGCCGCGCTGGGCGTGATCACGTACATGTATTTCTTCGTGGCGCCGCTCATCTTCTCGGCGGTGATCTGCGCGCTGATCGCGTGGGCCTGGCTGAAGTCGGGCGGATAGCGTGAACCCGGCTGCAATCGCCTCGTCAAAGGAGCAAAATGGGCTCCCCGCGCGCGAGGAGGCATCATGCGACGCCTGATTCCCGTTGTGCTCTGCAGCATCGCCTTCGCGGCCCAGGCCGGCTCGATCGGGATCTCCGGCCCGGTCGTCGACCTCGACAAGCCGGGCGCGCTCGAAGCGCTGCAGCGCGACAATCCCCGGCACTACGAGGCCGTGATGAAGCAGGTGGAGGCCGCGCAGACCGTCCAGTATTCGGAAAATGGATTGCGCAACCTCGGCCTGTTCAGGGTGCCCGAGGCCCCGCTCGCCTTCGGCGGCAACGTGATGCCGAGCCTGCCCGCGCAAACGCGCCTGCGCATCGACGTGGAAGACGTGACGTACGCGATCACGGTGCGCATCACCAAGGATCCCGCCCGCATGGTGCCCGCGAAATGAAGAAGAAGATCATCGCGGCCACGCTCGCCGCCGCTTCGCTCGTCGCCGTTCCGGCGGTGAAGGCCTCGGCGCCGGTCGCGCAGACCAAGCGCGCCGAGAACGCGGACCCCGAGAAGATCTCCGGCGAACGTCCCCAGTATCCCGAGGAAGCGCGCGAGGCGGGCGTCGAAGGCAAGCTCACCGCGTGGCTGCATGTGGACGCCAAGGGCAACGTGACC
>DATJVS010000104.1:0-3872 GCA_035501715.1 Usitatibacter sp.
GCGGCGTTCACGATCCAGCGGGCGATGTGCATGAGCATCAGAGGTTCTCCAACGTGATTTGGGTGAGCGCTGTCATCCAGGCGGGGGTGTCGTTCGTGGTAGGGATGTAATGGAAATCCTTGCCTCCGGCCCCGAGGAACGTGGCCCGCCCTTCCATCGCGATCTCCTCGAGCGACTCGAGGCAGTCGGCCGCGAAGCCCGGGCAGATCACGTCCACGCGCCCCACGCCGTCGCGCCCGAGGCCGGCCAGCGTCTCGGAGGTGTAGGGCTTCAACCACTCGGCCGGGCCGAAGCGCGACTGGAACGAGATCACTGTACGCGCATCGTTCCAGCCCAGCTCCGTGGCGATGAGGCGCGCGCTCTCGCGGCATTGGGCCTCGTACGGGTCGCCCGCATCCACCACCGCGCGCGGCAACCCGTGGAAGCTCATCAACAGCCTGTCGGGGCGGCCGTGCTTGAGCCAGTAATCGTTCACGTTTTTGGCGATCGCTTTCGCATAGAGGGGATGTGCGTGGAAATCCCGAACCACCTTGGTCTTCATCGCGCCGTGCTTTTTTCGCAGCGCCGCGGCCACGGCGTCCTCCACGCTGGCCGTCGTGCTCGCGGCGTACTGCGGATAAAGCGGCATCACCAGCACGCGGTTGCAGCCCTTTTCCGCGAGCTCGGCCAGGCCCTCGGCGATCGAGGGCTTGCCGTAGCGCATGGCGGCGGCCACGGGCACGGGGCGTTTCAGCTTTTCTCCGATGTAGCCGCGCAGCAGTTGCGATTGCCGCATGTGGTAGATGCGAAGCGGCGCGCCGTCGGGCCGCCAGATGGCGGCGTATTTCTTCGCGGTCTTCGCCGGGCGGAAGGGCAGCACGAGGAAGTTGAGGATGAACCACCACGCCACGCGCGGGATCTGCACCACGCGCGGGTCCCACAGGAACTCACGCAGGTATTTGCGTACCGCCGCGGGCGTGGGCGCCTCGGGAGTGCCCAGGTTCACGAGGAGCACGCCGGCGGATGCCTCGCCGCGGTCGCCGGTCTGGGCCATGGCTCAGTGCTGCGACAGCGCCGAGGAGACGAGCTTCGCGGTGACGTCCACGATCGGGATCACGCGCTCGTAGGCCATGCGCGTGGGGCCGATCACGCCCACGGTGCCCACGATCTGGCCATCGACCTCGTAGGGCGCGGTCACGATGGAGCATTCGTCGAGGGGCACCAGCTGCGATTCGCCGCCGATGAAGATCTTCACGCCGTCGGCGTGCTCGCTCTGCTCGAGGATGTCGAGGAGCTGCGTCTTCCTCTCGAAGAGGTCGAAGAGGCGCCGCAGGCGCGGCATGTCGCCGGAAAGGTCGTCCACCTCGAGCAGGTTGCGCCCCCCGGAGATCACCACGCCGTCGGCCGCGGGCTGGCGAAGCGCGTCGCTGCCGGTCTGGATCGCCGCCTGCATGAGGCCCGAGATGTCGTTGTGCAGGTCGATCAGCTCGTTCCTCACCTTCTGGCGCAGCTGGTCGAACTCGAGGCCCGCGTAGTGCTGGTTGATGAAGTTCGCCGCCTCCACCAGCTGCGAGGGCGAGTAGGCGCGGTCGGTCACCAGCACGCGGTTCTGCACCTCGCCGTCGCTCGCCACGATGATGAGCAGCACGCGGCGCTCGGAGAGCCCGAAGAACTCCACGTGGCGCAGCACGGCGCCGCGCCGCCGCGGCGCCACCACGATGCCGGCGAAGTGCGTGAGGTCCGAAAGCAGCTGCGAGGCGGCCGTCACCACGCGGTGCGGGTCGTCGGGCAGGAGCTGCTCCTCCAGCTGCTGGCGCTCGACCTCTTCCATGGGGCGCACGGTGAGCAGCGTATCGACGAAGAAGCGATAGCCCTTGGGCGTGGGCACGCGTCCCGCGGAGGTGTGCGGGCTCGCGACGAAGCCCATTTCCTCGAGGTCCGCCATCACGTTGCGGATGGTGGCCGGCGAGAGCTCCAGCGTGGAAAACCGCGAGAGCGCCCGGGAGCCGACGGGCTGGCCGTCGGCGATGTAGCGCTCCACCAGGATCTTCAGGAGGCTTTGCGCGCGATCGCTCAACATGGATGGATTCTACCGAAAACGATTCATGATTTAATTGCGGCCATGGCCCCCGCATTCAAGACGGCCGCCGTGGTCGGCAAGAGCGATGCGGCGAGCCTTCCCGACGTGCTCGACGAGCTGGTGGCGCTGCTTCGCGCGCGCGGCCTCGCGGTGCTCATGGATCCGCTCACGGCGGGCGCCTCGCGCGCCAAGCCCGATCACTCCATCGCCCTCGAGGAAATGCCCGCTCGCGCCGATCTTGCCATCGCCATCGGCGGCGACGGCACTCTGATCTCGTGCGCGCGCCTCATGGCCGAGCGCGAGGTGCCCCTGGTCGGCGTGAACCTCGGGCGCCTGGGGTTCCTCACTGACATTCCCGCCAAGGAATCGAAGGCCGCGGTGGGCGCGATCCTGGACGGCGACTTCATCCCCGAGCAGCGCACAATGCTCTCCGGCACGGTCCGGCGCGGCGGCAAGACTGTCTTCTCGGCCCTCGCGTTCAACGACGTGGTGGTGAGCCGCGGCGCCATGGGCAGCATGATCGAGCTCGCGGTCACGGTGGACGGCGAGTTCATCTACTCGCTGCGCGCCGACGGCCTGATCGTGGCCACGCCCACGGGATCGACGGCCTATGCGCTCTCGGCGGGCGGCCCGATCCTGCATCCGGCGCTGCAGGCATTGGCCCTCGTGCCCATCTCGCCGCACACGCTTTCCAACCGGCCGGTGGCGATCCGCGGCACCTCGCGCGTCGAGATCACGCTCGAGCGCGGCGCCGATGCGCGCGTGAATTTCGACGTGCAGGCCTATCACCAGCTCGAGGCCGGGGACGTGGTCGGCGTCTCGGCGGCGCCGCGCCCGGCGACGCTGCTGCATCCGAAGGGCTACGGCTACTTCACGATGCTGCGCCAGAAGCTGCGCTGGAACGAGCGGACTTCCTAGCGTCGGTCGGCGATGCTGCGCGCACTTTCAATCCGCGACTACGTGATCGTCGAGCGGCTCGACCTCGAGCTCTCGGCGGGTTTCACCGCGCTCACGGGCGAGACGGGCGCGGGCAAGTCGATCCTCATCGACGCGTTGAAGCTCGCGCTGGGCGACCGCGCCGATCCCTCGGTGGTGCGCGCCGGCGCCGAGCGCGCCGAGGTGAGCGCCGATTTCGACGTACAGGCGCTCGATGGCGTGCGCGCGTGGCTCGCGGCGCAGGATTTCGACGACGGCGACGCGGCCTGCCTCGTGCGCCGCACCATCGATACCGGCGGCCGGTCGCGCGGCTTCGTGAACGGGCGCCCCGCCACGGCGGCCCAGCTTCGCGAGCTGGGCGAGATGCTCGTGGACATCCACGGACAGCACGATCACCAACTGCTGCTCAAGCGCGACCGCCAGCGCATGCTGCTGGATGCGTTCGGGGGATCGACGGCGCAGGCGAAGGAAGTCGCGTCGCTGCATTCGGCGTGGCACAAGCTTGCCGAGCAGAGGAAGGCCCGCGAGGGCGCCCGGGCCTCCTCGGCGCGCGAGCGCGAGCTCCTCGGCCACGAGGTGCGCGACCTCGAGTCGCTCGCATTCGACCCGCGCCAGTGGGAAGAGGACCAGGCCGAGCACCGGCGCCTCGCCCACGCGCAGGAGCTCATCGCGACCGTGAACGAAAGCGTCGAGGCGCTCGACGAATCCGAGGGCTCCGCGGCCGAGAGGCTCGCCTCCGTGTCCACGCGCCTTGCCGAAGCCGCGGCGCTCGATCCGTCGCTCGAGGAAGCGCGCCGCGATGCGGAAACCGCGGCCGCGCACGCGCAGGAGGCCGCGCAGCTCCTGCGCCGCTACCTCCAGCGCCTGGACGTGGACC
>DATJVS010000105.1:0-10810 GCA_035501715.1 Usitatibacter sp.
AATGTGCAGGCTTATTAGCGTCCTCCTCGCGTGCCTGGCCTGGATTCCCGCCTACGCGGGGATGACGGCGCCGGCGGGGATGACATTCGAGGGCATCGGGCGCGCGGCCACACCCGACGAGATCGCCGCGTGGGACATCGATGTGCGGCCGGACTTCAAGGGATTGCCGAAGGGATCGGGCAGCGTGGCGCAAGGGCAGAAGATCTGGGACGCGAGGTGCGCCTCGTGCCACGGGACTTTCGGAGAATCCAACGAGGTATTCACGCCTCTCGTGGGCGGCACCACGGCCGAGGACATCAAGACCGGGCGCGTGAGATCGCTCAAGCAGCCCGACGTCGTGCGCACGACGCTGATGAAGGTCCCCACGATCTCGACGCTCTGGGACTATATCCACCGTGCCATGCCCTGGAATGCGCCCAAGTCGCTCCAGACGGACGAGGTGTACGCGGTGCTCGCCTACCTGCTCAACCTGGGCGACATCCTCCCGGACAACTTCGTGCTCTCCGACGCCAACATCGCCGAGGTGCAGAAGCGCATGCCCAACCGCAACGGCATGGAGCGCTTTCCGGGACTGTGGGACGTGAAGGGCAAGCCCGACGTCGCGAACGTCGCGTGCATGAAGGACTGCGAGACCGAGGTGCACCTCGCCTCGGTGTTCCCGGAATATGCGAAGGGCTCGCACGGAGACCTCGCGCAGCAGAATCGCCTCATCGGGCCGACGGCCTCGGCGCCCGCGGGGCAATCCGCCGCCGTGCCGTCGGCTCCAAAGCCGGCGGAGCCCGCCGACATCGCGAAGTCGCACGGCTGCTTCGCCTGCCACAACGTGGACAGGAAGGTCGTGGGCCCGGCCTTCAAGGACGTCGCCGCGAAGTACAAGGGCGACGCTTCCGCGGCGGATCGGCTCGCGAAGAAGATTCTCACGGGAGGTTCCGGCAACTGGGGCTCGGTGCCCATGCCGCCCAACACCACCGTCTCCCCTGCGGATGCGGCGGCGCTGGCGCGCTGGGTGCTGGGGTTATAATTTTCGATCGGCGCGACCTCCAACGCGCTCGAGGGACACAACCATGAACAGCGGTCGAAGGAAGGTGTTGCAGGGCACGACGGTGATGGGCCTCGCGCTGGTGGCGGGACTCATCAAGCCGGGCGCGGCGCGGGCCGAATGGAACAAGGCGGCCTTCGACGTGAAGAACAGCATGAACGACGCGGTGAAGGCCCTCGGAGGCAACGGCGCCACCGAGAGCAAGGACATCGTGATGACCTCGCCCGACATCGCCGAAAACGGCGCGGTGGTCCCGTTCACTGTGGCGAGCAAGCTGCCGAAGACGGAATCGATCGCGCTGCTGGTCGAGAAGAACCCCAACATCCTGGCGGCGAACTTCTTCATCCCGGAAGGCACCGAGCCCTGGGTAAACACGCGCATCAAGATGGGGCAGACCTCCAACGTGATCGCACTGGTGAAGGCCGACGGGAAGTACTACTACACGAGCAAGGAAGTGAAGGTCACGCTCGGCGGATGCGGAGGTTGACGTGGCAGACCCGATGAAGATTCGCGCCGCGATGGTCGGCGACAAGGTGGAGGTGAAGGTCCTGATGGCCCACGAGATGGAGACGGGCCAGCGCAAGGACTCGAAGGGCGCGGTGATCCCGGCCTGGTTCATCCAGAACGTGACGGCCACCGTGAACGGCAGGACCGTGCTCTCGGCGGAGTGGGGACCGGCGGTATCGAAGAATCCGTTCCTCTCGTTCCGTTTCTCCGGCGGGAAGCCCGGCGACAAGGTCGTCATCACCTGGACCGACAATCACGGCGACAAGCGCACCGACGAAGCGACGGTCGCGGGGTAGCACCCAGAACAACGAGGAGGAGCATGGACCGGAACCGGAAGGTTGCAGCGGCGTGGCTGCTCGCCGCCGTCGTGGGCGCGGGATCGCTCGCGGCGCAGGAGAAGAGCACCGCGATCCAGGAGATCGAGAAGTACCGCGCGGCATTGGGCGACGACAATCCCGCGGAGCTCTGGGAAGCGCGCGGCGAGGATCTCTGGAAGGAAAAGCGCGGGCCGAAGAACGCCTCCCTCGAGAAATGCGACCTGGGCCTTGGTGCCGGCGTCGTGAAGGGCGTGTACACCGTGCTGCCGAAGTACTTCGAGGACACGGGCAAGGTCGAGGACCTCGAGTCGCGCCTCGTGACCTGCATGGTGACGCTGCAGGGCTTCACGCCGGAGGAAGCCAAGAAGAATCCGTTCGGCGGGCCGGGCAAGAAGGTTCCGATGGACGCGCTGGTCGCCTACATCGTGTCGCAATCGCGCGGCATGAAGATGAACGTGGCCGCCACGCACCCCAAGGAAATGGAGGCCTACGAGCTCGGCCGCAAGATCTTCTTCTATCATGGCGGCCCGCACGACTTCGCGTGCGAGACCTGCCACGGCGCCGACGGCAAGCGCATCCGCCTGCAGGACCTTCCGAACCTCACGAAGACGGCCGACGTGCAGAAGACCTACAGCACGTGGCCCGCCTATCGCGTCTCGGAAGGGGAAGTGCGCACGATGCAGTGGCGGCTCAAGGACTGCTTCCGCCAGCAGCGCTTCCCGGAGCTCGAGTACGCATCGCCGGCCTCGATCGCGCTCACGATGTTCCTCGCGAAGAGCGCCAACGGCGTCGTGCTCAACGCGCCCGCGGTCAAGCGCTGAGGGAGAATCCATGAGAACGAAGACGATTGCCGCAACGATCCTGCTCGCCGCCGCGGTGGGATGCGCCCACATGGCCTCCAACGCGCCCGCCGAGCCCGGCAACGACCAGGTGAAGGCCGTGCTCGAGGGCTCCTTCAAGGCGCTGGGTCAGGCCGGCCTCGACCGGCTGGACCAGGACGACGTGCAGCGCATCTGCAGCGCGGCCTCCGCCGGCCAGGGCCTTTCGAAGGAAGATGCCGCGCGCATCGAGAAGGAGCAGCTCGCCACGATCAAGTATCCGTCCGACGGCTACATGGGCGACTGGAAGAACGGCGAGAAGATCGCCCAGCTGGGCCGGGGCAAGCAATTCAGCGACAATCCGCACGAGCCCTCGGGCGGGAACTGCTATGCGTGCCACGAGCTCACGAAGGAAGAGATCTCGTTCGGCACCATCGGGCCTTCGCTTCGCAACTTCGGCAAGAATCGCGGCTTCACGCCCGAGATGCAGAAGTACACCTACGCCAAGATCTACAACTCGGAAGCCTTCGCCGCTTGCTCGAACATGCCGCGCTTCGGCCACATGGGCATCCTCACCGAGAAGCAGATCAAGGACGTGACGGCGCTGCTCATGGACCCGCAATCGCCGGTGAACAAGTGATCGCACGCGCCGCGGCCGCGATGCTCGCGCTCGCGGCGTTCGATGCCCTGGCGGCCGCAACGCCGGAGGGCGGCACGTTCACCGTGAAGACGATCACGCCCGAAGCGGCGCTCAAGGCCGCGAAGGGCGCGATGGAGAAGTGCCGCGCCGAAGGGTTCCAGGTGACCGTGGCCGTCGTCGATCGAAGCGGCGTGACCGTCGCGCTGATCCGCGATCGCTTTGCGTCGCCCGGTTCCGTGGAAGTCGCGCAGCGCAAGGCGCAGACGGCGGCAAACTTCAGGATGGACACCGCGGCGCTCGACCGCGAGCTGCAACCAGGGCGGCCCACGGCCGGCATCCGCAACCAGCCGGGTGTGGCGGCGATCGCCGGCGGCGTGCCGATCGACGCCGGTGGGACCCTCGTCGGCGCGATCGGCGTTTCCGGCGCGCCGGGCCCCGCGAACGACGATCTGTGCGCGCACGAGGGTCTCAAGGCGATCGCCGAAGACCTCGAGTTCTGATGGACCGCCGCGAGTTCCTCCACGTCCTCGCCATCGCGAGCGCTTCCGGCCTGCCGCTCGCTTCGAACAGGGCCCTCGCCGCCGACGGCGACGCGTTCTACGAAGTGCCGCGCTTCGGCAACGTAAGCCTGCTGCACATGACCGATTGCCATGCACAGCTCCTGCCCATCGACTTCCGCGAGCCCAACGTGAATCTCGGCGTGGCGGCCGCGGCGAACCTGCCGCCGCACATCGTGGGCGACAAGTTCCTTTCCCACTACGGCATCAAGGCGGGATCGCGCGAGGCCTTCGCGCTCACGTATCTCGAATTCGAGAAACTCGCGGCGGCATATGGAAAACTGGGCGGATTCGCGCATCTCGCGACGCTCGTGAAGCGCCTCAGGGCCTCGCGGCCCGGCGCGCTGCTGCTCGACGGCGGCGACACCTGGCAGGGCTCGGCCACGTCGCTCTGGAGCAAGGGCCAGGACATGATCGATGCGCAGAAGCTGCTGGGCATCGACGTGATGACGGGCCACTGGGAGTTCACCTACGGCCAGGACCGCGTGAAGCAGGTCGTGGACAACGACTTCAAGGGCAGGATCGAATTCCTCGCGCAGAACATCGCTACCGCCGATTTCGGAGATCCGGTCTTCAAGCCGTACACGATCCGCGAAGTGAACGGCGTCGCGGTGGGCATTGTGGGCCAGGCCTTCCCTTACACGCCGATCGCCAATCCGCGCTACATGGTGGCCGACTGGACCTTCGGCCTGAAGGAGCAGGAGCTGCAGAAGCAGGTCGACGAGCTTCGCGCGAAAGGCGCGAAGGCTGTGGTGCTGCTCTCGCACAACGGCATGGACGTGGACCTCAAGATGGCGACCCGCGTCACGGGAATCGACGTGATCCTCGGGGGGCACACCCATGACGGCGTCCCCAAGCCGGTGCCGGTGAAGAACTCCGGCGGAACCACGCTCGTCACCAATGCGGGCAGCAACGGCAAGTTCCTCGCGGTGCTCGACATGGACGTGCAGGGCGGGCGCGTTCGCGACGTCAAGTACCGCCTGCTTCCCATCTTCGCCAATCTCATTCCGGCCGACGGCGACATGGCCGCCCACATCGCGAGAGTGCGCGCGCCGCACGAGGCGAAGCTCTCCGAGAAGCTCGCGTCGAGCGAGTCGCTGCTCTATCGCCGCGGCAACTTCAACGGCACGCTCGACCAGGTGATCCTCGACGCGTTGATGGCGGTGAAGGGCGCCGAGATCGCGTTCTCGCCGGGCTTCCGCTGGGGCACGTCGATCCTGCCGGGCGATCCGATCACAATGGAACGCGTGATGGATTGGTCGGCGATCACGTATCCCACCTCCACGCTCACGGACATGTCCGGCGAGACGATCAAGACGATCCTCGAGGACGTCTGCGACAACCTCTTCAATCCGGATCCGTACTACCAGCAGGGCGGCGACATGGTGCGCGTGGGCGGCCTCACGTACACGTGCACGCCGGGCGAGACGATGGGCAAGCGCATCAGCGACATGCGCCTCGCCGGCAAGCCCATCGATGCCGGCAAGACCTACAAGGTCGCGGGCTGGGCGCCGGTTGCCGAAGGTGCGCAGGGCGAGCCCATCTGGGACGTGATCGTGAAATACCTGCGCGATCGCAAGAGCATCGCGGCGCCGAAGCTCAACCTGCCGAAGCTCGTGGGCGTCGAAGGCAACTCCGGCATCGCCTCGTGAGTCGCTGGATCCTCGCACTCTTCCTCGCGCTGGCCACCGCGGCCGCCGCGCGCGACTATCCGCCGATCCGGTCGAAGGTCGTGGCGACGAAAGTGACGGACCGCGTGTACTACGTGCAGGGCGGCCCCGGCGTGGCATCCGCGGAAAACGAGGGCTTCAACTCGAACGCGGGATTCGTGGTCACCGACGATGGCGTGGTCGTGATCGATGCGCTCGGCACACCGGCACTCGGCAACGCGCTCGTGCAGGCGATCCGCGGCGTGACATCGCAGCCGATCCGGCGCGTGATCCTCACGCACTACCACGCGGACCACTTCTACGGCGTAGTCGCGCTGAAGGACGCAGGCGCGGAGATCTGGGCGCAGAAGGCGGCGCTCCAATACCTGAACGGCGGCGAGGCGGAGCAGCGGCGCGAACAGCGGGCGAGGGATCTCTTCCCATGGGTGGACGAATCGATGCCGATCATCCGCGCCGACCACTGGATCGACGAGTCCGAGTCCTTCACGATGGGCGGAGTCGCATTCGAGATCCAGCACATGGGTCCCGCGCACTCGCCCGAGGACGTGATCGTCGCCGTGCCCTCGGAGGGCGTGCTCTTCAGCGGCGACATCCTCTTCGCGGGGCGCATCCCATTCGTGGGCGGAGCCGACAGCAAACGGTGGCTCGCGCGCATCGACAAGCTCCTCGCGATGAAGCCCAGGATCATGATCACCGGCCACGGCGCGCTTTCGCGCGATCCCGGGAAGGACCTCGCGCTCACCCGCGACTACCTGGTCTACCTGCGCGCTGCGATGGGCAAGGCGGTGGACGACTTCGTGCCGTTCGAGGAGGCCTACGCGAAGACAGACTGGAGCCGCTTCGAGAAGGTGCCCGCGTTCGACGCTGCCAACCGCATCAATGCGTACGGGACGTACCTGTTGATGGAGAAGGAGCTGCTCGCGCGCTGAAGTGGTAGTACTCGCGGTCGAGGAACGCCACGACGTCGTCCTCCTCGTCGGGGAACATCTGGAGGTTCAACTCGCTGTTGCAGAGCGCGACCTGGGCCTTCAACTTCGCGAGCGTGGTGACCTTGCGGTCCTTGCGAAGGTACACCGCCTTCGCGTCGCCCAGCGTCTTGCTGGCGTGGCAATCGTCGCAATGCTTCTCGGCGACGAGCTCGCGCCCTTTGTCGACATCGCCCGCCGCCAGCGCGACGCCGCACACGAGGCAGAAGCAGGCGAGGAGGGCGCGCATCGCCGTCAGCGCATGTTGCCCGTGTGCCCGAGCGAATAGCGCCCCGGCTGCGGCCACACCGCCAGGCCGTGGGGCTCGAGCCCGACCTTGATCGCTTTCGTCTCGCCCGTGGTGGTGTCGATCGCGTACACCACGTTGTCGTAGCGGCCCGAGAGCCAGAGCGTCTTGCCGTCGGCGCTCACGTTGCCCATGTCGGGACTGCCGCCGTCGGGAATGGGCCACGTCACGTCCACCTTCTCGGTGGCGAAGTCCACGACCGACACGCTCCCCGGGCCCGCCTTCATGCCGTGGATCGCATGCGAGCCGCGATTGGCGACATAGAGCTTCTTGCCGTCGCGGCTCGGGTACAGGCCGTGCGTGCCCTTGCCGGTGGCGACGAAACCCACTTCCTTGAAGCTGGCGCCGTCGATCACGAAGATGCCATCGGCGTGCATGTCGGCCACGTAGAAGCGGCTTCCATCGGGCGAGACGCGGATGTCCTGCGGCATGCCGCCCTTGGACAGCCTGAGGTAGCCCGCGACCTTGCGATCGACGAGGTCGATCTTCGCGAGGCCGCCGGAGAATTCGCACGTGAAGATCGCGTAGCGCCCGTCGATCGAGAAGTCGGCGTGGTTCACGCCGCCGCAACCGGGCGTCGCGATCGAGTACTGCAACGCCATCGTGTGCGGATCGCGGAAGTCGAGGCGCTTCAACGCTTCGGCGACGACGATGGCGGACTTGCCGTCGGGCGAGAAGTACATGTTGTACGGATCGTCGACCGCGATGTTGGGGCCGGGCTTGCCGGTCTTCGGATCGATGGGCGTGAGCGCGCCCTTGGTGGTGCCTTCGGCGTTGTTGGTGACCCACAACGTCTGCAAGTCCCAGGCGGGGACCACGTGCTGGGGATTCAGGCCCACCTTGAATTTGTCCACGACCTGCATCGTCCTGGGGTCGATCACGTACACGTCGTTGGAGGTGACGTGCGGGACATATATCCGCTCGAGGTGGCCCGCCACTGCGGCGGAGAGCTTGCCCGCGGTGGTCTCGCTGTAGAGGTTCTTCGGGTCCGGAACCGGCGGCATCCCCGGAACCGAATCGATCGGCCCCTGGGCAAAGACGCCGAGCGACGCCGAGACAAGGAATGCGGACGAAATGGCGGGAAATGAGCAGCGATTGCGTGGTACAGTCACTACACGTGGCTCCGGTGTGGGACGTGCTATTTTACAGGCTCGGCCCGCCGGGGCCTCTGTTGTATCTGCAACCAACACATTGTGGAGAGGACAATGAAGAGACTGCTTCTGCTCGCCGTGGCCGCGGGGCTGCTCGCCGGCTGCGTCGAGTCCGACCTGAAGGACGCGAACAACAAGGAGTGGCAGGAGCGCACCTACCGCACGGGAAGCAACATCCCGAGCAGGCACGCTGCGTCGGATGACGGCGTGGCGACGGCCAGCAAGGACGACCTGGACCGCATCCGCAACGGCAGCTCGGGCGGCGCGCCGAGCCTGCCCATGCCGGCACCGGGCGCGCCGCACTAGCCGCTTCGGCAGCCGCAAGGAGAAAGGCCCGCTTCGGCGGGCCTTTTCATTCGGGAGGCGACGATTACCGGTGCGCGGTCTCGCGCCTGATCGCTTCCACCGTGCGCTTCACGACGAGGTCCACGCCGATCTTGCCAAGCGAGCTCGACGACTGCGCCGGGTCTCCGTTCACGCCGTTGCCCTTGTCCTGGGCCGCGCTCTTCAGGCGCTCCGTGCGCACGAGCGACGGGTCGATCGCGAGCATGAGGGACGTGTCCGCCAGGCCCGCATGGAGGCCGATCTCTTCCTCCGAGAAGCCCCGGGCCTTCAGGGCCGCGACGTACTCCTTCGAGACCGCCTCGTAGTACTCCCCGACGGCGTGCGCGCGAGTGGGCGTGCCGCCCCATTCGCGGTTCAACTTCTCGGCGACTTTCTTGATCTGCTTCTGGTATCCGCCATGATCGCCGAGGAAGACCACGTCCCTGAATCCCTGCGAGCGATAGCCGCGCGCCGTCGAGACGAGGATCTCCTCGAAGGTCGCGTCCGGAATCGTGATCGTCCCCGGAAAGCGCATGTGCCCCGTCGGCGGATCGATGCTGCCTTCGGGCGTGTAGGCGAGGACCGGCGCCACGAGTGCGTTGCCGAGCGCGGCTGCGATTCGACCCGAGAGGAAGCGAACCCGCAAGTTGTGCTTGTCGAGCGCCATGTGCGGGCCGTTCTGCTCGGTGCCGCCGATGGGAACGATGACCGTGGTCTTGCCCGCGTGAATGGCGTCGCGCACCTCGGTCCAGGTGAGCTCGCCCATGTATACCGTGGGCGGGTCCGCCGCGAATGCGGCGCTCGCAGACAGGACCAGGGTGGTGAGCATTGCGGCAATGCGCTTCATCCGCAGATGATAGCAATGCCGCCGGGAGGGAATTGGGGTGGCTCCCCGAGCTGGGCTCGAACCAGCGACCTGCGGATTAACAGTCCGTCGCTCTACCAACTGAGCTATCGGGGAAGAGAGCTGAATATTTTAGCTTTTTCCGGGGGGAGGGTCAATCGGGATCCCCCGCTGCGGGCCTCTCGGAGCGCAGGAGGCGCTGAATGCGCTGGCGCGCTTCCGTGAATGTGCTGCTCTGGTTCGAGCTTCCCGCGATGTCGTCCAGATTCGGGTGGCGCGCGCGCAGTCGAGTGATGAAATCGACGAACCGCGGGCCGAGATCGGGATCGAATTCGCGGCCGATTCTCGAGCGAATCTCGGCCACCGCACGATCGAACGGCCACGCCGGCGAGTACGGCCGGCCATGCGTCAGCGCATCGAAGACATCGGCGAGAGAAACGATCCTCGCGCTTACGGGGATGCGCTCGCCGGCCAGGGCGAACGGATAGCCTCGTCCGTCCCATCGTTCGTGGTGGAAGCAGGCGACCTCTCGTGCCATCTTCAGCGGCTCGCTTCGGGAGTCGCCCAGTATTTCAGCCCCGATCTTCGTATGCGCGGCGACAAAGCTGCGCTCTGCCTCACGCAGGCTCTCGCTCTTCAAGAGGATCCGATCGGGCAGGCCGATCTTCCCGATGTCGTGCAGTCGCCCCGCCAGATCCAGGGCGTGACACTGATCTTTGGGCCACCCGAGTTCCTTGGCGAACAGCGATGCGAGTTGACCAACACGTGAGCCGTGCCCCCCGGACTCCTCATCGCGAATGTCTGCGGTAATTGCGAGTCGCTCCAGGGTCTCTGTACGAAAGTCATCAGAGCGTCTTTCGGCGGCTTGCGCCCGAAGGCTGGCGTGAGCGAGACGGAACTTTCGTAGGTCGTCTCCCTCCGTCGCGAGGCCGCCAGCAATGCTCAAATTAGCACTCGAAAGAAGCGCCCGAACTCCGCTCTCGCGGGCGCTGCAGATTTGCTGGAACACTCGTTCGAAGTATGCGAGTGCGAGAGCGGGCTCGTTTATCTGTCCGGCCGCGTTGCCTAGAGCGAGGAGAGCATCCAATCTTATGGAAGCGCTGTCCTTTGTTTCATCTAGTACACGCTCGAGAATCTCTAGCCCTTTCTCGACGTTCCCGTCATAGACTTCACAAAGGCCCTCACAGATCGCCGCACCCGCCGCACCTCTCTGTGACGCCCGTCTCGCAATAGCTGTGCACAAACTGGTGTGTTCGCGAGCCTGTTTCATCAATCCCAAGTCCAAAGCTATTCTTACGAACGTAAACTCTCGGGTCACTCGAGCGGTGCAGGCAAAGGAGTCGCGCGGCTCGGGGGATAAGCGCAGACAGCGGCTGATCGCTTCAAGCGCCCGATCATTGTCCTCGACATAGTGATAGCTCTGAGCGAGGTTGGTCAGCCCAACACACTCCAAATCTGTGCCCCCCAGTCCGGACTCAATCGCTTCTTGTACCGCGATCTCGGTTCTTGAGAGATTGATCCCAGCCAATAAGCACGAGATGGCTTCCTTGAAAAGGCCGCCGTAGTTCAGCGCAGAGCCAAGATTCACCAGAACGGAGATTTCACCGACGACATCGTCTGCCTCTCGCGCAAGCCTTAGCGCAACTGAGTATCGCGATAATGCCTCCGCGA
>DATJVS010000106.1:0-21201 GCA_035501715.1 Usitatibacter sp.
CGCATCACGGCCACGTCCGAAGACAACGTGCTTCGCCTCGTCGTGGCCGATACCGGCAAGGGCTTCGGCGATTCGCTGGGCTCGGGCGTGGGCCTCACCAACATCCGCGAGCGCCTGGGCGCGCTCTACGGCGACAAGGGCCGGCTCACCCTCGAAGCGGCCGAGCCCCACGGTGTCGTGGCGACGATCGAAGTGCCGCGCGACGGCGCGCGTTCGTCGGCGGCGCAGGCGGCGGGCTTCGGCGGCGACGAGCCCGTGAAGCCGGAAGCGCCGAAGGGCGCGACCGCGCGCACGCTCGCCGCGATGGGATCGGCCGAGCGCGCATGGCGCAAGGGCCTGTCGTTCGCATTCGTGGTGCTCGTGGTGATGGCGGCGGTGTTCGCGGGCCTGGGCGTCGTTGGCGTGGCCACGGGCGTGCTGCCGGTGCAGATCGGCGACGAGGTCGTGGGCGGGCCCACGGGCGCGCTCATCGGAACGGCCGGGATCGCCGCGGCTTTCGCCGTCGTCGTGATCGCGCTCGCCGCGGTGCTCGCCATCGTGTACGGCCTGGGATTCCTGCTCGTGGGCCTCGCGATCTTCATCCCGGTGGTGATCCTCGTGGCGATGACTCCCGCGCTGGCGCCGCTCATCGTCGCCGGGCTCGTCGTCTGGTGGCTCGTGCGCCGCATCAAGGCCGACGACTCGAAGAGCGCGCCTCCCGCGCCGTAGAATGGCGCCATGCCTACCGCCATCATCGCCGAAGACGAAGCGATCCTGCGCACGCAGCTGGAGGGAAAGCTGCGCAAGCTCTGGCCCGAGCTCGAGATCATCGCCTCGGTCGAGGACGGCGCCTCCGCCCTCGAGGCGCTCGAGGACCGCACGCCCGACTTCATGTTCCTCGACATCCAGATGCCCGAGATGACGGGCGTGGAAGTCGCGCGCCACGTGGGCGCGCGAAGCCACGTCGTCTTCGTGACGGCCTACGACCAATACGCCATCCAGGCCTTCGAGACGGGTGCGGTGGACTACATCCTCAAGCCCGCCGCCGACGAGCGCCTCGCGGTGACAATCGAGCGGCTGAAGGCGAAGCTTTCCGCGCCGCCGGCGGATCTCAACGCGGTGCTGTCGAAGCTGGGCGAGCGCCTCGGCGGGAAGAAGGAGCGCCTGCAGTGGATCAAGGCGACCTTCGGCCAGAACCTGCGCCTCATCCCCGTGAATGAGGTGCTCTTCTTCCAGTCCGACGAGAAGTACACGCGCGTCGTGACCGCGGACAACGAGGCGCTCATCAAGACGCCCATCCGCGAGCTGATCGACGGCCTCGACCCGGAGGTCTTCTGGCAGATCCACCGCTCGACGCTCGTGAACGTGAACGCCATCGCGCAGGTCACGCGCGACTTCCGCGGCCAGGCCCACGTGAAGATCAAGGGCAAGGACGAGGCGCTGGTGGTGTCGAGGATCTACTCGCACCTGTTCAAGCAAATGTAGTATTGGGCTGGATCCCCGCCTTCGCGGGGATGACGCGAGGGCGCGTGATCTACCAGCTCGACGACCGCAAGCCCGTCTTCAGGGGCGACTACTTCGTGGCGGACAACGCCGCGGTGATCGGCTCGGTGGTGATGGAGCCGGGCGCGAGCGTCTGGTTCAACGTCACAATCCGGGGCGACAACGACCTCATCACGCTGGGCGAGAACGCGAACGTCCAGGACGGATCCGTCGTCCACACCGACGGCGGCATCCAGGTCACGCTCGGCAAGAACGTGAGCGTGGGGCACCTCGTGATGCTGCACGGCTGCACCATCGGCGAGAACTCGCTGATCGGCATCGGCGCCATCGTGCTCAACCGCGCGGTGATCGGGAAGAATTGCCTCGTCGGCGCCGGCGCCGTGGTGACCGAAGGCAAGGCGATCCCCGACGGCTCGCTCGTGCTCGGCGTGAACAAGGTCGTGCGCACGTTGACGCCCGGGGAAATCGCGATGAACACGTGGATCGCGCAGCACTACGTGGAGCGCGCGGCGATCTACCGCAAGGGCTTGAAGCGCCTCGGATGACGCGCAGCCGTTTCAGCGGCTCGGCGGCGGTGTGGATCCTGCTGCTCGCGTACGCGAGCCTCTATCCGTTCGTCCCGCTTCGCCCGCCCGGCCCCGATGCCGTGTCCTCGGCTTTCGTGAGCAGCCTGCGGTACGTGTCGGCCTTCGACGTGACCGTGAACGTGCTCGCGTACGTGCCGCTCGGCGTGCTCGCCTGCCGCTACTTCCGCCAGGACCGCGGCGACGTCGGTCCCGCCATCGCAAAGGCGATCGCGTTCGGCACGGCGTTCAGCTTCTCGATGGAGACGGCGCAGCTCTTCATTCCCGGGCGCATCTCGTCGATCTACGACACGCTCGCAAACGCCGCGGGCACCGCGCTGGGAGCGCTCGCGTACGCCGAGCCCTTCCATTCGATGGCGACGAAGCCCCTGGGCGAGAAGCGCGACGCGTACGTGGTCCCGGGCAGCTGGGGCGACGCGGGCCTCGTGCTGGTGGGCGTGTGGCTCATCGCGCAACTGAATCCGGCGTTGCCCTTCTTCGGCGCGGGCAACATCGTGGGCAGCGGCATCGACATGGACGACCTCGCGATCCTGCAGTCGGCCGCCGTGGCGATGAGCGTGTGGGGCTTCGGCCTGTTCGTCTCGGTGCTGCTCGCGCGCGAGCGGGGAGCGCTGCGCGTGACGCTGGTGCTCCTTTCCACGGCGCTGTGGCTCAAGTTCACCTCGGCCTCGTTCATGCTCCAGCCGCGCCTCGCCGAGGAGTGGGTGAGCGCGGGGCGGGTGGTGGGCCTCGTGGTGGGCGTGCTGCTGCTCGTGCCCACGCGGCGCTTCAGGCGCACGGCACGGACCTACCTCGCATTGGTGCTGGTGCTCGCCGGCGCGCTCTTCGCCAAGATCGTGGGCGCGTACAGCTCGCTCGACGAGCTGCTGCGCGTCTTCCGCTGGCCCTACGGCCAGCTCGCCAACTTCACCACGCTCACGCGGTTCCTCCACGAGGTGTGGCCCTTCGCGGCGGTCGCATACCTCATCGCGCTCTTCCTGCACGGGAGGCGCGAGGTAGAATCGAATCCATGAGCTTCTACAAGCATCACGTCTTCTTCTGCACCAACCGCCGCGAGGCGCCCGAGGCATGCTGCGCGCGCCACAATGCCGACGAGATGCGCGGCTACGCGAAAGGCCGCGTGAAGGCGCTCGGCCTGGCGGGCGAGGGCAAGGTGCGCATCAACAACGCGGGCTGCCTCGACCGTTGCGAGGAAGGCCCCTGCATCGTGGTCTATCCCGAGGGCGTCTGGTACACGTACGTCGACAAGGAGGACATCGACGAGATCGTGGAAGAGCACCTCGTGAACGGCCGCGTCGTCGAGCGCCTGAGGATCTAGGTGCCCGCGGCGAGCGCGAAGGCGGAGCTCTCGGGCGCCGCGGGCGCGATCGAGGTCGCGACGCAGTTTCCCGACTCGCCGCGCGCGGTCGCGGTGATCGCGCATCCTCATCCGCTCTTCGGCGGCACCATGGACAACAAGGTGGTGACCACGCTTGCGAAGGCTTTCGTCGAGTCGGGCGCGGCGACCTATCGTTTCAACTTCCGCGGCGTCGGCGCTTCGGCCGGCGCGCACGACGAGGGCCGGGGCGAGACCGACGACATGTTGAAGGTGATCGAGCACGCGCGAGGCGAGTGGAGGGGAAAGCCGCTCCTCATCGCGGGATTCTCGTTCGGCGGCGCGGTGGCCACGCGCGCGAGCTCGCGTGCCGACTTCGACCAGCTCGTCCTGGTCGCTCCGGGCTTCCGGCGCTTCACCGGCCAGGGTTTCGGCGAGCCGCCCGATCCGCACGACCCGAACCTGGGCCCGCCGGGAAGGCACACCACCTCGAACACGATCGTGATCCACGGCGACCTCGACGAGACCGTGCCGCTTTCCGATTCCATCGCGTGGGCCGCGGCGAGGGACGTGCCCGTGGTCGTCGTGGCCGGCGGCGAGCATTTCTTCCACCGCAAGCTGCACGTGCTGCGCGAGGTCGTCGAACGCTGGGTGCGCGCCTAGTTCGATCGGTCTAGGCCGATTCGGAATCGAACCGGCGAAGCTTCTCGAGATACTCCTTCGCCGCGGCGATGTCGCGGCCGGCGATGGAGTCGGCCACATGGCGCACCCACGAGATCTTCGACAGCCGCTCGCCGTAGCGCCGCGAGACCCATAGCGCGAGCGGGATGAACGCGATGCCGCCGGCGATGTTCCACGCCGCGAAGGTCACGAAATCCGGCGACGAATACAGGTCGAACCCGGTGAGCGCCGCGAACACGACGACCGCGAACGGGATCCACCATACGATCTGCCCCGTGAGGAACGCCCAGTTGAACGTGCGGATGCGCGCGATGCGAAGCGCCTCGATCTCGGACTGCAGCTGCACGAGCGGACGGCCGTAGTCGAGCTTCTCGAGCGCGTGGCGCTGGCGCAGGGCCGCCACGCCCGCGGCGACGACCCATGCGTCGAGCACGAACGCCGTGGCGAAGAGCGCGGGCGCGCCGGCATGATGCGCGAGGAACAGGCCCAGCATCGCCATGGTCGCGATCCACACGGCCATGTTGAACGCGCCGAACTCGCTCGCCTTGCGCACGCGCTCGCGGTGGCGCTCGATCCATTCGTCGCGAAGCACGTTGGAGGCGAGGCGCAGGCGCTCGTCCAGTCGCCGGCTCTGGCCGGCCCATTCGTCGCGAAGCTCTTCGAGGGTGGGGCTCATGCGGTCTCCTTGTCGAGTTGCGCGAACTCCTCCTGCAGCCGCTGGCGCAGGCGGTTCACGCGGGTGGTGACGTTGCCGGGGGTGATGCCGACGATCTCGGCGATCTCCTCCGAGGTGTGGCCATCGAGGTAGAGCAGGATCAGCGCGCGGTTGAGATCGTCCAGGCCGTCGATGAGGCGGCGCAGCACGCGCATGTTGTCGCCGGCGCCCTCGAGCATCGGATCCTCGCCGCCGGGCTCGATGGCGAGCTCGTCGATGGGAACCGTGTCGCGGACTCGCCGGCCTTCCCCGCGCAGCCGCGAGATGGCCACGTTCATCGCCACGCGGTACGCCCAGGTCGAGAACTTCACGCGGCCGTCGAAGCGCGGGAACGAGCGCCACAGCGCGATCGCCATCTCCTGGACCAGGTCGGCGCGGTCCTCGCGGTCGCGGCAATAGCCGTACGCGACCTTGTGAAGGATCGCGCGATGCTCGTTCAGCAGCGCGAGGAAGCGGGCGTCGTCGGGAGGGGCCATGCCGCGTTATTCGCCGGAGACGGCGAATATCTCACACGCGGGACGGCCCTTATTTCGCGGGGGACCCGGAGCCCAGCTCCTTCAGGGTGCCGGCGGCCTTCGCGGCCGCGACCTCGTCGGCGAGCTCCTTGCCGCTCTTGTAGTGCGGCACGCGCCACGTGAGGCGATAGGCGCGCTGCACGAACGCGTTGGAGCCGTTCACCTCGTCGTTCCAGTATTTGTGGGCGAGCGCGAGGTTGCGCTCGGGGTGCAGCATGAACGCATCCTTGGCGCCCTGGCCGCCGAAGATGTAGAGCTTGCCGTCGATCATCGACCAGGTGTCCGCGTCGCCGCCCCACGGGATCCCGTACACGATGCCGTCGGTGCAGTAACCGCCGAACTGCGGGATGTACTTCTCCGGCGACTCGTCGAAGAGCTTCTTGTGCTCGGCCGAGGCGAAGCGGAAGGTCACGTCCTTGTACACGCTCCTGAACTCGGGCGAGCCCTTGGCTTCCTTGTGGTCGGTGAAGTAGTTGACCACGTCGTAGCCGAAGAGGATCAGGTGCGCGTCGTCGCCGTCCTTCACGGCGTTCACGGGGCTCAGGCCCTCGCCGGGGCTCTGCACGAAAAGCGGCGCGCAGCCTCCGGCGAGGAAGGAAGCGGCGACGAACATCGTGGCGGCGGCTCGCTTCATCGGTACTTGATCGAGCAGCCGTAGGGCGTGGTGGAAGCGACCGACACGGGCTTGCCGGCCTTCATCTCCTCGAGCGCGGCCACCACGTAGTTCTTCGCGGTCTTCACGTCCTCGAGGTGCGTGGAGGGCGTGTCGTCGATGGCGCCGTTGTAGGCCACCTTGCCCGACGGATCGATGATGACCATCTGCGGCGTGGCCTTGGCGCCGTACGCCATGCCCACCGTGCCCGGGTCGTCCATGAGGTAGCGCGCCGGCTGCGCGTGGAACGTCGCGAGCTCCTTCGCGAGCGCCGCGGGCTCCTGGTAGTCGCGGCTCGACCTGCTCGTCGAGTTGAGCGTGAGCCACACGACGTCCTTCGCGTAGCGCTTCTGCAGCGCCTGCATGTTGCCGCTGCGGTAGTGCTTCTGCACGAAGGGGCAGCCGAAGTTGTTCCACTCGAGCACCACGGTCTTGCCCTTGTAGTCCTCGAGCTTCGCGGGCTTGCCGTCGAGGTCGGTCAGCGTGAATTCCGGCGCGGGCCGGCCCGGGGGCGCGGCGGCGATGGCGGCGCCGGAAAACGCGGCGAGCGCCAGCAGGGCGAGGGGCTTCATGGCAGTTCCTTTCGCTTCAGTGGGGCGCGGCCGACGCGACTCTCGCCGCGGGCAGCCGGTTGATCTCGTCCAGCACGAGTGACGGCGTGAGCACTTCGGGCAAGAGCCGCGGTTCCGTCTCGCCCGGAACGTAGAACGCGTACACGGGCACGGCGTTGCGGCCGAGGGAAGCGAGCGCGGCGGTGATGCGCGGATCCTGCCGCGTCCAGTCCGCCTTGAGGGTGACCACGTCGCGCGCGGCGAACGCCTTGGCCACCTGGATGTTGTAGAGCGCCACGCGCTTGTTCACCTGGCAGGTCACGCACCAAGCCGCCGTGAAGTCGACGAACACCGGGCGTCCGGATGCCACCAGCGTCCTCACCTTCTCGGGCGACCACTCCTGCCATGTCTCGTCCTTGGCCATGGGCACTTCGCGCTCGTTGGGCGAGCTGGGAACCGCGACCAGGATGCCCACGGCCACGAAGATCGCCGCGAGCGTGGAGCGCCAGATGCCGCTTGCGCTGGCCGCGCGCCCCTGCATCCATGCGCCCAGCGCGACCAGCACGAGGCCCGCGAGGAGGGCGAGCACCGCGTCGTTGCCGGCCTGCGCGCCCAGCACCCACGTGAGCCACGCGACCGTCGCATAGAGCGGGAAGGCCAGCACCTGCTTGAAAGTTTCCATCCACGGGCCGGGCCTGGGAAGCCGCTTCAGTGCCGCGGGGAAATACGAGAGCGCGAGCACCGGCACGCCCATGCCCAGGCCGATGGTCGCGAATACGGCGAGGGAATGAAGCGAGTCCTGCGTGATCGTGAATCCCACTGCGGCACCCATGAACGGCGCCGTGCAAGGCGTGGCCACCGCCGTGGCGAGCACGCCGGAAAGGAAAGCGTCCGCGTAGCGGCCGCGCGCCGAGAGGTTGGAGGTCATCGATTGCGCGAAGGCGCCCCACTCGAAGACGCCCGAGAGGTTCAGCGCGAGCACGAAGAAGAGCGCGGCGAGCAGCGTCACGAACACCGGCGATTGCAGCTGGAAGCCCCAGCCCAATTGCAGGCCGCCCGCGCGCAACAGCAGCATGAGGCCCGCGAGGACGAGGAACGAGAGCACCACGCCTGCGCAGAACACCAGGCCCTGCATCCGCATCGCGCGCTCGTCGCCGTGCGCGTGGCGCACGAACCCCATCACCTTGATGCCCAGCACCGGAAACACGCACGGCATGAGATTGAGCAGCACGCCGCCGATGAACGCGAACGCGAGCGCGGCCCACGTGCTGCCGCCCACGCTTTCACCCACGCGCGACTCGGTGGAGCCGCCGACGGATGCCAGAGGCGCGGTGCCCACGTTCGCCGCGACGTTCATCGCCTTGCGCCCATCGGAGCCTTTCCAGCCGCTGTCGGAGACCACCACGCCCCTGAGCGCCTTCAGGTCCGCGGGCGGCGGGTCCGCGAGCTTCATCTCGATGGTGAGCGCGCGACCGGCGCGCGTGAGCTTCTCGGGCGCGGCCGGCTCGATCAGGCCCTCGCGCTCGGGGAAGAAATGGGCTCTCGCGGGGGGCTCGGCGCCTTCGGGCGCGGTGAGCCGCACGACCAGCGCGCCCGCGCTCATCGACGCTTCGCTCGTCCAGCCGGCGACGTCGATCGGCAGCTGGTTCTTCGCGCGCTCGATGTGCGCCTGGAACATCGGGTTCTTCCCGGGCTGCGCCTTCGATACCGGGAGCGCGATGTCGAGGTCGCCCTTCTCGGGGACGCAGATGTCCTTGCACACGAGCCATTCCGCGTGGGCCTTGATGGGCGCGTTCCCCTCGGGCGCCGTGGCGGGCGGCGTGAGCTCGGCGAGCAGCACCACCTCGTCGTCGTAGCCGTAGTTCATGAGCGGCCCCACGGGCAGCGGCTCCGGATACGGCCACTGGATCGCGCCCGCCTTCCATCCTTCCGGCAGCGTCCACTGGATCTTCGTGGGCAGCCCCGAATCGCCGGGATTCTTCCAGTACGTATGCCATCCGGCCGCGATGCGCAGCTTCAATCCCACCAGCGTGGGCTTGCCCGGCTGGGCGCTCGCGTCGTCGGTGACAAGCTCGGCCTCGACGTGCTCGGTCTTGAGCGATGGGGCGGCGTGGGCCTGGGCGGCGCCGAGCGCGGCCAGGGCGAGAAGGAAAGCGGTAACGGATCTGGACATCACTGTAAAATTATAGGCCCATGCTGTGGATCAAATCCCTGCACATCATCGCGATGGTCGCGTGGTTCGCGGCCCTCTTCTATTTGCCCCGGCTGTTCGTGTACCACGCCATGTCCACTGACAGCGCTTCCCGGGATCGGTTCATCGTCATGGAGCGCAAGCTCTACCGGGGGATCATGACCCCGGCGATGGTGGCCACGATCGTGTTCGGCACGTGGTTGTGGCTGGGTTACGGATTCACCGGCGGGTGGCTCTACGCGAAGCTCTTCCTCGTGGCCCTCCTGGTGGCCTATCACTTCTGGATGGGCAGCATCGCCCGCGATTTCGCCCGCGGCGCCCCCACCCGCAGCCACGTCTTCTACCGGTGGGTGAACGAGCTGCCGACGGTGCTGCTCATCGCGATCGTGGTGCTGGCGGTCGTGAAGCCCTTCTGATGCCCGGGGAGGCGAAGCCCCGCATCCTGGTTAAACAGGACACGAGTGCCCATTATTTCTTCGCCCCCTGTCCGCGGGGGCTCGCCCCGGCGCTCGCCGAGGAGCTCGCAGGCCTGGGCGCGCAGCATTGCGTCGCCGCCGACGCGGGCGTCTCCTTCGACGGAGCCTTCGACCTCGTCTATGTGACGAATCTTTACTCGCGCGTGGCGAGCCGGATCCTCTGGCGCGTCACCAAGGCGCCCTACCGCAACGAGGAGGACGTGTACCAGGCCGCCTCGGCCGTGCGCTGGCACCACTACTTCACGGCCGACCGGACGTTCAAGGTGGAGACCAACGCGCATCGCAGCCCGGTGAAGAGCCTGGACTTCGTGACGCTGCGCGTGAAGGACGCGATCGCGGACCATTTCCGCAGCGCCACCGGGCGGCGGCCCAACGTGGACGCGCGTTCGCCGGACCTGCGCGTGCATGCGTTCCTCGACGAGAAGGAATGCGCGCTCTACGTCGACACCAGCGGCGACTCGCTCTTCCGCCGCGGCCGCCGCGACCACGTGGGAGAAGCGCCGCTCAAGAAGAACCTCGCCGCGGGAATCCTGCGCATCGCGGGATGGCGCCCGGGCACGCCGCTGCTCGACCCCATGTGCGGCGGCGGCACGTTCCTCAGCGAAGCGGCCGAGATCTCGCTCGGGCGCGCGCCGGGCCGCGAGCGATCCTTCGCGTTCGAGAAGCTCGCGCGATTCAACGCTCAGACCTGGGATCGGCTCCTGTCCAACGCGAGGAAATCCGAGAAGGCCGCGGAGCCCCTCCCGATCTATGGATCCGACCTGTACGGCCGGTCCCTCGGGCACGCCGCGTTGAACCTTCGCGATTCCGGGCTCGAAAGCGCGGTGACACTCAAGCAGGCGAACCTGCTCGAGCTTTCGGCGCCTTCGGGGCACGGAGTCATCGTCACCAATCCGCCCTACGGCATTCGCCTGGGCGAGAAGGAGAAGCTCGCCGAGTTCTACCCGAAGCTGGGCGACCTGCTCAAGAAGAAATTCTCCGGATGGACGGCGTACATCTTCTCGGGCGACCCCGAGCTCGCGCGCCTCGTCCGCCTGCACGCTTCCCGCAAGACCGTGCTCTACAACGGCGCCCTCGAGTGCCGCCTCTACGAGTACCACATGGTGCGCGGCGGCAACCGCCCGAAGCGGTGAGCGTCGAGACGCTGCTGCGCCTGGCGCTCGTTCCCACGGCGGTGTGGCTCGCGAGCCTCGCCGCGCGCAAGTGGGGCCACTCGGTGTCCGGTTATCTCGGCGGATTCCCGCTGATCGGCGGGCCCATCACGCTCTACCTCGCGCTCGACCACGGCACGGAGTTCGCCGCGCGCTCGGCCACGGTCACGCTCGCGGCGATCGTCGCGCAGGGCGTGTACCTCATCGCGTTTGCCCGTCTCGCGCAACGGCACCGCTGGCCCGTGGCGCTCGTGGGCGGCTGGGCGTGCTTCGCGGCGGCGGCCATGATCGTCGCTTTCCTGCCGCTCTCGCCGCCCGTGGCGCTCCTGCTCGCCGTGCTGGGACTCGCGGCCGCGTGGCGCGCGTTGCCGCATCCGCGCGAGGATGCGCCGCCGCCTTCGGTGCCGCCCGTGGAGCTGCGCCTTCGGCTCGCCGCGGCGCTGGCGCTCGCCATCGCGATCCTCTGGGGCTCGAACGTGTTCGGTCCCGTCGTGAGCGGCGTGCTGCTGTCGGTGCCCGTCACCGGATCGATCATGCCGCCCTTCACCCTCGCGCTCTACGGCGCCGATGCGGTGGCGCGCCTGACTCGCGGATTCGTGGTGGGGCTCTCGGGATTCACCGCGTTCTTCTTCGCGATCTCGTCGGGCGTGGTCGCGCTGGGCACCGCCATGGGATTCCTCGCCGCGGTGGTCGCGGCCCTCGCGACGAGCACCATCGCGTCGCGCGTGCTCAAGGTCGCGCCCATCGAGGAGGCGGGCGTCGACTAGATGCGCAGCGCCGCGCGCTCCACGATCGCGCCGGTATCGACGCCCGAAGCGAGCGTGCCGAACGCGCGCAGGCCATCGTCGCCCAGCCGCGACTCGGCGAATGCGTCCGCCGAGGCTTCGTCCGAGTAGCGCCGCATGAGGGAGGCCTGGACGCACTTGGCGAGCGTCTCGACGATCGCGCGGGCCTGGGATTCGGCCACGTCCGGATCGACGAGCGCGGCCTTCACTCCGGCGAGGCGCCTATCGATCCAATCGCCTTCCCCGGCCGCCATTTCCTTCACGAGCGCGGCGAGGGACTCGGGCGAGCGATCGATGGCGCGCAGCACGTCCAGGCAGATCACGTTGGCGCTGCCTTCCCAGATGCCGTTCAGCGGCGCCTCGCGATAGAGCCGCGCGAGCGGCGCTTCCTCGACATAGCCGTTGCCGCCGAGGCACTCCATCGCCTCGAACGCCACCGGCGTCATGCGCTTGCAGAGCCAATACTTGGCGATCGGCGTGAGGATGCGCTGCAGGTCGCGCTCGCGCGCATCGCGCGCCGAGGCGTCGAAGGCCTGTGCGAGGCGAAACGCGAGCAGTGTCGCCGCCTCGGTCTCCAGCGCGAGGTCCGCGAGCACGTTGGACATGAGCGCGTGCTCCACGAGGTTCTTCCCGAAGGCCGCGCGGTGCCGGGCGTGGTGGATCGCCTGGTTCAGTCCCGCGCGCATCATCGCCGCCACGGCCACCACGATGTCGAAGCGCGTGTGGTGCGCCATCTCGATCAGCGTGGCGATGCCGCGGCCCGGCTCGCCCACGAGCCACGCGTGCGTGCCGTGGTACTCGATCTCGGAGGATGCGTTCGAGCGGTTTCCGCACTTGTCCTTGAGCCGCTGGATGGCGAAGGCGTTCCTCGTGCCGTCGGGAAGCGAGCGCGGCACGAAGAAGCACGTGACGCCCTCCGGCAACCTCGCCAGCGTGAAGAAAGCGTCGCTCATGGGTGCCGAGCAGAACCACTTGTGACCCTCCAGGCGATACGCTTCGCCCGACGCAGTCGCCGTGGTGCGCACGGCGCGCAGGTCCGAGCCGCCCTGCTTCTCCGTCATCGCCATGCCGACTGTCGCGCCGGATTTCTCCTCGACGGGGACGGGGCGCGGATCGTAGGAGTCCGCGAGCACCTTGGGCTTCCAGTGATGCGCGATCGCCGGGGCGTGCGCGAAGACGGGTATCGACGCGAAAGTCATCGTCATCGGGCAGGACGTGCCTTGCTCCAGCTGGTTCCAGAGGTAGCAGAGCACCGCGCGCGCGCAGAAGCCATTCTTCTCCGCCTTCCACGCGAGCGAATGCACGCCCGAGGAAATGGCGCGCGCCATGAGCGCGTGATACGCGGGGTCGTACTCGACCAGGTCGATGCGGCGGCCGAAGCGATCGTGGGTCTTCAGCTGCGGGGCGTTGCGGTTGGCGGCGGCGGCGAGCGCCTGCGCCTCGGCCGAGCCCACGAAGACGCCCAGCTCGGTCGCCTTGCGCTCGAGGCCCGCAAGCTCCGAGCGCTTCACCGCCGCTTCGAGCCACGGGTCCGCGGTGAAGGCATCGTAGCCTTCGAGGGGCGGGGGCTGGTTGAGGACCTCTTCGTTCATCGCGGCGCTCCCTCGTGCACCCATTCGACCAACGCGTCGAGCGCGGGCTGCGCCGCATTCGCGTTGCCGTGGTTCACGATCATCACCGCGATCCAGCGCCTGCCTTTGACGTCGATCACATAGCCGGCGAGGCTCTGCACGCCGTTCAGCGTCCCGCCCTTCAGGTGCGCGTGGCCCGCCGCGCCCGACGCCGGGCGAAGCTTCAACGTTCCGTCGGTGCCGAACAGCGGAAGGGAAGAGGCGAGCTCGGGCATGTACGGGCTCGCCCACGCGCTTCGCAGCAGCGCCGCGAGCGTGCCCGCCGTGATGCGGGTCTCGCGCGACAGCCCCGAGCCGTTGTCGATCACGAGGCCGGGCGCGTCGATGGACTTCGACTTGAGCCAGTCGCGCACGATCGCCTCGCTCGCCGCTTCGCTTGCAGGCTCGCCCGGTCTCTGCGCCGAGAGCGCGAGGTAGATCTGCCGCGCCATCACGTTGTTGGAGAACTTGTTCATGTCGCGGACGAGGTTCTCCAGCGGTTCGGACTCGTCGCGGTAGAAAAGCCGCGCGTTGTCGGGCGCCTTGCCCGCCCGCACCTTGCCGCGAAGCACGCCGCCGGCTTCGCTCCACGTCCAGCGCAGCACCGCTTCCGTATAGGCCGCCGCATCCAGCACGGCGAGGGTGAAGGTCTTCTCGTCGCACTCCGAGGGCATCGTGCCGGAGAAGCTCACGAGCGCGAGCATGCCGTTCTGCTGCACGTCGTACTGGAGGTTGCGCCGCCACCATCCGCACGGCTCCTTCACCACCTTCACGCGCGTGGCGATCTCGACGGAGGGCAGGTCGGGCTCGGCCGTGACGCGCACCGTGTCGCCTTCCGGGGCGAAGTGGAATTGCACCGCCTGGAAGTTCACGAGGAACGCGTCGGGGCCCACGTTGTAGCCGCGCTTCGGTTCGTTGTCGAATCGCCCGGGATCGTAGGCCGGGGCCGTGAAGTAGCTGCGGTCGATCACGATGTCGCCCTTCACCTCGCGCAGGCCGCGCGAGCGAAGCGCGTGCATGAGCTGCCACACGCGCTCGTAGGTGAGCTTGGGATCGCCGCCGCCGCGGATCACGAGGTCGCCATCCAGGACGCCATCGGCGGAGAGCTCGCCCGCGAGCAGCACGTCCGTCTTGAACGTGAACGCGGGCCCGAGCAGGTCGAGCGCGGCGTACGAGGTGAGGAGCTTCATCACCGACGCGGGATTCACGGGGGCGTCGGCGCGAAGCGCGACGACGGGAGTGCCGGATTCGACCGGCTCGACGACGACGGCCGCCGCGCTGTCGGGAACGCCGGCGCGCGCGAGCGCGTCGTGCACGGAAGGCGGCAGCCCGCGCATGGCGGCCGCGGCGGGCAGCGCCAGCGTGAACACGAGCGCCGCGAGCCTCATCGCGCGAGCTCCTCCACGATCGCGATCGACGTCTCGACCAGCATGGCGAACTGGGCGTCGTCGATCACGTAGGGCGGCATGAAGTACACCGTGTTGCCGATGGGACGAAGCAGCACGCCGCGCTCGAGCGCCATCGCGAACGCGCGCGATGCGAAGGCCGGATCGCTCGTCGCGGCCTCGAAGGCCCAGATCATGCCGAGGTGGCGGAAGTTGCGCACGCGCGCGTGCCTTGCGAGCGGCGCGGCGGCGCTCGTGAAACGCGCGGCCTTGGCGGCGTTCGCGGCGATGACGCCGTCGCGCTCGAAGAGGTCGAGCACGGCGCAGGCCGCGCGGCAGGCGAGGGCGTTGCCGGTGTACGAGTGGGAATGCAGGAATCCGCGGCGCGGATCGTCGTCGTAGAACGCCGCGTAGATCGCGTCGGTGGAAAGCACGCACGAAAGCGGCAGGTACCCGCCGCTGATTCCCTTCGAGAGGCACAGCAGATCGGGCGCGATGCCGGCCTGCTCGCACGCGAACATCGTCCCGGTGCGCCCGAAGCCCGTCATGATCTCGTCGGCCACCAGCAGCACGCCGTAGCGGGTGCAAAGCTCGCGCGCCCGTTTCAGGTATTCGGGCGAGTACATGCGCATGCCGGATGCGCCCTGCACGAGGGGCTCGACGATCGCCGCCGCGATCTCGTGGTGGCGCTCGGCGAGCAGTCGCTCCAGCGCATCGCCCGCGGAGCGCGCATCGGCGGGGAAGGGCACGAGTATCGATTCGCGCACGAGCGGCGCGTAGGCATCGCGGAAGATGGCCACGTCGGTGACCGCGAGCGCGCCCACGGTCTCGCCGTGATAGCCGCCTTCGAGCGAGACGAAGCGGCGCTTGCCGCGATCGCCCAGGTTGGCCCAGTAGTGGAACGCCATCTTGAGGGCGATCTCCGCGGCCGAAGCGCCGTCGGAGGCGAAGAACGCGTGGCCGAGCTTTCCTGGCGCGATCTTCGAGAGCCGCTCGGCGAGCTCGACGACGGGTGCGTGCGTGAAGCCCGCGATCATCACGTGCTCGAGCCGGCCTACCTGGTCGCGCACGGCCGCGTCGATCGCGGGATGCGCGTGGCCGAAGAGGTTCACCCACCACGAGCTCACCGCGTCGAGGTAGCGCCTGCCGTCGAAGTCGTGGAGCCACACCCCTTCGGCGCGCGACACCGGCACGAGGGGGAAGCGCTCGTGCGCCTTCATCTGGGTGCACGGGTGCCACACGGCCGCGAGGCTGCGGTCGACCATCTCGCGGTTGGTCATGGACCCGAGGTTACATCAGGCCGCGGCGATGCGATTGATCTGTTGCGCGGCGGCGCTGGTCGCCTCGGTGGCGAGTGTCTCGAGGGAATCGGGCGGCAGCGCGATGGTGCCGCCGGTGATGTAGCAAAGCGCGGTGAAGAGCGACCGGACTTCCACGGCGGCGAGCGGATCCTGCGTCTCGCCCTCGTCGACGCGGACGCCGTCCACGGTGACCACGACGCGCACGCCTTCGACGAGGAGCGCGCCGGGCCCGTTCTTGCCGTAGTACTCCTTCAGCCGCACTAGCGTGAGGCGCTCGAGCTCACCCTTCTCGGCGTTTCCAAGCAGTGGCACTTGCCGAATCTCCCCCGGACATCGATTGAAACATTCTATCTTCCATCCGGAAAAATCAACCGTTAAGCGCGTCACACGTTGTTTTTCGACTGTAGCAACCGCCTCGCGCGAGTGCTAGCAACATTCCGGGCACGTTTCGTGCGACAAGGCGTGAACAACGGCCGGAGGATATCGAATGCACCTGCTCGACTGCATCGAAACGCAGCTGGTCTCCAATCGCCTGCCCCTGGTGGCGGTCACGGTTGCGGCCGTTCCTTACGCCAATACGCCGGTCGTGCTCACGCTGCACTGGCACGGCTTCGTCGAGAACCGCCTCGCGGAGTCCGAGGACGCCGGCGTCGTTTCATACCAGCCGGTGCCCAGCTCCGCGCTCCAGGTGAACGAGCGTTGGGACCGCATCGATCAGCTGGAAAACGAGGTGCTGGATGTGGCCTGGGAGCTGGGCGCGTGGGACCTCGCACGCACCGAAGCGTTGCCGTTCGTACGCCCCGGTGCACCGGAACAGGAATCGGTCGAGTGCATGAGCGCCTTCGGATCGATCCCGCTTTCGATCGACGGGCATCCGCCGGTGGTGGCCGAAGTGCCGGATGCCGAGGGCCTCATCGAGGCGGCCTCGCGCTCGGGCTACCTGCAGTGGCTCTTCCGTCCCGTGCGCGGCGGCGTCTGGGCGGAGATTGCCGAGGACTCGACGCTCGAGGAGGGCGGCTATCGCAACCCGCCGTGCCCATACCTCGCCCAGCCCACGCGCCCGCACCGCAACCGCGACGCCCGCAAGTTCGTCTACCGGTTTGGGCGTTCCTCCACTCTAAGTTAGCTTGCGCTCACATTCCCCTGCGAGAGGCTTGAAATCGCAGGGAACGGAGCCTATTATTAGCACTCGTTGAGGGTGAGTGCTAGGCTCGCCCTCGGCCCCAAAATCCAACCGAGGCCGCGTCGTCCGTCGGGCAGTTCCCCGGGGAGTCCGGCCCCTTCGAACAAAGGAGTCGAAAACCATGAAACTGCGCCCGCTGCACGACCGCGTGATCATCAAGCGCCTCGAGGAAGAGCGTAAGACCGCCTCGGGCATCGTGATCCCCGATACCGCCGCCGAGAAACCCGACCAGGGCGAAGTGCTCGCCGTCGGCCCCGGCAAGAAGAACGACGACGGGAAAGTCTCCCCGGTCGACCTCAAGGTCGGCGACAAGGTCCTCTTCGGCAAGTACTCCGGCACCACCGTGAAGATCGACGGCGACGAGCTCCTCGTGATGCGCGAGGAAGACATCATGGCCGTCGTGAACTGATCACCAGACATATCGAATCCAAGAGGAACCCAACATGGCAGCCAAAGACGTCAAATTCAAAGAGAGCGCCCGCAACCGCATGATCGTGGGCGTGAACATCCTGGCCGACGCGGTCAAGGTGACCCTGGGCCCGAAGGGCCGCAACGTCGTGCTCGAGCGCTCGTTCGGCGCCCCCACCGTCACCAAGGACGGCGTGTCGGTCGCGAAGGAGATCGAGCTCAAGGACAAGTTCGAGAACATGGGCGCGCAGCTCGTGAAGGAAGTCGCTTCGAAGACTTCCGACGTGGCCGGCGACGGCACCACGACCGCGACCGTGCTCGCGCAGGCGATCGTCGCCGAAGGCATGAAGTTCGTCGCCGCCGGCATGAACCCGATGGATCTCAAGCGCGGCATCGACAAGGCCGTGGCCGTGTCGGTGGAGGAGCTCAAGAAGCTCTCCAAGCCCTGCAAGGACTCCAAGGAAATCGCGCAAGTGGGCTCCATCTCCGCCAACGCGGACCCGGAGATCGGCAAGACGATCGCCGACGCGATGGACAAGGTGGGCAAGGAAGGCGTCATCACCGTGGAAGACGGCAAGGGCCTCGACAACGAGCTCGACCTCGTCGAGGGCATGCAGTTCGACCGCGGCTACATCTCGCCCTACTTCATCAACAACCCCGACAAGCAGGTCGCCGTGCTGGATGACCCGCTGATCCTGCTGCACGACAAGAAGATCTCGAACATCCGCGATCTCCTGCCGGTTCTCGAGCAGGTCGCGAAGGCGGGACGCCCGCTGCTCATCGTCGCCGAAGACGTGGACGGCGAAGCGCTCGCGACACTCGTCGTGAACAACCTGCGCGGCATCCTCAAGACCACCGCGGTGAAGGCGCCGGGCTTCGGCGACCGCCGCAAGGCCATGCTCGAAGACATCGCCATCCTCACGGGCGGCACGGTGATCGCCGAAGAGCTGGGCCTGAAGCTCGAGAACGTGGCGCTCAAGGACCTCGGCAAGGCCAAGCGCGTCGAGGTGGGCAAGGAGAACACGACGATAATCGACGGCGCCGGCAAGGAAGACACGATCAAGGCCCGCGTCGAGACGATCCGCAAGCAGATCGACGAAGCCACCAGCGACTACGACCGCGAGAAGCTCCAGGAGCGCGTGGCGAAGCTCGCCGGCGGCGTGGCGGTGATCAAGGTCGGCGCCGCGACCGAAGTCGAGATGAAGGAGAAGAAGGCCCGCGTGGAAGACGCGCTGCACGCCACGCGCGCCGCCGTCGAAGAAGGCATCGTTCCCGGTGGCGGCGTTGCGCTGCTGCGCACGAAGGACGCGATCGCCAAGATCAAGACCGACAACGAAGACCAGGCCGCCGGCGTGAAGATCGTCCTTCGCGCCATCGAGCAGCCGCTGCGCGAGATCGCCCGCAACGCCGGCGACGAGCCCAGCGTGGTCATCGCCAAGGTGATCGAAGGCAAGGGCAACTACGGCTACAACGCCCAGACGGGCGAGTACGGCGACATGGTGGCGATGGGCGTGCTGGACCCGACGAAGGTCACGCGCTACGCGCTGCAGAACGCCGCTTCCGTGGCCGCGCTCATCCTCACCACCGACGCGATGGTCGCGGAGCTTCCGAAGGACGAGAAGCCCGCGATGCCCGGCGGCGGCGGAATGGGCGGCATGGGCGACATGGACATGTAAGACCCGTCACCCCCGCGAAGGCGGGGGCCTCAAAGCCCCGCTCCGGCGGGGCTTTTCTTTTGTGGCATCCTCGCCGCATGGCAATCCCCGACGACATCTACACCGAGCCGGAAGATTTCTCGCCCGACACGCTCGCGAGCCTCGGTCCCCTGGCGCCGCTCGCCGGCGAGTGGCAATCGGACCAGGGCGTGGACATCAATCCCAAGGCGGACGGACCGCAGCGGCGCGCGTACACCGAGCACGTGCTCATGGAGCCGATCGACCCGCAGCCCAACGGGCCGCAGCTGCTCTACGGCCTGCGCTACCACATCCACATCAACACGCCGGAAGAAGCCATCACCTTCCACGACCAGGTGGGCTACTGGCTCTGGGAGCCCGCCACCGGATTGATCATGCAGACCATCGCGATCCCGCGCGGCCAGGTGGTGCTCGCGGGCGGGACGGCCAAGCCAGGCGACAGGCGCATCTCGGTCGAGGCGAAGCGGGGCGACACCCGCTTCGGGATCTGCTCGACCACGTTCCTCGAGGAAGCCTTCCGCACCGACTACTACCGCATCGACATCGCGTTCAACGACGACGGCAGCTGGACGTACGTGACGCGCACCGACCTCGCCATCCGCGGCAAGACGCCTGCGTTCGATCATCGCGACACGAACACGTTGCGGCGGGTGGCCGCGCCCATCGCGAACCCGTTGCTCGTTCGCATGAAGAAGGGGCAATGAGTGGCGCGCGCGGCGGAGAGCCTGGCCCGCTAGATTCTCAGGCGAATGCCTGCCTTGTCGAGCACGAGCGCCACGATCCACCAGAAGAAGCCGAATCCAAGCGCGTAGGCGAGTGAGGCGGCGTATGGATCCGCCAGCACGCCGCGGATCGCGTTCGCGATCGCCGCATTCGCTCCCGTCGCGCCGCCCACGCACTCGACGATCCACGCGCCCGCGTAGATCGCGATGGCGTTCACGCCGAAGCGCCGGCCGAATGCGGGCATGCGCTTGCGGTCGATGGCGAAGTGAAAGACGCCGAGCATCAGGAACGACAATCCCGCCGTCCACAGCACGAAGGACGAGCTCCAGAGATTCTTGTTGAGCGGGAATGCGAACGACCAGGCGAAGCCCAGCGCGAGCGCCGCGATCCCTGCCGCGATCAATCGACGCACGTCATCGCCGCGCAACCACTCGCCCGCACGCACGCCGAGCAGCGTCGTCGCGATCGCCGGCAGCGTCGAGAGCAACCCCTCGGGATCGTGGCCGAGTCCCGTGGCCGCGTCGTACTCGTAGTTGAATCGGCCGAGCAACGCCGTGTCGATGCGGCTCGCGAGATTGCCTTCGCGATCGAGCGATCCGCCGAGCGCCATCACGGCCCAATAGCCCAGCAACAATCCCGCGATCGCGATCCACTGGGCGCGCGGCCTCGACGACGTCGCGATGAGGGCGGCCGCCGCGTAGCAGATGCCGATGCGCTGCAACACGCCCCATGGGCGCAACGCCGGCCGGTCGAGGAGCCACCATGCGAGCGCGTTCAGCGCAAGGCCCAGCACGACGATCCGCATCGCGCGCGCGAGGATCGACCGGGCATCGGCCGCCGGCGCCAGCGCGATCGACACGCCCACGATGAAGAGGAACAGCGGAAACACGAGGTCCGTCGGCGTGAATCCGTTCCACTCCGAATGCAGCAGCGGCGCATAGACGTGGTTCCAGTCGCCGGGCGTATTCACGACGATCATCGACGCGACCGCCGCGCCGCGAAGCGCGTCCACCGAGAGGTAGCGTTTCATGCTGGCCGCGATTATGCGGGACAATCCGGCCATGCCCCACGTCTTCGAGCCGGCAGCGAGCGGCCGCGCCAAGTGCCGCGGCTGCAGGCAGGCGTTGCCCAAGGGCGAGATCCGCTTCGGCGAGCGCCTGCCCAATCCCTTCGCCGAGGGCGAGGTCACGCACTGGTTCCATCCGCTCTGTGCCGCGTACAAGATCCCGCAGGAGTTGCTGGACGGCATCGCCGCGGCGACGGGAGAGGTCGCCGATCGCGAAGGCCTCGAGCGCGCCGCGCGATTCGGCATCGAGCATCGCCGCGTGCCGCGCATCGACGGGGCCGAGCGTTCGCCCTCGAGCCAGGCGCGCTGCCGCCACTGCAAGGAGATGATCGAGAAGGGCGCGTGGCGCGTGCGGCTCGTCTTCCACGAGGAAGGCAACTTTTCCCCGGGCGGATTCATCCATCTCGCGTGCCGCAAGCCCTATTTCGAGACCGAGGACATCCTCGATCGCCTGCTGCGCTTCAGTCCCGGGCTCGGCGAAGAGGATCGCCGGGCGCTCGCCGCGGAGCTCCGGCCCCGGTGAGCCCGCGCGGGGCCGACAGTGGCTTCGGCAGGGTCGAAACGGTTATAATTTCAGGCTTTCCGGCCTGGTAGCTCAGTTGGTAGAGCAGTGGACTGAAAATCCATGTGTCGGTGGTTCAATTCCGCCCCAGGCCACCAATTCCCCGCTCGCTGATCCCCTCAGTGGCTGAACGCCGCGCCAGGTTCGGTTAATCTCGACCGCGAGATCCCG
>DATJVS010000107.1:0-5856 GCA_035501715.1 Usitatibacter sp.
TGGTCGGGCAACGTGCAGCTGCGCTACTTCGGCCCGCGGGCGCTGATCGAGGACGACAGCGTGCGGTCGCAATCGACCACGCTCGTGAACGCGCGCGTGTCGTATCGCATCGACGAGCACTGGCGCGTGAACCTCGACGCGTTCAACCTCCTCGATCGCGCCGCGAGCGACATCGACTACTACTACGCGTCGCGACTGCCGGGAGAGCCCGCCGAGGGCGTGAACGACATCCACTTCCATCCCGTGGAGCCGCGCACTTTCCGCCTCACGGTACAGGCGCGCTTCTGACGCGCAGGACGGCTACGGCCCCGGAGGCTGGAACATGAAACGCGGCGTCGCCGGCGGATCGGGCTGGCCGCGGATCACGTTCACCTGCGACCAGTTGTTCGTCTGCACGGCGTTGCGCAGCACCGACTCGTACTGGCTCATGAGCTGCGAGTCGTTGGGGGAAGCGCCGTAGTAGTAGATGTAGTCGGCGAGGTTCTGCGCATTGCAGTGCCCCTGGTACGCGCACGCGGCCTGGATGCGAGGGTTGCTCTCGTCGCACGCATAGCCGTAGTCGCACGCGAGCAGCTGGAACGCCTGGTTCATCGCGCGGTTCTCCACGGGCATGCCGCTGTCGCCGATCTGGACCTGGTAGTCGTGCCAGTTCTGCGAAAGCACGCGGCCCGCGATCACCATCGCGTCGCCGTCGCCCGAGGAGGCGATCTGGCGAAGCTGCGTGACCTGCGCATCCGAAAGCGAGACGCTGCCGCGGCCCCAGTTGCCGTCGGAGCCGGCCGCGCGGCGCTCGGACCAGAGCGACTGCTCGATGGAAAGCGCCTGGGCCTTGGCGTCGCCGCCCGCCGCGGCCGCCGCGAGGAGCGCGTTCAGGTCCGCCTGCGAGACCGTGGTGCCCTCCATGCCCGCGCACCGATTGGCGGTGACCTCGTCGTAAGCGGCGATGCGCTTGTCGCGCTGCGGGTCGTTGTCCGGGATCGAGTTGATGAACGCCTCGCGCGACTGCTCGGTCGTGGGGCGCTGCTGCGGCTGGCGCGTGGTGCGGTCCGTGATCCTGGCGCAATGCATGAGGATCTCGTACATCACGAATTCGCCCTCCGGCGTCTTGCCCTCGGGGGAGTTCTTGAGCCGGTCGTAGATGGCCTTGTAGTTCTTGCTGCGGCGGAACTCGCCGTAGAGCGTGCGCCGCGGCGAGGGCGCATCGGCGCCCTTCACGCGGGCGCGCGGATCGATCGAGAGCACGCTCGAGGCGCCGAGCTTGGGTGCCGCCGCCTTGCGCCCGTCCGGCCCCGTTCCGCGCGGGCCCGGGGCGACGTAGTCCGGCAGCTCCGGCGGGCGCAGCAACGCCCAGACGCCCGCCACGACGGCGACGAACACGGCGATGGCGATGGGCAGGCGGTATTTCATGCGGCGTTCTTCAGGATGAATTCCGCGCCGCGCTCGGCGATCATGTACGTGGGCGCATTGGTGTTGCCCGACGTGATGCGCGGCATGATGGATGCATCGATAATGCGCAAGCCCTTCACGCCGTGCACGCGCAGCCGGTCATCCACCACCGCGTGCGTGTCGCGGCCCATGCGGCAGGTGCCCACGGGATGGAAGATCGTGGTGCCGAGGTCGCCCGCGGCCTTCACGAGCGCCGCATCGGTTTCGCACGCAGGCCCGGGGCGCCATTCCTCCGGCGCGTATTTCGCGAGCGCGCGAGCCGCCATGATGCGGCGCGTGAATCGCATGGAGCGCGCGGCGACGGCCTGGTCCTCGGGCGTGGAGAGATAGTTCAGGCGAATCTCCGGCGCGGCCAGGGGGTCCGTCCCCTTGATGTGGACGTGCCCACGCGAGGTGGGGCGCAGGTTGCACACCGAAGGCGTGATCGCGGGAAAGGGATGCAGGTCGTCGCCGAACTTGTCGAGCGAGAGCGGCTGCACGTGCCACTCGATGTCGGGCGTGGCCTCGTCCGGCGCGCTCATGGCGAACGCGCCCAGCTGCGACGGAGGCATCGTGAGCGGGCCCGTCTTGAAGAAGAGGTATTCGAGTGCCATGGCGGCCTTGCCGGTCCAGCGGTTGGCGCGCTCGTTGAGAGTCGGTCCCTTCACCTTCCACATCATGCGGATCTGGAGGTGGTCGTGCAGATTCTCGCCCACGCCCGGCAGCTCGTGCGTGAGTGAAATATGGAATTTCTGTAACAGATCGCGCGGGCCCACGCCGGAGAGCTGCAGCAGCTGCGGCGAGCCGATGCTGCCCGCGGCGAGTATCACTTCGCGGCGCGCGGTGGCCATCATGGCGCCGCGGCCTTCCACCTGGAGCTCGACGCCCGTGGCGCGCTTCACGCCGTCCTTCGCCTCGATGGCGACGCGCTTCACGTGGGCCTTCGTGACGAGCGTGAAGTTGGCGCGGCCGAGCGCCGGCCGCAGGAACGCTCGCGTGGCGCTCCAGCGACGGCCGCCGCGCTGGTTCATGTGGAAGTACGCGTTGCCGAAGTTGTCGCCGCGGTTGAATTCCTCGACCTTCGGGATGCCGCATTCGGCCGCGGCGTCGCGCCACGCATCGAGGATCTCCCAGCGCACGCGCGGCTCCTGCACGTGCAGCTCGCCCTCGGCGCCGTGGAATTCGTTCGCGCCGCCGAAGTGCCTCTCCGCTCGCTTGAAGTACGGCAGCACGTCGTTCCACGACCAGTCGCGATTTCCCAGCGACTGCCACAGGTCGTAGTCGCTGCGCTGCCCGCGCATGTACACCATCGCGTTGATCGACGAGCACCCGCCCAGCACCTTGCCGCGCGCGTAGCCCAGCGAGCGGCCGTTCAGGCCGGCGTCAGCTTCGGTCTTGTAGCACCAGTCGGTTCGGGGGTTGCCGATGGTGTAGAGATAGCCGACGGGGATGTCGATCCAGTACCAATCGTCCTTGCCGCCCGCTTCCACCAGCAGCACGCTCGAGGTCCCGTCCTTCGTGAGGCGGTTGGCCAGCACACAGCCGGCGCTGCCCGCACCTACGATGATGTAGTCGAACTCCCCCAGAGAATCCACGAGCCGATGCTAGCAGGGATGCGGCGCCCTAGGGACTCTTCGGGGCCTGGTAGGCCGCGGTCGCCGGGTTGGGGCCCGGGTAGAAGTGGAAGTAGGACCAGTCTCCGTTGTTCACCGCGTTGCGGACGGCGTTCTCGTACGTCGCGATCATCTGCGACGATGCGGGCGACGAGATGTAGTACATCATGTAGTCGGCGAGGTTGTTCGCCGCGCAATAGCCCTGGAACGCGCAGCCCTGCTGGATCCACTGCGCATTCGGCCCGCAGTCGAAGCCGTAGTCGCATCCGACGAGCTGGCCCGCCTGCCACAGCGCGCCGAAATTGAGGGGCCGGTCCTCGGCGTCGCGCAGGCTGAAGTTTCCGTAGTTGCCGCCCATGAGCGTCATCAGCGCCGATCGCATCGCGTACGGATCGCCCGACGCGACCGCCTGCTTGAGCGTTTCCACCTGCGCGTCGCTGATCTTCTGGGTCTGGTCGGGTCCCCAACGGAGCTTGCCGTCGGGCCCGCGATTCTGCTCCGAGACGTCGTACGACACCAACGCCGCCCTGGCCTTCGGGTCGCCGGCATCGGCGCCCGCCTGCAGCAGCGCCCGCACGTCCTTGCGGCTCATCTCGAGGTTCGAGAGATCGCCACAGGGATCGTAGTTGATGCCATCGAATGCCTTGAGGCGCTTGTCGCGATCGGCGTCGTTGGCGGCGAGCGACGCTTCGAATCGCGACCGGGCATCGGGACTGCCGAGCTTCCAGGGCTTGAACCGCTCGGGCTCGTCCTCGGCGAACTTCGCGCAGCGCTGCAGGATCTGCGCGAGCATCCAATCCTCCTCGCCCGTGCGCGCCGTGGACTTCGAAAGGCGAGCGTAGATCGCGGCATACGACTTCGCTTCGTAGAACTCCTGGAGCGAAGGCGGCAGCTTGCGGGACGAGGCGGCTTCCGCCGTGCGTTTCGGCGGCGCGATCGCGAGCACCGCGTCGGGCGTGAGCGTGCCGCGCTTCGCGGCGCTGCCGGTCGAGGAAGCCAGGGAGAAAGCCGCCTTCCCGGTGACCCCGGGATGCGAGTTGAAAAGCGCGAAGGCGACGATCAGCAGCCCGACGATCGCAATGGCGACCGCGATCCGCATGTCGCTAGCCTTTCGGCAGCCGCCCGGCCGCGCGGCGGGCTTCGTAGGTCTTCAGGTGCGTGTAGGCGGCCGAGAGCATCGCGTCGTCCACGCCGTACTCGCGCGCCTTGGCGAGCATCCAGCCCACGATGTGGTCGGCCTCGACGCGGTTGCCCGCTTCCATGTCGCGCATCATCGAGGCGCTCCATTCGCCGGCGGGATCGGTCAAGCGCTCGGTGGCGCTCTTGATCACCGCGTCGCGCGGCGGACGGCCCGCTTTCGTGGCGATCTCGGTGTTGGCCTCGAGCAAGCGCAGCATCGCCTCGCGCCCGCCGGGCGCCGCCATGATCTCGCGCACGTTGCCGCGGAAAAGGCACGTGGCCGCCGCGAGCGCCGAGAGGAACACGATCTTCTCCCAGAGCTCCTGCACGATGTCGGGCGAGAGCTTGGCGTCGCACTTCGTGCCGGCGAACTCGGCCGCGAGCGCTTTCGCGCGCTCGGTCTCGCGCTTGTCGCGCTCGCCGAAGATGATTCGGTGCAGCGCGTCGCCATTGACCACCGTGCCGTCCTTGCGCAGCATCGCGTTGATCTGCGCCGTGCCGCCCATCACGCGGGCGCCGCCGAAGCGCGCGTCGAGCGTGTCGAAGTGCGCGAGCCCGTTCAGCAGCGGCACGATCGCCGCATCGCCGGTCACCGCGGGCGCGATGGCGTCCATCGCCGAATCCAGGTCGTACGCCTTGCACGTGAAGAGGATCACGTCGTAGCCCGGCTTCAATTCCCCGGCGAGCACGGTCTTCACCGGAAGCTTCGCGTTGCCGTTGACGCTCTCGATCACGAGCCCGTCGCGCGCGAGCTGCTCGCGCCGCCCGGGACGAACGAGGAAGGTCACGTCGCGGCCCGCTTCCGCGAGGCGCCCGCCGAAATATCCGCCGATGCCGCCGGCGCCGAGGACGAGTGTCTTCAAAGCGAGGACTCGGCGAAACCCCGCTTCTTCACGAGCGCGTCGATCTCCTTCAGCGTGCCGAGGAGCGCCTTCATGAGCCCGAGCGGCCACGCGTTCGGCCCGTCGGAGAGCGCCTTCGCGGGATCCGGGTGCGTCTCCATGAAGACACCCGACACGCCCGAGGCGACCGCGGCGCGCGCGAGCACGGGGACGAATTCGCGCTGGCCGCCGGAGGACGTGCCCTGCCCTCCGGGCAGCTGCACCGAGTGCGTCGCGTCGAAGACCACGGGGCAGCCCGTCTCGCGCATGATCGCGAGCGAGCGCATGTCTGAGACGAGGTTGTTGTAGCCGAAGGAAGCGCCGCGCTCGCAGACCATGATGTTGTCCGTTCCGCTCGCTTCACGCGCCTTCGCCACCACGTTCTTCATGTCGCCGGGCGCGAGGAACTGGCCCTTCTTGATGTTCACGGGCTTTCCGGCGCGCGCCACCGCATGGATGAAATCCGTCTGGCGGCAGAGGAACGCGGGCGTCTGGAGCACGTCCACGTGCTTCACCACCTCGGGAATCTCCTCGGTCGTGTGCACGTCGGTGAGCACCGGAACACCCAGTTCCTTGCGCACCTTGGCCAGGATCTCGAGGCCCTTCTGCATGCCGGGACCGCGGTAGCTCTTGCTGGAGCTGCGGTTGGCCTTGTCGTAGCTGGACTTGAAGATGAACGGGATGCCCAGCTCCCTGGTCATGTCGCGAAGCTGCCCCGCGACATCCATCTGGAGCTGCTCGCTCTCGACCACGCAGGG
>DATJVS010000108.1:0-6831 GCA_035501715.1 Usitatibacter sp.
GGCTTCACCTGGACGTCGATCAGGCCGCCGCGGCGGATGCGCTCCTGCTCGAATTCCGCCGAGCCGATGAGCGTGGGATACCAGACGTTGGCGAGGTCGGGCTTGGCCGTCGCGAGGGCGCTGGTGGGCGAGATCTGCGCGTAGCCCAGCAGCTCCTGGCCGTCACGGCGCAGGTGGCGTTTCTCGCTGAAGCCCTGGAGCAGGACGCCGAACGTATTGGAGTCGTTCTTCCAGTTCAACAACGCGTTGAATTGCGGGTCCCACTTCTTGGGAAGGTCCGCGTACACCGTGCCGGCCGCGGCTTCGACCGTGAGCGGCTGCGTGAACTGCAGGGGCTTGCGCGTGATGATATCCACCGCGCCCGCCACGCCGCCTTCCACGAGGTCGGCCGTCGCGCTCTTGCGCACGATCACCTGGCCCACCACTTCCGACGGCAGCAGCGTGTAGCTCACGCTGCGGCCGACGAGGCCCACCTGGTCGAGCACGAACCAGTCGCCCGAGGCGACCGAATGGCCGTTGATGAGGGTCTGCGTGAGGGAGGGATTGGTGCCGCGCATGCTGACGCGATCGTTCTCGTCGAATCCGCCCTCGCCGCCGGCGCTCGAGCTGATCGTCACGCCCGGCACGCGCTGCACCGCGTCGGCGACGTTCTTGTCCGGCAGCTTGCCGATGTCGTCGGCGGTGATCACTTCGATCACCGAGTCGGAGTTACGCTTCGCCTCGAGGGATTTCTCGATCGACGCGCGGGTGCCCGTTACGGTGATGGTTTCCGTCGCGTCCGCCTTCTTCTGCGGCTGCGCAGGAGCCTGCTGTGCATGCACCTGCATGGCCATTCCCGCGAAAGCGAGTGCGACTGCAGAAGCAATGGGTGTTGGCTTGAAATTCATGTCTCCCCCAGGGTTGCTAAAAGATGCGCCGGACTGCCCCAAAAAAGTGGATTGGATGCCAATACGCGACCAATGTAAACCAATGTGCTACCAGTTTGTCAAGAGTTTGCAAATTGGTATTTCACTGGTAGCATCTTTTCCATGGCCTCATTAGCAGAGATCCTGAGGCCCCTGGATCCCTCAGGGGCGCTGCCGCTTTACCAGCAGCTCCAGCGCTCCATCCGGGAGGCGATCGAGACGCGCATCCTCGCCCCGGACGACGCGCTGCCCGCCGAGCGCCAGATCGCCTCGGAGCTGTCGGTGTCGCGGATCACCGTCCGCAAGGCCATCGACGGCCTGGTGGAAGAGGGGCTGCTCGTTCGCCGGCAGGGATCGGGCAACTTCGTCTGTTCCCGCATCGAGAAGAACTTCGCGAAGCTCACGTCCTTCTCGGAGGACATGCGTGCCCGCGGGCGCACGCCGCGCAGCGAGTGGCTCAAGCGTTCCGAAGGCGCCGTCACGCCGGAGGAGGCGCTCACGCTGAGGCTGAGCCCGGGCGCGCCGGTATACCGGTTCCACCGCCTGCGCTACGCGGACGACACGCCCATGTGCCTGGAATACGCCACCATCGCGGCCACGGCCCTGCCGTCGCTTTCCGCCGTCGGCGCCTCGCTCTATGAAGCGCTCGAGGCCGCCGGCAACCGTCCGGTGCGGGCGCTGCAACGGCTTCGCGCATTGCTGCTGAACACGGAGCAGGCGCGCCTGCTGCACGCGCGGGAGGGCGACGCGGGCCTGCTCGTCGAGCGCGTCGGCTTCCTCCGCGACGGCAGCGCGATCGAGTTCTGCCAGACCTATTTCCGCGGCGACACCTACGATTTCGTCGCCGAGCTGAGCACGCCCGGTGAATAGCCCGATCCTCGACCCGGCCTGCACCGCGATGTTCCGCGAGGCCGGGGAAGCCGGCAATGCCGTGCGCACGCAGCTCGAACGCAACCGCGTGCGCGCGCATTCGCTGGGCGCGCGACTTCGCGCATCGCCGCCTCGCGCAGTGGTCACGTGCGCCCGCGGCAGCTCCGACCACGCGGCGACCTTCGCGAAATATCTCTTCGAGACGCGCGCGGGCGTGCTTACCGCGTCGGCGGCCCCCTCGATCGCTTCCGTATATGGCGCCCGGCAGGACCTGCGCGAGTGCCTCTTCATCGCCATCTCGCAATCGGGCCGCAGCCCCGACCTGATCGCCACCACGCAGGCGGCCAGGGAAGGCGGAGCGCTGGTGGTGGCGCTCGTGAACGACGAGGAGTCGCCGCTCGCGGCGCTCGCCGAGCACTGCCTGCCCCTCTGCGCGGGCGCCGAGCAGAGCGTGGCGGCGACGAAGTCCTACATCGCGTCGCTCGCGGCGCTCGTGCACGTCACCGCCGAGTGGACGCGCGACGGCCCCATGCAGCAGGCCCTGGAATGCGCTCCCGGAGACCTCGAGCGCGCCTGGGAGCTCGACTGGAGCGCCGCGCTCGAGACGCTGCGCCCCGCGAGCCACCTGTATGTGATCGCGCGCGGCGTCGGGCTGGGTGTGGCGCAGGAGGCCGCCCTCAAGTGCAAGGAGACGTGCGGGCTGCACGCCGAGAGCTTCAGCGCCGCGGAGGTCCGCCACGGTCCGCAAGCGCTCCTGCACGGCAACTTCCCGGCGCTGCTCTTCGCGCAGGACGACGAGACGCGCGAGGGCATCGAGAAGCTCGGCGCGGACCTCGTCGCGCGCGGCGTGGACGTGCTCGCCGCGGGCGCCAGGGTGCCCGGTGCGGTGGAGCTCGCGACCCTCGAGTCCCATCCCGTGATCCAGCCGCTGCTCGTCGCACAGAGCTTCTACCGCCTCGCCAACGCGCTCGCCATCGCGCGCGGATGCGATCCCGACCGGCCGCCCCACCTGAGAAAAGTCACCGAGACCACTTGATGCAAGCGCTCGGCAATGCGCGCGTCCTCACCGACGACGGGTTCGTGTCGGATCGCGTCCTGCTCCTCGACGGCGAGCGAATCGTCGCGCTCACCGCCAGGGACGATCCGCGCCTGGTGAAGGCGGAGCGCCGCGACCTGCGCGGCGGCTACCTCATGCCCGGCTTCATCGACTGCCAGGTGAACGGCGGCGGCGGCGTGCTCTTCAACGACGATCCCAGCGTCGAGGCGATCCGGGCGATCGGCCGCGCGCACCGGCGATTCGGCACCACGGGATTCCTGCCCACCCTCATCAGCGACGACCTTTCCGTGATCGCCAGGGCGATCTCGTCGGTGCGTTCGGCGATCGAGGCGCGCGTGCCGGGCGTGATCGGCGTGCACATCGAAGGGCCGTTCATCAACGAGCTTCGCAAGGGCGCCCACGATCCGGCGAAGCTGCGCAGCCTCGACGCGCAGGGCGTGCAGCTCCTCTCGTCCATGGGCGTGGGCCGCACGCTGGTCACGCTCGCGCCCGAAGTGACCGAGCCCCACACGATCCGCAAGCTCGCCGACGCGGGCGTGGTGGTCTCGGCGGGCCACACCAACGGCACCTACGACGAGGTGGCCGAAGCGTTCAAGCACGGCGTTTCCGGCGTGACCCACCTCTTCAACGCGATGTCGCCCTTCAACCATCGCGAGCCGGGCGCCGTGGGCGCGGCGCTGAGCGACGACAACTCGTGGGTCGGCCTCATCGTCGATGGACGCCACGTGCATCCCGTGGCGCTCAAGATCGCGCTGCGCTGCAAGCGGCCCGACCGCTTCATGCTCGTGACCGACGCGATGCCGAGCGTCGGCTCACACCGCGATTCGTTCATGCTGCAGGGAAGGCGCATCACCGTGAAGGACGGCGTGTGCGTCGACGACAACGGCGTGCTCTCGGGTTCGGCCATCGACATGGCCACGGCGGTGAGGAATGCCGTCGAGATGCTGGGCCTCACGCTCGAGCAGGCCGCGCGCATGGCGAGCGCATATCCCGCCGAGTTCCTGGGCCTCGCCGGCGAAGTCGGGCGCATCGCGCCGGGCTACCGCGCCAACCTCGTCCTCTGCGACGAGCACCTGCAAGTGCTGGACACCTGGATCGACGGCCGGTCGTCGCGCTGAGGCAGCCGCGGATTTAGAATCGCGGGGTGCGTCTTCGAGCGTGCCTCGCCCTGTTCGTCGCCTGCCCGGCGCTGGGGGCCTCCCCGGCGGGCGATCCGCTTGTCGCCCAGGGAATTCGCAGGGCGGAGGATTCCGACCTGCATTGGCAGGTACGCGAAGGCAACCATCCGAAGATGGGGCCCATCAAGGTCGCCATCAGCCTCGACGCGCACATCTCGTACATCGGCACCGCGAAGATCGTCTCGACGGCGTACCTGTCCTGCGAGAAGAGCACGGGCAAGATCGCGATCGAGATCGCCAACGCGCGCTCGATCGACCTGGAAAGCGGCCTGAAGACGAAGGAAGCGCCGCATCTCGCCTGCCTCGGCGTCGCGCCCCCGGGCGAGTCGCCCCCACGCAGCCGGATCGCGGCGACCTGGGAGGCCAACGACTTGGGCGACATGCTCACGCGCGGGCTCTCGCCCTCCGCGTTGCGCGCCTGCGTGGGCATCGAGGTCTCCGAGAAGATCGCGCTGCCCGCGGCCCTGGGACGCGACGTGGAGCCCGTCACGTTCGAAATCCCCACATACGCGCGCGGGCCCGACGCGATATTCGCCGCGTGCGGCGAGCCTTCGGCCTACGCGCCTCCCGCTCCGGTGGTCGCACAGGCCAGGCCCGCGCCGCCGCCCGCGCCGCCCGTTGCCGCGCCCCCGGCTCCGCCCGCGCTCCCGCAGCAGATGGCCGCGCCGCAACCGACATGGAAGCGCGCGCACACGCTGGCCAAGGGCCGCTCCAACATCCGCAAGGCGCCCAGCATTTCGTCGCCCGTCGTGGCGCAGTTGCCCCCCGGCGTGAAAATCCTCGTCGAGGAAGACGTCGACGACTGGTGGCACGTGAAGTCCCCCTCGGGCGCGAGGTTCGAGGGCTACATCCGGCGCGACCGCTTCACGCTGGATTGATCGTCAATCGGGCGCGCGAGTAAGCAACACCACGTCCCACTGCGATTCGCGAAGCTTGGCGACGCGCCTCGCGAGGAACGCGGGCTGGCTCTCGCGGGGGCAAGCCCTGAACCCCGCCCGCGAGTACATCCGCACGAGGAACGTGTAGGCGATGCAGTAGCAGCGAAGCGAACGGATCTCGGGGATCGCGAGCGAGATCAGGGCCGATCCGACGCGGCGGCGGCGATAGGCCGAGTCGATCTCGGGACCGCGAACGAGCCACTCGCCGTGCTCGCGGGAAAGGGCGAGCGCGCCCACGAGCTCCTCGCCGTTCCACGCGCCCCATCCCGTGTCCTGCGGCGACAGCGGCACCGGATAGCCGGCACGCAGGAAATAACGCAACAACACGCCGCTTTCCTCCGGCCGGAACCGGCGGTATTCGATCGGCTGCGCTACGGGCCGCCTGGACAGAGCCTGCATGGGTGAGTCCCCGGGGACACGATAGCCCCGTCACCCGGCGCCGATCAACCGGGCCTTTCACAAGCCCGCGCCCCAGCGCACCTGCCACGCGATGCCCACGAGGTCGAAGCTGTTGCCGGTGCGCGCCGAAAGCCCGCGGCTCGCGTAGAGCTTGATCGAGTTGCGTCGATCGACGGGAATCGCGAGCGTGGCCCCCGCGCGCCAGTTCTGCTGCAGGTCGTTCGCCTGCGCGCCGTCGATGGTGGTGCGGCCGCCGGCGAAATACGTGGCGTCGCACGAGGCCCAGATGCCCGAAGCGAAGTTGTAGATCGCGTGGCCCGAGATGGAGTAGATGGGATCCTGCGATCGCGTCTTGCCGCCATTGAAGTCGCGGTTGTCCGTGAAGAGCGTGGCCGCCGCCTTGCCCTCGAGCGTCCACGGCCCTTCGGTCTGGGACACGCCCAGCTCCGGCTTGAAGGTCCAGCGATTGGTGCCGAGGTTCACGATGCGGGCGGCGTCGTATTGCCCCAGCGGCGGCGAGACCTGCAGGCTCGCGCCGACGATGAGCTCCTGGCGGTAGCCGGAGAACTGCGCGAGCGGCAAGGCGGGGGCGCCGTAGAAGTTGATCGACAGGCGCAGCGCCGGATCGGCGAGTCCGCCCACGCGGCGCTCCACCGGCAGGCCCGCATAGTCGGCCGTGCCGTGAAGCTGCGAGTACGGGACGATCACGTCGAACTTGCCCGAATTGCCCCACAGGTCGAGCGTGCGCGCATAGGCGAGCACCGCGCTCGAGGTCCTGATGTGGTCGTCGGTGATGGGTAGCGCGGGATCGGTGGACAGCCCGCCGCTCGTGTAGCCGTATCCGGCGACGAGGAAGTTCACGCCGACGGGCGCGTTGGAGTACGCGCGCGGCTCGATGCTCTGGGCGCGCGCAGCGCCCGATGCCGCGAAGATGCACGCCGCCGCGACGAAAGGAGTTGCCGCTGGCGCCAGCATTGCGGAGGCAGGCTTCACTTTCGCTCGAATCCCGGCCGTCGAAGGTTCAACGGATGGTAGCCGAAGCCCGGAAAACGGATCGGCGGGGCCGGGCGGCATCCCGCGCGGAAGCGAGACTCAAAAAAAAGGAGGCCGTGGCCCCCCCGAAATCATCGCACCTTCGAAATTCCTATTGCGGCAAAGCGCGGCCCGGGGCGAAGGCGTCGTCGTCGTTGCCCACCGCCGCGATCGCTTCGAAGTTGAGCAGGTACATCAGCGCCGCCATGTCCTTCATGGCGCCGAAGTCGTCGCTCACGGGGCCGGTCTCCACGGCGCCGTTGACGGTGAACCCGGCCCTGACGTCCTTCGACAGCAGAGATCCGCGCATCACGTGGAGGTTGACGTTGGCACGCGTGGCGTTGTCTTGCGTATTCATCCTGGATCCTTCACTTCGGAGTGCGGCCAGGGGATCTCACCAGCCGCGCCGCGCAAAGCACTGGCGGCACCTCGACCATAGCGCTCCGTCCCCC
>DATJVS010000109.1:0-8090 GCA_035501715.1 Usitatibacter sp.
CGGACCTCGTCATCATGGCGGCCAAGGGCATCGACGATCTCATCGCCGAGGGACTGCTCGCGAAGGGCAGCCGCGTGGACCTGGTGCGCTCGAAGATCGGCGTCGCGGTGAAGGCGGGCGCGCCGAGGCCCGACATCTCCTCGGAGGCGGCCCTGCGTCGCGCGCTCGATGCCGCGAAATCCATCGCCTACTCGAGCGGGCCCAGCGGCGTGTATCTCGCGGAAGTGTTCAAGCGCTGGGAGCTTGCGCCCGCGAAGCTGCACCAGTCGGCGCCCGGAATGCCGGCGGGGAACTTCGTCGCGAGCGGCGAGTGCGAGATCGGCTTCCAGCAGGTGAGCGAGCTCCTGCCCGTTCCCGGCATCGACTACGTGGGCCCGCTGCCCGGGGAGCTGCAGCTCGTGACGATCTTCTCGGCGGCCACGAGCGCCAACGCGAGGAACGCGCAAGCCTCGAAGGCGCTCACGCGCTACTTCACGTCGATCGGCGTGGTGCCCGTGCTCGCGAAGCACGGGCTGGATCCCGCCTAGGGGGAGACGCGCTTCCAGACGTTGCGCTCGCGCGAGGCGAGCAGCGGCACCGCCTCGGCGAGGTACACCTTGAAGGCCGCGGTCTGCTGGTGGGCCTCGAACGCCTTCGCGTCGTCGTAGACCTCGTAGAGCATCACGCGCGTGGCGTCGTTCGGATCGACGACGACGTCGAACTGCCGGCAGCCCGGCTCCGCGCGCGCGGCGGCGGCGTTCACGATCACCTTGCGCATGAAGGCGTCGACGTTCTCCGGCTTCACCTTCAGCGCGACCTGCAGTACGTAGCTCATCTTTCACCCGATCTTCATGTCCAATCGATATGCTACCTCCCATGAAGACCGCGCACATTCCCGAACGGGAGCACTCCGTCCCCTGGTTCTGGCCGATTGCCGCCGGGGCCGAGCTGGCCGGCGAGGGCATGAAGCTCTTCGGCGACAACCTGCGGTTCGCGGCCGAGGCCGGGGCGATCTCGGCGCCGCCGCCTCCGTCGTGGGCCACGCCCAACCGCGTCCTGCTGGACCTGCGCACCATGTACCTGCGCGATTTCTCGAGGAAGGGCGCGCGCGGACTGAAGTCGCCGGTGCTCATCGACGCGCCCTACGCGGGCCATCACGCCACGATCGCCGACTACCGGCGCGGGCAGAGCCTCGTGGAAACGCTTCTCGACGCAGGCCTGTCGCGCGTGCTCGTGACCGACTGGAAGGGCGCCACCGAAGAGATGCGCTACTTCGACATCGACACCTATCTCGCGGAGCTCGCGGTCGCGGTGGAAGAGCTGGGCGAGCCGGTCCACCTCGTGGGCCTCTGCCAGGGCGGCTGGACGTCGGCGATGTTCGCGGCGCGCTTTCCGGGCAAGGTCGCGAGCCTCGTGCTCGCGGGCTCGCCCATCGACACGCAGGCCGGAAGCGGCGCCGTGCGCAAGGCCGCCAACGAGCTGCCGATGTCGTTCTACGAGGAGGTGGTGCGCGCGGGCAACGGCCTCATGAGCGGCCGCGTGATGCTCGCCGGCTGGAAGAACATGCATCCCGACGAGCAGTACCTCGAGAAGTACATCGACCTGTACAACCACATCGAGAACCGCAACTACATCGCACGCACGAAGCGCTTCGAGCGCTGGTACGAGAATCCGATCGACCTGCCGGGCAAGTGGTACCTGCAGGCCATCCGGGAGCTGTTCAAGGAGAACCGCCTCGCGCGCGGCAGGTTCGTGGCGCTCGGGCGGAAGATCGCGCTCTCGAGCGTGACGGTGCCGGTCTTCCTGCTCGCGGGCGACGCGGACGACATCACGCCGAAGGAGCAGGTCTTCAACGCCGCACGCCTCCTCGGCACGCCGAAGGGCCGGATCGTGAAGCGGCTCGCGCCCGGCGGGCACATCGGGCTGTTCATGGGAACGAAGACGCTGCGCGAGACGTGGCCGGGAATCGCGGCCTGGATCCGCAAGGCGAAGTAGGTCTCGAGGCGGCCGGGCAGGGGATCCCGCTGCCGGGTCCCCTGCCTGCGCACCGCCTTCTCCTCCTCCTGGCTTTTACGCCGCGGCCATTTCCCGCGCCGAGGCGATCGAGGAAACCATCTCGTAGGCCGGCTCCGTGAGGAAGTCCACGAAGTCGTCGCTCGAGACCAGCCGGTCGAGCAGCCACGCGGCCTCGTCGTAGCGCGCCTCGACCGCGCCGCGCGTGGCGTTCACCTTGCGATGCTCCTCGCCCAGCAGGCGGCGGAACATATCGAGGGTGACCTTGCGGCCGTCCGCGAGTTCCCCCTTGGGATTGCGGATCCACTGCCAGATCTGCGAGCGCGAGATCTCGGCGGTGGCGGCGTCCTCCATGAGGTGGTTGATGGGCACGCAGCCCTGCCCCGCCAGCCACGAGCCGATGTACTGCAGGCTCACGTTGATGTTGGTGCGAAGCCCCTGCTCGGTGATGGGCGCCTCGGGGCCGAAGGCCAGCAGGTCGGCGGCCTTCACCTTCACGTCGTCGCGCTTCTTCGCGATCTGGTTGGGCTGCGGCATCACGCGATCGAACACGCCCTTGGCGATGGGCACGAGGCCCGGATGCGCGACCCAAGTGCCGTCGAAGCCGTCGCCGGCCTCGCGCTCCTTGTCGGCGAGCACCTTGGCCATGGCGGCCTCGTTCGCCGCGGCGTCGTGCTTGATCGGGATCTGCGCGGCCATGCCGCCCATGGCATGGGCGTTGCGGCGGTGGCAGGTCTTCACCAGCAGCTGGCAGTAGGCGCGAAGGAAGGGGCTCGTCATCGTGACCAGCGCGCGGTCGGCGAAGACGAAATCGCCGCGGCGCAGCTTCTTGATGCAGCTGAAGATGTAGTCCCAGCGGCCGCAGTTCAGGCCCGCCGAGTGGTCGCGCAGCTCGTAGAGGATCTCGTCCATCTCGAATGCCGCGGGCAGCGTCTCGATCAGCACCGTCGCCTTGATGGTGCCGCGCGGCAGGTTCATGAGCGTCTCGGCCTCGTTGAACACGTGGTCCCAGAGGCGCGCCTCGAGGTGGCCCTCGATCTTCGGCAGGTAGAAGTACGGCCCGCTGCCGCGTTCCACGAGGCGCTCGGCGTTGTGGAAGAAGAAGAGCCCGAAGTCGAAGAGCGACGCGGAGACCGGATCGCCGTCGACCAGCATGTGGCGCTCGAGCATGTGCCAGCCGCGCGGGCGCACGATGAGTGTCGCGGTCTTCTCGTTCAGCGCGTAGGTCCTGCCGTTCTCGCCCTTGAAGCTGATGGTGCGATCGACCGCCTGGCGCAGGTTGATCTGGCCGCGGATCATGTTGTCCCACGTGGGCGTGCACGAGTCCTCGAAGTCCGCCATGAACGCGGAGGCCCCGGAGTTCAGCGCATTGATGACCATCTTGCGCTCGACCGGCCCGGTGATCTCCACGCGGCGGTCCTGGAGGTCCGCGGGAACGGGCGCCACGGTCCACTCGGCCTCGCGGATGGAGCGGGTCTGCGGCAGGAAGCCGAAGGTCTCCTTGCCGCTGTCGAGGCGCGCCTGGCGCATGAGGCGCGCGGCCATGAGGTCGCGACGGCGCGATTCGTACTTGCGGTGCAGGTGAGCGACGAAGCCCACCGCCTGGGGCGTGAGGATGCGGTCGTAGAGGTTGGGCTGCTCCAGCGGAAGCTGGATGCCGGGAATGGTGAAGTTGTCGCGTTTCATCGTTGCCTCCTCAATCGGCGGCCGCTTGCTGGCCGCGAATCGGCGTCGCGTTCACGAAGAACTGCTCGTCCTCCGTCGACCCGTGCAGCGCGGTCGTCGAAGACTTGCCGGCCTGGATCACCTGCGTCACGTCGTCGAAGTAGCCCGTGCCGACTTCGCGCTGGTGCTTGACCGCGCTGAAGCCGCGCTCGGCCGCCGCGAACTCCTTCTGCTGGAGCTCCACGAACGCGCTCATGTTGTTGCGCGCGTAGCCGTAGGCGAGGTCGAACATGCCGTAGTTCAACGCATGGAAGCCGGCGAGCGTGATGAACTGGAATTTGTAGCCCATGGCGCCCAGCTCGCGCTGGAACTTCGCGATGGTCGCGTCGTCGAGGTTCTTCTTCCAGTTGAACGACGGCGAGCAGTTGTACGCGAGCATCTTGCCCGGATGGACCTTCTGCACGCCCTCGGCGAAGCGGCGCGCGAACTCGAGGTCCGGCGTGCCCGTCTCGCACCAGACGAGGTCGGCGTACTCGGCGTAGGCGATGCCGCGCGACAGGGCCTGGTCGAAGCCCTTCTTCGTGCGGTAGAAGCCTTCCGCGGTGCGTTCGCCCGTGAGGAACGGCTTGTCGTTCTCGTCCACGTCGCTCGTGATGAGGTCGGCGGCTTCCGCGTCGGTGCGCGCGAGGACGATCGTCGGCACGCCCAGCACGTCGGCGGCAAGCCGCGCGGCGATGAGCTTCTGGACCGCTTCCTGGGTGGGCACGAGCACCTTGCCGCCCATGTGGCCGCATTTCTTGACGCTCGCGAGCTGGTCCTCGAAGTGCACGCCCGCGGCGCCCGCTTCGATCATGGATTTCATGAGCTCGAAGGCGTTCAGCACGCCGCCGAAGCCGGCCTCGGCGTCGGCCACGATGGGCGCGAACCAGTCGATGCCATTCTTGCCCTCGGCGTGGTCGATCTGGTCGCACCGTTGCAGTGCGGCATTGATGCGCTTCACGACGGTGGGAACGCTGGTCGTGGCGTAGAGCGACTGGTCCGGGTACATGGCGAGGCTGTCGTTCGCGTCGGCGGCGACCTGCCAGCCCGAGAGGTAGATCGCGGGGACGCCTGCGCGGACCTGCTGCATGGCCTGGTTGCCCGTGAGCGCGCCCAGCGAGTTCACGAAGGGCCTCTCCTGCATGAGGCGCCAGAGCTTCTCGGCGCCGCGACGGGCCAGGGTGTGCTCTACCTGGACGCTGCCCCTCAGGCGATAGACGTCTTCGGCCGAGTATCCGCGCTTCACGCCACTCCAGCGGGCGTTCTCGGTCCAGTCCTTCTTGAGGCGGGCGATCTCCAGTTCCTTGCTCATTGCGGTCGTTCTCCGTCGTGGGCCAGTGGAAAATCCGTGCTGCGATGCCGCAATGAGACCATCGCCGCCACGGGCGGAGAATCGCTAAGTTGGCAAGGGAGCCTTCGCCGAATGCGAAGGCTATTCAGCCGGCTTCAGGTGCTCGACCAGCTGCCGGGCGGAGGCGGGCAGCGCCGCCAGGTCCTTCACGCAGACCCACATGCGCCGCTTTGCCCACGCGTCCGTGAGCGGCACGACGCGAAGCTTCATGGAACGCGAGAAAGTGCGCGCGACCACGTCCGGCAGGATCCCGATGCCCAGGCCCGCCTGGATCATGCGCGCGACGATGTCGAAGCCCTTCAACTGCATGCGAAGGCGCAGCGCCTTGCCCTCGGCCACGGCGGCCGCGGCCATGAGGCGCGAGATGACCGTGTCGCTTTCGAGCCCCACGAAATCGTAGGCGAGCAGCCGCGAGAACGAGACGTGCTTGCCCCGCAGCGGGTGGTTGCGCGGCAGCACCGCGACGAGCACGTCGGTGCGGTAATCGAAGGATTGCAGCCCCTCGATCGACGCGCCCTCCATCACGATGCCGATGTCGGCCTCGCCCGAGCGAAGGGCCTGCACGATCGCGCCGCTGCGGTGCTCCTCGAGGGCGACCTTCACCGCGGGATGCGCGTCGCAGAAGGACGCGAGGTCCTCGGGCAGGTGCTGCGCGAGCGCCGAGGCGTTGGCGTGGATGCGTACGAGCCCCTTGCCACCCTTCGTGAAATCGGCAAGCTCGGCGCGCATCTCGTCGGCCTGGCCGAGGAGCCTGCGGGCATGGGTGAGGAGCGCGGCGCCCGCCGGGGTGAGCTCGACGCCCCGCGCGCCGCGGTTCAGGAGCTGCACGCCGTACTGCTCCTCGAGCTGGGCCACCCGCCGGCTCGCCGCGGCGAGCGCCATGTGGCTCGCTTCGGCCGCCTTCGTGATGCTGCGGATCTCGGCGATCCGTACGAAGAGGGCGAGCGACAGGAGGTCGGGACGCATGGGGCGATTCTACGAAAGAAAGCGCTGCGGCGAGATGGCGCCCGACATGTCGCGCGAGATGGGCCAGGGCTCGCGCTCGAGCATGCACGCGAGAAGCTCCGCGCCGAGGGGCGCCCAGAGCAATCCGCGCGAGCCCAGGCCCGTGGCGGTGTAGAGGCCTTCGGTCGCCGTGGCGCCGTACACGGGCAGGCGATCGGGCACCGTCGCGCGAAATCCGGTCCAGCCCGCGAGCGTCGCGGCATCGAGGCCCGAGGTGATTCCCGGAAGCATCGACTCGGCCCGCGCGAGGTTCTCGCGATTGTCCGATTCGCGCACCGTCGCGTCCGCGTCGTCGTGGTGATAGCTCGCGCCGATGATGAGCCCCGCGTCGGGCACCTGCGCCACGTATCCGGACCCGCTCACGACCACGTCGAGGCCGCGATCGGGCGAGGGCGGCACGTACGTCACCTGGCCCCGCACGGAAGAAAGCGAGAGCCGCGCCTCCGGCAGCAGCCGCTTCGCATCGGCCGCGTTCGCGACGACGAGCACGGGCGCTTCGGCGATGACGCGATCGCCGGCATCGAGGGCCCGCCACGACGCGCCCTCGCGCTCGAGGCGCGCCACGCCGCGCCCGAGCCTGCGGTGGATGCGCGCCCCCGCGCGGGCGAAGCTCGCCACGGCGAGGCTCGAAGGCGACACGCGGGCGCCCGAGGGAAACCACCAGCCGGGGCCCCGAACGGCGCGGCCGGCGATGGATCGCGCGCGTTCCGCATCGACGAAATCGAGGAACGAGGCCGGGTACTCCTGGGAGCGCACGATCGCCGAGAATCGCGACGCCTCGTCGTCGTCCTGGGCGAGCTGCAGCACGCCGCAAGCGCGCCACTCGAGGTGATAGCCGCCGATGTCGAGTCCGCGGTAGTGCTGCAACGCGTAGAGGAACGCGCTTCGCGAGGCCTGGGCATTGACCGCATCGCGAAGATTCGCCACGGGACGCACGAGGCCGATCGCGGCCGAGCTTCGCTCTTCGCGCGCATCGACGAGGTCCACGTCCCAGCCCCGCGACGCCAGCCGTTCGGCGGCGATGGTACCCGCGAGGCCGGCGCCCACGACGATGGCGTGCCGTTCGCGCACCGGTGCCGGCTCCGCGCCGCCCACGCGATGTCCCACGAGCATTTCGCGCTTGTTCGCGAAACCCTCACGCTTCTCGATCGAGAATCCCGCGTCGACGAGCGCCGCGCGAACGCCGCCGGCCACCGTCCACGTCGCGAGCGTGGCGCCCGGCAGCGCGATCCGCGCGAGCTCGCGCACCACCTCGGGCGACCACATGCCGGGATTCTTCGCCGGCGAGAATCCGTCGAGGAAGAGCGCATCGGCCCGGGCCACGAGCTGCGGCAGCATCGCGCGCGCGTCGCCCAGCAGCAGCGTGAGGATCACGTCGCCGCCGTCGAAATGCAGGCGGTGGAATCCGGCGAGCGGCGGCGGCCATTGCCTCACGAGGGCCTTCGCGAGGCCTTCGAGTTCCGCGAAGGGTGCGAGCGCCGCCGCGAGGTCGTCCGTGGCGACGGGACGGCTTTCGACCGAGATGAAATGCAACCGCGACGGCCGCGAGGGATCGGAACGCCAGGCGTCCCAGGCCGCAAGGAAGTTGAGCCCAAGGCCGAAGCCCGTCTCGACGATCGTGAACGACGCGCGTCCCCTCCAGCGCTCCGGCAATCCGTTGCCCGCGAGGAACACGTGCCGCGCCTGCGCGAGGCCGCCGCGCTCCGAGTGATAGATGTCCTGGAACTCGCTCGAGAAGGGCGTGCCGTCGGGCGTGCGCTCGATGCGGGCGGAGGGCAGCGTCACCATCGAGTCATCTTATACTTGCGCCATGGCCATCACCCTGAACCTTCCCGCGGGACTCACGGGCGTCGCCGAGCTCGTGGTGGGCGAGCAGCACACGGCGCCCCGCGTGGGAAGCGGCCGCATCCGCGTGCTCGCCACGCCCGTGATGATCAACCTCATCGAGTCCGCCGCGCTCGCCGCGGTCGAGTCGTCGCTGCCCGAGGAGCACCAGAGCCTGGGCACGCACCTCGACGTGACGCACATCGCGGCGACC
>DATJVS010000110.1:0-12050 GCA_035501715.1 Usitatibacter sp.
AGGTTCTGGTTGGTCTCGATCAGCAGCGACTTCACCGCGGGATCGCGGAGCGTGGCGCGCGCGCCCGCGATCACCTTCGGCTCGAAGCCGTCGACGTCGATCTTGATGTGGTTGGGGACGGGGATGTCGCCCCGGGCCACCAGCTCGTCCACCTTCGCCGCGTAGCAGCCCTGCACGAAATTCGTGGCCATGGGCCGGTGCTCGAAATCGAGCGCCTCGCCCACCGAATGATTCGATCCGCCCACCCGCATGTCGGCCATGTTGAGCACCGACAGCCCCGTCGCGTCCGACAGGCCCATGCAGTAGGCGCGCACGAGCGAGGCGACGCCGTTCAATTGGATGTTGCGGTTCAACACGGCGTAGTTCTGCGCCTCGGGCTCGAAGGCGTACACGGGACAGGCGCGCGTCACGGCGGCCCAGATTGTGTACATGCCGACGTTCGCGCCGCAGTCGAGCAGGATCTCGCCGGGCTTGAAGCTGGAGATCCATTCGAGCGTCCACGGCTCCTTCTCGCGGATGGTCCGCACGCGCCAGAGAGTGAACATCGAAGGGGTCGCGAAGACCATCTTCTTCCCTTCGTGCTCGGTGGCGCTCGTGGGAAGGATCTTCTCGTACTGCTCCAGCGTAAGTTGCAAGGGCGGCCCGCGCGAACGCAAAGGCGCTATTTTACCGCCTCACGAGGTCGCGGCGCTCCGATGGCGCGGCGAGCGCCTCCCCGGCCGCCGCGGGAAGCTCGGGCAGGCGGAAGCGCTGCACGAGCCCGGCCAGGCGCTGCAGCTCCTCGCGCAGGTGCTCGGCGCGATCGGTCCAGGATCCCACCATGCGCGTGTTGCTCTGCGTGAGCTGGTCGAGCTCGGCCACGGTGCGCGAGAGCTGGTCGATCTCCTGGTTCTGGCGGCTCGCCGAGCCCGAGACGTCCGCGATCATCGCCGAGACCTGCTCGATGGACTCGCCCATGTGCACGATCTTGTGGCTCGCGCCCGCGGCGTTGCGCGCGCCCTCCTTCACCCCGGCCACCGAGGTGCCGATGAGCCCGCGGATCTCGCCCGCCGCCTGCGACGAGCGCTGCGCGAGCGCCCGCACCTCGGAAGCGACCACCGCGAAGCCACGGCCCTGCTCTCCCGCGCGCGCGGCTTCCACCGCGGCGTTCAGCGCGAGGAGGTTGGTCTGGAACGCGATGGAGTCGATCACGCCCACGATCTCGGCGATCTTCGACGACGCCGCGTTGAGGTCGTCCATGGTCTTCACGACCTCGCTCACGGCCGCTTCGCCTTCGTGGGCCGAGCCCGTGGCGGCGCCGGCGAGCTCCGCGGCCCTGCGCGCCGAGGCGGCCGAGGCTTCGACGTTGGACAGCAGCTCGTTCATGGAGCGCGCCGTGGTGCGCAGGCTCGATGCCGCGTGGACGCTGCTCTCGTTCAGCGTGCCCGCGTCCTGCGCGATCTCCTCGGCGGTTTGCGCGATGTATTGCGTGACCTGGTGGATCTCGCCGATGGCGGCGATCCATGCCTGGCGCGCCTTGTCCATGGCGGCGAGCATCTTGCCGATCTCGTCCTCGCGGTTGACGCGCGGGGCCACGCCCAGGTCGCCCTCGGCGAGCGCGCTCGCCACCGTCACCGCCTCTCCCACCGAGTTGAGGATGCGGCGCGTGACCACGCCCACGAGGAGCGCGCCCACCACGACGGCGAGCACGCCTACCACGGCGCCCAGCCACAGCGTCTGCTCCTGCTTCTTCAGCGCCGCCGCCATGAGGCGCGCCGACTCGTCGTCCGTCACGCGCGCGAGGTCGTCCAGGTCCTTGTGGACGGAGTTCGTGAGCGGCTGCACCTCGCGCTCGAGCCGTCCCACCGTGATCATCTTGGTCTCGTCGGTGTGCTCGGACTGGATCGTCTCGAGCAGCGTCGCGAGCTTCTCCAGCTTCTGGCGCAACGAGGCGATGGCATCGGCCGAGCGCGGCATCGCCGAGGCCGCCTGGGCCACCTCGTCGAAGCAGGTCTTCTTGCCTTCCTCGTAGATGCGCGCCTGGGTGGTGCGCCGCGTGAGCGTCCAGGCGATCGCCTTGAAGGTGAGCGCCTCGCAGTTCGTGCGGATGCGCCCCAACGTGTCTCGCTCGACCTGCGCCGCGCGCACCTGGTCGAACGTGGCGCGCCCCTGCCGGTCGAGCACGAGCAGCATCGACATGTTCGCCACCACCAGCACGACGAGGCCGATGGGCAGCAGGCGCAGCAGCCGCTGCAGGGTCACGGGAGACGCCGGGCTACTTGACCGGGACTTCCGCGATCAGCGCTCCGCCGAAGGTGCCCTCGGTCTGCTTCAGGCCGTTCTGCGCGTGGCAGGCGACGCACGCGGGCGCGAGCTTCATCGGGTAGTAGCCCATCACGCTGCCGCCGCTTCGCTTGACCACCGGATCGAGGCCCCCGGTCTTCATGAGCGCATCGACCTCGGGAACGAGCGTCGAGCCCTTCATCACCTTGTGCACGGCCCAGTCGCTGTTGATGAGCTCGTTCTCGCGGTTGGTCGCGTAGGCCTGGACCTTGCCGGTGGTGAGCTGGTTGAAGTCCTTGAGGACCTGCGCGCGGAAGAACGCGGGCACGAACGCATCCTGCCCGCCCTTCACGATGTTCGCCTGGAAGCGCGTGACCACGGAAGTGAACGCCTGCAGGTAGGCGCGTCGCACGTCGCCGAGCGCGCCCTTGGCATTGGTGTCGAGCGGGGCCCCGGCGGCCTTCTGGTAGCGCGACTTGAATTGCGCGACGAGCGCGTCGGGAGTGGCCTTGTCCTTCTCGACCTTGCCGCCGTTGATGGCGGGCTGCAGGTCGCCGATCACGGCGGTGCCTTCGGTCACGAGCAGCTTCACTTCCTGGGCGACTTGCTTGCCGGCCTCCTCGGTGAGCTGCGCGATCGCGGGAAGGGCGGCGCATGCGAGGGCGGCTGTGAAGACGAGGGGCAAGGATCGCGATGCGATGGAACGGAGCATGCTGGATTCTCCCTATGGTTTTTTTCGTGAGTGCGCGCCTTTGAGGCTATCACGCCGCGGCGCGCCTCCACAGTGACGACCGTCACAACGAACACAAAATTCCGTGGCCCCCTTTGGCGATAATGGCGGGATGAATCGAGCCCTTCATGCTGTTGCAGCGGCGGCCGCTTCGCTGGTCCTGGCGCCCGCGGCCCCCGGCGCGTGGGCCGACTGGACGCCGCTCCACGCGGTGAAGCTCGTGGTGCCCTTCGCTCCCGGCGGCCAGCCCGACATCGTCGCGCGCGCCCTGGCCGAGCCGCTCTCGAAGGCGCTGGGGCAGCCGGTGATCGTGGAGAACCGCCCCGGCGCGGGCGGAAACATCGCCGCCGATCTCGTCGCGAAATCGCCGCCCGACGGATGCACGCTGCTGGTTGGTACCAACGGCCCGCTCGCGGTGAGCCCGTCCCTGTATCGAAACCTGCCCTACGACCCGCTTCGCGATTTCGCTCCCGTGACGCTCGTTGGGACCTCGCCCAACCTCATCGCGGTGAACGCTTCGCTCGGCGTGTCGAGCCTCGCGGGCCTCGTGGCGCGCGCGAAGGCCCAGCCCGGCAAGTTGAACTACTCGTCGGTGGGCAAGGGCAGCATCTCGCAGCTGTCGATGGAGCTCCTCGACGCGATGGCGGGAATCTCGATGGTGCACGTCCCCTACAACGGCGGCGCTCCCGCGGTGACGGCGCTCGTCGCGGGCGACGTGCAGGCGATCTCGTTGAATCCCACGGCGCTCATCCCGCAGATGCAGGCCGGCAAGGTGCGCGTGCTCGCGCAGACGTCGGCGCGGCGCTCGCCCCTCGTGCCGGACGTTCCCACGGTGGCCGAGAGCTACCCCGGATTCGAGGCCTCGGTGTGGATCGCCATCGTGGCGCCGGCGGCCACGCCGCGCGAAGCGATCGCACGCCTCAATGCCGAGCTCGCGAGGATCATCCGCGATCCGCGCACGAAGAGGGAGTTGTGGGACCGCCAATGGATCGATCCGCGGGCAAGCACGCCGGAGGAAGTCACCGCGATCCTGCGCGAGGAGCGCGCGAAGTGGGCGCGCATCGTGAAGGACGCGCGCATCGAGGTCGAATGAGCCCGGCCCCGCCCGCGCTCGCGTGGCGCTTCGACAAGGACCTTCGCGAGGTGCCCGTGGACGCCGCGGCCTTCGCACGCGAGGTCGATGCCCGCGTGGACGACATCGCGAACGCGAAGTCGCAGCCGGCCCGGCTGCTCGCGATGCTCCTGGACGCCACGCCGCTGCTGCGCATCGCGGGGCGCATGGACGAGGCGCGCAAGACGGCCTCGGCGGCCATCGCCCTCGCCGAGCTCGTGGAGGACGCGTCCGCGGAATTCGCGGGGCAGCTCTCGCTCGCGCAGATCATGCAGCGCGAGGCTCGCTTCGACATCTCCACGCCGCTCTTCGACCAGCTGATCGCGAGGGCGCGCTCGATGCCCGCGCACGGCGGATGGCTTCACGACGTGCTCTTCGAGGCGGGCCGCAACCTCTTCGAGCAACGGCGCTACGCCCAGGCCGCGCGCCTGTTCCGCGAATCGCAGTCCCTGCGGCGCGCCGCGGGCCGCGAGGACCTGCTCGAGGCGAGCGCGGAAGCGATCCGCCGGTGCACCGAGGGGGAACGCGCCGGCTAGAGCGGAAGCACGCGCGCCGGATCGGGGCGCCGCACGAACTCGTGGAAAGCGTCGGCCAGGCGCTCGCTCTCGGCGATCGCCGCGCGCCAGTACGCCATGCGCCCGGCGTCGTCGCCCTCGAATCGAACGAAGTCGCGCCGGTCCGGAAGCTTGCCGTGGGGAAGCCGCGCGAGATACTCCCTCGAGGGCGCGATCAGCACGACGTTGTCCAGCCACTCGCCGCGCGCGCGCCGCCACGGCAGCGCCTTGTCGAGCCAGCCGGGCACGATGCGGTCGACGAAATGCGGATAGAGCACGAGGCCTTCGGCGCGATGCCACGGCAGGTGCAGGTGATAGTCGATGATGCCGCCGTCCCAGTAGATGCCCCGCGGCGCGCGCGGGATGTCGGCCACGCCTTCGAGCACGAGCGGGATCGACGCGGAGGCGAGCAGCGCCTCGCCCAGGTTGGCGCGGTCGAGCGCCACGATGTGGGTATGGAACGCGTCGAAGCGATTGTCCTCGTCGAGGAAGGGAAGGCGCTCGCGCGGATCGTGGAAGATGGTGCGGTCGATGAAGCGCGCGAGGTGGCGCCGGCCCACGATGTTCGCCATCGCGGCCATCCCGAATCCCGCGGCGGTGGTCGCGCGCGAGCCGTGCGTGAGCGGCCAACGCCCGCGCACCGCGAGGATGTGCAGGCGATAGTGCGGATGCGAGAGGATCTCGTCCTCGCGGCCCGCGAACAGGCGTGAGAGCATCTCGCGCGCCGACTGCGACACCAATCGCGCGCTGGGACGCGGCGGGTAGCGCTGCTCGGTGTAGGCCTCGGTGAATTCGCGAAGCGCCGCCACGGGATCGGCAAGGCACGCGGCCGCGAATCGCCACGCGCCGATGGAGGAGCCCACGAGGTGGCGCACGCCCGGTGCCGAGGGCAGCCACTCGCCGAAGATGGCGCGATCGAGCCCGGCGATGCCCAGGCCCTTGGGCCCGCCGGCGGCGCCCGGAACCACGCCGAAATCCGACGGCGCCATTCCCGCATCGCGGATACGCGCGAGTGCCCGCTTTCCGGCACGAATGGCGAGGGCGGAATTTGGCATCATCTGGATGCGCATTTTCTCCCATCCTCCCGCCATCCCACCATGCCCTCGCATCTTTTCTCGCCCTTCACGCTGCGCTCGGTCACTTTCCACAACCGCGTCTTCGTCTCGCCCATGTGCCAGTACTCGAGCGAGGACGGCATGCCGAACAACTGGCACCTCGTGCACCTGGGCAGCCGCGCGGTGGGCGGCGCCTCGCTCGTGTGCGTCGAGGCGAGCGGCGTCTCGCCCGAAGGGCGCATCACGCCGTGGGACGCGGGCATCTGGTCCCCGGCGCACGGACGCGCGTGGAGACCCGTGGCCGATTTCATCCGCGACCATGGCGCGGTGCCCGCGATCCAGCTCGCGCACGCCGGGCGCAAGGCCTCGTGCAACAGGCCGTGGCTGGGCGGCAAGCCCCTCGCGGCGTCCGAGGGCGGCTGGCAGACCCTCGGCCCCAGCGAGATCGGTTTCGGAAGCTATCCCGCGCCGCGCGCGATGGCGATCGAGGACATCCGCCGCACCGTCGAGGAGTTCCGCAACGCGGCGCTGCACGCGCTGGACGCCGGCTTCGACGTGGTCGAGGTGCACGGCGCGCACGGCTACCTGCTGCACTCGTTCTGCTCGCCGCTTTCGAACCTGCGCAACGACGACTACGGCGGCTCGCTGGAAAAGCGCATGCGCCTGCCGCTCGAAGTGGCGCGCGCCGTGCGCGAGACGTGGCCGCGCGACAAGCCCGTCTTCTATCGCGTGTCGGCGACCGACTGGTACGAGGGGGGATGGGACATCGAGCAGACGGTGGCGCTCTGCCGGCGCCTGAAGGACATCGGCATCGACCTCGTCGACTGCTCGAGCGGCGGCAACATCCACGACCAGAAGATCGCGCTGGGGCCCGGATACCAGGTGCCCTTCGCCGAGGCGGTGCGCGCGGGCGTGGGAATTCCCACCGCGGCCGTGGGTCTCATCGCTGAGCCCGCCCAGGCCGAGCAGATCCTCTCGCTCGGGCGCGCCGACGCGGTGTTCCTCGCCCGCGCGATGCTGCGCGACCCCTATTGGCCGAGGCACGCGGCCAAGGCCCTCGGCATCGACCTGCCGTGGCCCGACCAGTACAAGCGCGCCGACGTGAGCCCGCTCGGGCGCTAGAATCGCTTTCGCAAGGAGAACGACGCCCATGATCGACCTCTACTACTGGACCACGCCCAACGGCCACAAGATCACGATGTTCCTCGAGGAAGCGGGGATGCCCTACAGGCTCAAGCCCGTGGCCATCGGCAAGGGCGAGCAGTTCGACCCGGCGTTCCTGCGGATCTCGCCCAACAACAAGATCCCCGCGATCGTCGATCACGCGCCCGCCGACGGCGGCAAGCCCGTGAGCGTGTTCGAATCCGGCGCGATCCTGCTCTACCTCGCGGGCAAGACGGGCCAGTTCATCCCGAAGGACCTGCGCGGCCAGGTCGAGACGCTGGAATGGCTCATGTGGCAGATGGGGGGCCTCGGGCCCATGCTCGGGCAGAACCACCACTTCGCCGTGTACGCGCCGGAGAAGATCCCGTACGCGATCGACCGCTACGTGAAGGAGACCTCGCGCCTGTACGGCGTGCTCAACAAGCGCCTCGCCGGGCGCGACTTCATCGTGGGCAAGCAATACACGATCGCCGACATGGCGAGCTACCCGTGGATCAATCCCGAGCGCCAGGGGCAGGACATCGACGAGTTCCCGAACCTGAAGCGCTGGCTCGCCGCGATCCGCTCGCGCCCCGGCACGCAGCGCGCCTACGCGCGCGCGAAGGAAGTGAACCCGAACCCGCAGCCCATCCGCACCGAAGAGGAAAGGAAGATCCTCTTCGGGCAGGACAAGTCGGTGGTGAAGTAGCGGTCAGTTGTCCGCGGCCGCCTTCTGGGCCTCGTTGATCTTCTTCATCACGTCGTTGTACTCGGCGATGGCGCCGTTGGCGGCGTCCTCCTCCGATTTCATCGCCACCTTGCGGTCGTTGAGGTACGCGTTCACGCAATCCTTGTACGCGTTCAATTCCTTCTCGAACGCCTTCTTGCGGTTGTCCGACTGCATCGCCAGGTGCCCCGGATATTCGGGCTTGGGCTCGCACTTGAGCTTCGGGGCCTCGGCGAGCGAGACGGCGGGTGCCGAGATGGAGAGGGCCACGGCCGAGGCGAGGACGATCTTCTTCATGGATTTTTTGCCTTTCGGGATTTGTGCGGGCGGTAGTTTACTTCAGTCCGGCACCGGCACGGTGTAGTTGAGGGCGAGGCGCCCGCCGTCGGGGTAGAGCGTCTGCCCCGTCATGTAGGACGCTTCGTCGCTCGCGAGGAACACGGCGACGCTGCCGATCTCCGCCGGATCGCCCATGCGTCCCATGGGCGTGCGCGACAGGATCCTGCGCTCGGCCTCGCGATTGCCGAGCACCGCGGTCTTCGCGAGCTCCGTGAGGATCGTGCCCGGTCCGATGCCGTTCACGCGGATGCCGTGGGGCGCCAGCGAGATCGACATGAGCTTGGTGAGCTGGTTTATGCCGCCCTTGGAGACCACGTACGGAACCTGGTTGGGGATGGCGAGCACGGCGTTCACGCTCGACATGTTGACGATCGCGCCGCCTTCGCCCTGCTTCACCATCTGCCGCGCCGCCGCCTGCCCGGCGAGGAACACGCCCTTGAGATTCACCGCGATCACGCGGTCGAAGTCCGCTTCGGCGAGGTCGAGGAACTCGGCCGCGTGAACGATGCCGGCGTTGGCCACGAGCACATCGAGGCGGCCGAACGCCTCGACGGCCACGGCGACGGCGCGATCGACGTCGGCCTTGCGCGAGACGTCGCAGGCCGCGTGCGCCGCCTGCCTGCCCTCGGCGCGCAGCGCCTCCGCGGCCTTCTTCGCCGCGTCGCCATTCACGTCGGCGAGCACGACGCGAGCGCCCTCCGCGGCCAGGGCACGCGCGCACGCGAGCCCGATGCCCTGTGCCGCGCCGGTGACGAGCGCCACCTTGCCTTCGAGTCTCATGGGCTACTTCTTCTCGTCCGCCTTGGGCGCGTCGGGCTTCACGGTCTTCACCTGGATCGGCTGCATGAGCGGCTGGATGCCGATGTCGCCGCCCGCCGCATTGCCCGAGCCGCCATGGGCCGCGTCGGCCACCTGGGCGCAGAAATCGTCGAACGACTTCGGGCACTCCCTCTTCGCGCGCGCATAGACCGTGTCGCGGTCGTCCTTCGCCGCGGGGCTCTGCAGGTGCGCGATGAAGAACTTCATGTAGTCGGGGTCGCCCTTGGCGGCCGCCGCGAATTCCTCGACGCCCTTCCAGTCGACGAACAGGCGCATCAGCGCGTCCGTGTACTGGTCGGCGATGTCGCCCGAGTCGCAATGGCGAAAGTCGGTATAGGCCTTGCGCAGCTGCGACCAGGTCACGATCTTGTCGATCGCGCGCGCCGCGTTGCCGATGTCCGCGCGGCTGCACGGCTTGTCGGCCGCGGAAGCGTCGAAGCACGCGGCCGCGCCCAGGAGCGCGAGGGCCAGCACCGTCTTCTTCCTGTCCATCAGGCGGCCTTTCCGGGGCGTTTCCCCTGGGCGAGACGTTCATGCACCGCGCGGGCGATGCCGGCGGCATCGAGCCCGCAATCGGCGAGGAGCAACTGGGCATCGCCGTGTTCGACGAAGCGGTCCGGCAGCCCCAGCATCACGAGCGGAGCGGCGAGCCCTTGCGCCGCGAGCGATTCGGCCACCGCGCTTCCCGCGCCGCCGTGCACGACGTTCTCCTCGACGGTGACCAGCAGGTCGTGGGACGTCGCGAGCCGGAACACGAGCTCCTCGTCGATGGGCTTCACGAAGCGCATGTTCGCGACGGTGGCATTCAGCTCCTGCGCGGCCTCGAGCGCGGGCGCGAGCATCGCCCCGAAGGCGAGTATCGCGACGCGCTTGCCCTCGCGGCGGATCTCGCCGCGGCCGATGGGAAGCGCCTTCATCGCGGACTGCACTTCCACGCCCGGCCCCGTGCCGCGCGGATAGCGCACCGCGGTGGGCGCGTCGATGGTGAACGCGGTGTAGAGCATCTGCCGGCATTCGTTCTCGTCCGCGGGCGCCATCACCGTCATGTTGGGAATCGCGCGCAGGAAGGAAAGATCGAACGCGCCGTGGTGCGTGGGTCCGTCGGCGCCGACGAGCCCGCCGCGGTCCATGGCGAAGAGCACCGGCAGGTTCTGCAGCGCCACGTCGTGGATCAGCTGGTCGTAGGCGCGCTGCAGGAACGTGGAGTAGATCGCCACCACCGGCTTCATGCCGTCGACCGCGAGCCCCGCGGCGAAAGTGACCGCGTGCTGCTCGGCGATGCCCACGTCGAAGTAGCGCTCCGCAAACTGCTGCGAGAACTTCACCAGCCCCGAGCCCTCGCGCATGGCGGGCGTGATGCCCACGAGGCGCTTGTCGGCCCGGGCCATGTCGCAGAGCCAGTCGCCGAAGACCTGCGTGTACGTGGGGCGCGGCCTGGCGTCCTGCGCGGGCTTCGCCTTCACGATGCCCACGCCCGGATCGAACTTACCCGGCCCGTGGTAGGCGATGGGATCTTCCTCCGCGTAGGAGTACCCCTGGCCCTTGCGCGTGACCACGTGCAGGAACTGCGGGCCCGGCAGGCGCTTCACGTTCTGCAGCGTGTCGATCAGCACGTCGATGTTGTGCCCGTCGATCGGCCCCGTGTAGTTGAAGCCGAACTCCTCGAAGAGCGTGGAAGGCGTGAGCATGCCCTTGGCGTGCTCCTCGAAGCGCTTGGCGAGCTCCTTGATGGGAGGCGCCATGCTGTTCAACACCTTCTCGGCGGTCCTGCGCGTCGTCGCGTAGAAGCGGCCGGACATGAGCTTGGCGAGGTAGTTGTTCAGCGCGCCCACGTTCTCCGAGATCGACATGTCGTTGTCGTTCAGGACCACGATCACGTTGGCGCCGCTCTGCTTCACGTTGTTGAGCGCCTCGAAGGCCATGCCCGCGGTCATCGCCCCGTCCCCGATCACGGCGATCACGCGGTGATCGAGGCCGCGCTGGCGTGCCGCCACCGCCATGCCGATGGCCGCGGAGATCGACGTGGACGAATGCGCGGTGCCGAACGTGTCGTAGGGGCTTTCCTCGCGGCGCGGGAATCCCGCGATGCCGCCCTTCTGCCGCAGCTTCGTCATCCCCTCGCGCCGGCCGGTGAGGATCTTGTGGCCGTACGTCTGGTGGCCCACGTCCCAGATGAGGCGATCGTCGGGCGTGTTGAAGACGTAGTGAAGCGCGATGGTGAGCTCCACCGTGCCCAGGTTGGACGAGAGGTGCCCGCCCGTGGCCGAGACCGAGTGAACGATGAACGCGCGCAGCTGCGAAGCAAGCTCCGCCAGCTGCCGGCGATCGAGGCGGCGCAGCTCGGACGGGTCGTTGATGGACTCGAGGAGGGCGAAATTGGCCATCGGATGCACCATTCTAGCGCCGCCGGTGGACGATGAAGTCCGCGATCTGCCGGAGGCGCCCGGCGCGATCCCCGAAGGCTTCGACCGCGGAAAGCGCATCGGAGAGCAGCTCCCCCGCGAAACGCCGCGCCTCCGCGAGGCCCATGAGGCTCGTGTACGTGGGCTTGCCCGCGGCCTTGTCCTTGCCCGCGGTCTTGCCGAGGGAAGCGGCGTCGCCTTCCTCGTCGAGGATGTCGTCCACCACCTGGAACGCGAGCCCCACGCACTTGGCGTAGCGGTCGAGATGTCCCAGCTCGGCCTTCGAAAGCGCGTCGCCGCAGCGCGCGCCCATCACGACGCAGGCGCGGATGAGCGCCCCGGTCTTGAGGATGTGCATGAACTCGAGTTCGGGCAGCGCCAGCCCCTTGCCCACGGACTCGAGGTCGATCGCCTGGCCGCCGGCCATGCCGCGCGACCCGCACGCCGAAGCGAAGAGCTCGATCATCTCGAGCTGCGCCGCGCGATCGTCCGCGAGGCGCGCCTGCGAGAGCTGCTGGAACGCGAGGCTTTGCAGCGCGTCGCCGGCGAGGAGCGCCGTGGCCTCGTCGAACTCCACGTGGCAGGTGGGCTTGCCGCGCCGGAGCACGTCGTCGTCCATGCAGGGAAGGTCGTCGTGGATCAGCGAATACGCGTGGATCATCTCGATCGCGCCCGCTACCGCGTCGAGCCGCTTCGCCTCGGCGCCGGTCACCTCGCCCGCGCCGATGACGAGCATCGCGCGAACGCGCTTGCCGCCGCCCAGCGTGGAGTAGCGCATCGCGTCGTGAAGGCGCGAGGGCGCCACGCGCGAAGCCGGAAGCTGTTCCGACAGCACGTGCTCCATGCGGGTGGCGACTTCGCGCGACCACGCGTCGAAATCGGGCGTGCTCACTTCGATTCGGTCTTGA
>DATJVS010000111.1:0-9029 GCA_035501715.1 Usitatibacter sp.
CCGTACTTGCCCTCGCGCGGATAGAGGTCCACGTAGAAGCCGGAGATGAACTTCCCGGTCGATGCGTCGAGCACGTCGTAGTAGTGCACGTCCGGATGCCACACGGGCACCTTCACTTCCTTGAACTTCACGCCGTACAGGCGCTGCGACACCGCGAAGACATACTCGATGGACTTGTCCGTCGGGAAATACCTGCGCAGCTTCTCCTGGTCGATGTCGTAGCGGGCGCGCCGGATCTTCTCCTGGTAGTACAGCAGGTCCCAGCGCTCCACGCGCGTATCAGCGAGCGGCGTTCCCAGCTCCTTCGCCTTCTCGGCGCGCAGCTCCTCGATCTCCTTCTTCTCCAGGTCGTCCACCGCGGCCTTCACCTCGCCCAGGAACTTGTCCACGGTGGCGACGTCCTGGACCATCTTGCGGCGAAGCGCGTAGTCGGCGAAGGACGGCAGCCCGTACAGCCCCGCGAGCTCCTGGCGAAGCTTGAAGATCTCGTAGAGGCGGTCGAGGTTCTCCTTGCCGCCCTGCGTGTACTTCGCGATGTAGTAGCGCCGCCGGGCCTCCCCGTCCTTCGCGTTCTCCATGAACGGGAAGAACGACGGGTAGTCGAGGCCCAGCACGTAATTGCCCTGCTCGTCGCGCTTCCTCGCATCGAGGTAGCCCTGGGGCATGCCCGCCATCTCGTCGGGACGGAAGACGACCTTGCGCTGGTCGTCGCGGATCGCGCGGTCGAAGTCCTGGCGGAGCGCCTCCAGCTTGTCGAAGATCTCCTTCGCGCGGGCGCGCTTGTCGGGCGGGAGCGCCGCGCCGCTGTCCTCGAACTGCTCCAGCAGGTCCTTCTTGAACTTCGCCTGGTGCGGGTTCATCGGCTGTGCCGCGTTCACGCGCGCGTAGAGCTTCTCGTCCTGGAAGAGCTCGGTCTGCAGGCTCGTGTACTGCTGCAGGCACGGCTCCGCCGCGTCGCGCGCGGCCTTGTCCGGGTGCACGTTGGAGAGCAGGTAGATGGGGTTGAGCGTGTCTTCGTTGTCGATGGCGAGCGCGTTCCACTCGTCGAAGATGCCGCCGGGCCCCTTCTTCGCGTCCATCGCCGCCATCATCTTGCGCTGGCGCGCGAGGCCTTCGTCGCAGGCCTTCTCGATGCCCGCGGCGTCGTAGATGGGCATGAGGGGGCGCGCGGGCGCCGGAGCGGCGGCATGCGCGTTCAGGACCGCCGCTGCCGCGGCGGTTGCTATCGCGAATCTCATGGAGCGGTTCCTGTCAGGCGGGCCGCGAGGCGAGCTCGTAGCCCTTGGGGATGGAAGACAGCAGCTTGCGCGTGTACTCCTCGCGCGGGTTGCGGTAGATCTCGTCGGAATCGGCGATCTCCACGAGCGAGCCTTCGTTCATCACCATCACGCGGTCGGAGATGTACTTCACCACCGCGAGGTCGTGCGAGATGAAGATGTACGAAAGGCCGTATTCGTCCTGCAGGTCCTGCAGCAGGTTCAGCACCTGAGCCTGCACCGAGACGTCGAGCGCCGAGACCGACTCGTCGCAGATCAGCACGTCGGGCTTCATGGTGAGGCAGCGGGCGATGGCGATCCTCTGGCGCTGGCCCCCGGAGAACTCGTGCGGGTACTTGTAGAACGACTGCTCGGCGAGCCCCACGCGCTTCAGGAGCTGGAAGGCCATGTCGATGCGCTCGCGCTCGTCCTTGCCGATGGAATGGATCGTCATGGGCTCGGTGAGGATATGCCCCACGGTCATGCGCGGATTCAACGACGCGTACGGGTTCTGGAAGATGATCTGGATGCGCCGGCGATAGGCCATCATCTCGCGCTCGGTGAGCGCGAGCAGGTCCGTGCCCTCGAAGAGGACCTCGCCGCTCGTGGCGTCGTGCAGCCGCATGAGCGTGAGGCCCACCGTGGTCTTGCCCGAGCCCGACTCGCCCACGAGGCCCAGGGTCTTGCCCTTGGGCAGCGCGAAGCTCACGTCCTTCACCGCGGGCACCAGGCGCTTGCCGAAGAGGCCCTCCTTCAGCGTGAAGACCTTGTTGAGCTTCTTCACCTCGAGGATGATCGGGTCCGACGGGGCCGTGCCGCGCGGACGCTCCTCGAGATGGTGCGGTTGCCCGTCGCCCTTCATGAAGTCGTCGATCACCGGCAGGCGCATCGGGCGGCGGTCCAGGCGCGGGCGGCACGCGAGCAGCGCCTTGGTGTACGGATGCTGCGGGCTTTCGAAGATCGCCTTCACCGGGCCCTGCTCGCGGATCTCGCCGCTTTGCATGACCACCACGTGGTCGGCGATGTCGCCCACCACGCCGAGATCGTGGGTGATGAAGAGCACCGACATGTGGTGCCGATGCTGCAGCCCCGCGATGAGGTCGAGGATCTGCTTCTGGATCGTGACGTCGAGCGCGGTAGTGGGCTCGTCGGCGATGAGCAGCTTCGGCTCGCACGCGATCGCCATGGCGATCATCACGCGCTGCTGCTGCCCGCCCGACATCTCGTGCGGGTAGGAATTCACGCGCAGCTGCGGATTGGGGATGCCCACTTCCGAGAGCAGCTCCACGGCACGCGCGGCCGCCGCCTTGGCGGCGAGCCCCATGTGCAGGCGCAGGACCTCGGCGATCTGCTCGCCCACGGTGAACACGGGATTCAACGACGTCATCGGCTCCTGGAAGATCACCGAGATGTCCTTGCCGCGGATCGCCTGCAGCTCGGGCATCGCGGCCTTCAGCAGGTCGCGGCCGCCGTAGCGGATCGAGCTGTCCTGCGGGATGAGCGCGTTGTCCGGAAGCAGGCCCAGGATCGCCATGGCCGAGACGCTCTTGCCGCTGCCCGACTCGCCCACGAGGGCCACGGTGGCGTTCCTGGGGATGTCGAACGAGATGCCCTTCACCGCTTCGAACGGCTCCGACTTGCGGTCGAGGCGGAATGCGACCTTGAGGTCGCGGATCTCGAGGAGGTTCTCGCTCATTTGAGTTTCGGATCCAGTGCGTCGCGCAGGCTGTCGGTCAACAGCGAGAACGCGGTGACGAGGACGGCCATGGACGCGCCGGCGGCGAAGAGCTGCCACCACTTGCCGATCACGAGCTCGTTCTGGGCCTCGGCGAGCATGGTGCCCCAGGAGACCTGGTCCACGGGAACGCCGAACCCCAGGAAGGACAGGATCACCTCGGCCTTGATGAACCCCACGGTGTACTGCGACAGCTGCACCAGCGCCACGTGGCTCACGTTGGGCAGGATGTGGTGGAACATGCGCGAGAGGTTCGAGGCGCCGATCGCCTGCGCGGCCTTCACGTACTCGCGGTTGCTGTGCTTGATGTACTCGGCGCGTATGAGCCGGTAGATGCCGGTCCACCCGGTGAGCGACAGGATCAGCACGATCGAGAGGATCCCCTTGCCGAACTTGCCGGAAGCCTGCGCCACCGCCGCGAACGCGAGGATGAGCAGGATGTAGGGGATCGACGTGAACACGTTGTAGAACCACTCCAGCACGTCGTTCACCTTGCCGCCCCAGTAGCCGGCCATGGCGCCCAGGAACGTGCCGATCATCACGGCGAGCAGCGCTCCCGAGAGGCCCACGAAGATCGAGACCTCGCTGCCCTTGATCGTCTTCAGGATCACGTCGCGCCCCCACTTGTCGCCGCCGAAGGGCAGCGTCTCGGAGCGCTTCACCTCGGTCACCGCGATCTTGGCCGCGCGCTCCTCCCACTCCTTGTAGCGCGGGGCGAGCGGATCGATGTCGGAGAGGTCCACGGGCGGCGTCTTCGAGGCCTGCTTGGCCGCCATGGCCTTGGCCTCGAGGTTTTCCGCGCCGGCGAGGAACGACGGGTTCGCGTACGAGACGCCGCGCTCCTTGGCCCAGTCCTTCGCGATGAGCCCGGTGAACGACGCGAGCATCATGAGGAGGAAGAAGGCGACCACCGCGAGCGACACCATGCCGACGGTGTCCTGCCTCAGGCGCCGCCACGCGAGCGTCCACAGGCCCGGCGATTCCTGCGCGGGCGGAGCGGGAGGATTGGTGAGGACTGCGCTCATCGATGGCTCCCTACTTGAACGAAACGCGCGGATCGACGACCTTGTAGAGGACGTCCACGCCGAGGTTGATGATCATGGTGAGGATCGCGAGGTACACGGTCACCGCCTTGATGACCGGGAAGTCGCTGCGATTCACCGCCGTGATGATCTCGCGGCCCAGGCCCGGGATCGAGAAGAACACTTCGAGCAGGAACGAGCCCACGAAGACTCCCGGCAGCAGGATCCCCAGGTTGGTGAGGATCGGGATCAACGCGTTCCTCAGCACGTGCTTCATCATCACCTTGCGCTCGGACACGCCCTTGGCCCGCGCGGTGCGCACGTAGTCCTGGTTGATCTCGTCGAGGATGAAGGAGCGGTAGAGGCGCAGCTCGGGCGCCAGGCCCACGAAGATCGCGAGCATGATCGGCAGCGGCGCGTAGTAGAAGAGGTTCTTCCAGAAGCTCTCGCTCCAGCCCTGCACCGGGAACCATCCGAGGATGAACCCGAACAGCCACTGGAAGAAGATGATGTACACGAGGAAGCTGATCGACATCGCCACCGTGCAGATCATCATCGTCATGCGGTCGGTGAGCGTGCCGCGCACGTAGGCCACCATGATCGCGAGGCCCACGGCGATCGAGGTCTCGATGATGAGGCACGGCACCATGATCGTGAGGGTGGGCCCCACGCGCGTGAGGATGATGTGCGAGACCTCCTCGTTGGTCGACCAGCTGCGGCCGAAGTCGAACGTGAAGACCTGCTTCACGAAGACCCACAGCTGGTAGGCGTAGGACTGGTCGACGCCCAGCTGCCGGCGGATGTTCTCGATCTGGTCCTTGTTGGAGATCTTGCCGGCCAGCACCATCGCCGGATCGCCGCCAACCCAGTTGAACAGGAAGAAGACCAGCAGGATCACCCCGAGGATCGTGGGGATCATCTGCCATAGCCTTCGGATCACGTATGCGGTCACGTCGCCCTCCTCACTTCATCGCCGCCTTTTGGGCGGCCACGTCGATGTCCAGCCACTTGAAGTTGGTGTACAGGATCGGGTGCTTCTTGTAGCCCAGCACCCAGGGGTATTGGAGGTGGTTGTAGATCCTGTGGACTCCCAGCCTCCATGGAGCATACGCGAGCACGAGGCGGTCCATCTCGCGGTAGATTCGATTTCGCTCGGGCCCGTCGGGGAACGTGAGCGACTTTTCGTACAGGCGGTCGTATTCGGGCAGCCTGAACTCGGCCTCGTTCGATTCGCCCGTGTTCGGCCCGTAGAGCAGCTGCAGGAAATTCTGCGCATCGGGATAGTCGGCGATCCACGCCGACTGGGCCACCATGTAGTTGCTCACCTTCTTGTCCTTCAGCAGGTCCGAGAAGATCACGGCCTGCGAGTCTGAGCGGATGCCGATGTCGGCGAGCCCCTTCACCCAGAGCTCGGCGAGCTGGCGGTATTCCTCGCCGTTGGCCTGGTACTTGAGCTCGACGGTGAGCGGCGAGCCGTCGGGCTGCTCGCGCCATCCGTCGCCGTTGCGGTCCACGTACCCGAACATGTCGAGCAACGCCTTCGCCCTGGGAACGTCGTGGGCCTGCGCGTCCGTGTGGAACGTGGGATCGTAGCCCACCACGCCGGGAGGCACGGGCGTCTGCGCGGCGAGCGCCTGGCCCTTGCGGATGATCTCGATCTCCGACTCCACGTCGTAGGACATCGCCATGGCCCGCCGCAGCGCCACGCGATCGGGCGTATAGCCGCCCACCGGGTTGTCGCGCCCCTCGGCCTTGGGCCCCGTGTTGAACGTGATGTACGTGATCTCGGGCTGCTCCTCGCGGAAGACGCGGATGCCCTGCTTGGCGAGGCGCGGCAGGAGCTTGCCATCGGGGCCCAGCACCTGCTGCAGGAACGCGAACGGCGTCTCGTCGAGGATGTCGTGCTCGCGGTTCATGAAGGCGAGGAAGCGCGGCTGCTCGCTCTCGATGGGGTAGATCTCGACGCGATCGAGCGCCGGCAGGCGCTTGCGGCCGATGGACTCGACGGCTCGCCGGTCCCATTCGTCGGACATGTCCGCATAGCGCGTGTCGAGCTCGTAGCCGCGGTGGTTGGGGTTTCGCTCCAGCACGATCTTGGATGCGCGGACCCATTCCTTGAGGATGAACGGCCCCGTGCCCACGGGATGCGCATGGGTGTCGGCGCCGTACATCTCGATCACCTCGCGCGCCACCGGCACCACGTTGGGCATCGCGAGCACGTACAGGAAGTTGTAGTCGGGGCCCTTCAGCTTGAAGCTGATGGTGTAGCGGTCGCGTACCTCGAGGCCCTCGACCTTTGCTTCATAGTCGAAGGCGCCGGCCTTCTTCGCGCGCTCGGCGAGCTCGTCCAGGCCGACGATCTTGTTCTCGAAGAGCCAGCCGTAGGGGCTGCGGTTCTTCGGATCGCGGAAGCGCTTGATCGAGTACTCGAAGTCGCCCGCCGTGAGCTCGCGCTTCTGCCCCTTGAACGCGGGATCGTCGGCGAAGAGGACGCCGGGCTTGATGCGGAAGGTGTAGCGCGTGCCGCCTTCCTCGGGCTGCGGAATCGCCTCCGCCACCAGGGGCACGAGCTTCACCGGCCGCGCGAGGTAGTCGTAGGTGACGAGCCCCTCGAACAGGTTCTCGCAGACGCCCACCGAGTAGCGGTCGTCGATGCGCTGCGGGTCGAAGCCGGTCTCGATCGCGCGGAACGACATGCGAAGGACCTTGCGTTCGGTGGCCGATTCGGCAGCGGCCGGATCGGCCAGGAGCGCGGTGGCGACGAGGGCGAGGAAGCGGCGTCTCTTCAAGGCGGGAGAAGGGTGAAAAACCTCGGAATTATAAGGGCTATTTCATCTCTTTCGCGCGGAGCGCGAGGTCGATGTCGGCGTACTTGTAGCAGTCGTGCAGGAACGGGTGCTTGCGCCAGCCGAGGATCCACGGCTGGATCATCTCGTTGCGCTTGCGGTGCACGTTGATCTTCCAGGGCGCGTACACGGCGATCAGCCGGTTCATCTGCGCGTAGACCTTGTCGCGCTCGGGCCCGGGCTTCATGCCCGCGGCCTTGTCGTAGAGCGCGTCGAACTCGGGCAGCTGGAAGCAGCCGTCGTTGGACGAATCGCAGTTGGGGCCGTAGAGCAGCTGGTAGAAGTTCTCGCCGTCCGGGTAGTCGGCGTCCCACGCGAGCTGCCAGCTCTGCAGCAGATGCTGCTTCGACTTCTTGCGCAGGTCCGGCCACTTGGCGATCTCGATCTCCATTCGTATGCCGATCGCGTCCATGTCCTTCTTCCAGAGCTGCGTGAACTGGCGGTCGAGCTGCGCAGGCGTGGCGGCGTACTTGAACACGAGCGGGCTTCCGTCGGGCATGTCGCGCCAGCCGTCGCCGTTCCTGTCCACGTAGCCGAACATGTCGAGCAGCGCCTTGGCCTTGGCCGGGTCGTAGGTTTCGCCCAGGGTGAACCCGGGGTCGTATCCCGCGACGCCGGGCGGCAGGGGGCTTTGCGCCTCGATCGCCTGGCCATTGCGGATGAGGTTCACGTCCTCGTCATTGTCGTACGCGTAGCCCACCGCGCGGCGCAGCGCGATCTTGTCGGCCGTGTAGCCGCCGAACGTGGGGTCCTTCATGTTCCAGTACATGTAGATCACGTCCGGATCGATGTCCGGGATGTACTTGATGCCGCGCTTCACCGCCCAGGGCGCGAGCTTGCCGCCGGGGATCACCATGTTCAGGAACTCGTAGGGCAGGTTCTCCCAGTCGAGCTCCTTGTTGAGGAACGCGAGCCAGCGCGGCTGGGACTCCTCGATGATCGACACCTCGACGCGGTCGATCTGCGGAATGCGCTTGCCCTTCATCTCGGCGTAGAGGCGCTGCGAGACCGGATCGTCGGCCGGCGGCTCGGCCTCGTAGTACATCTCGCGGAAGTTCGGGTTCTTCACCAGCACGATCTTGGACGAGCGCTTCCACTCCGCGAGCATGTAGCCGCCCGTTCCCACGGGATGCGCCCCGATGTCGGTGCCGTACTTCTCGACGACCTCGCGGGCCTGCGCGCCCACGTTGAACATCGCGAGGATGTAGAGGAAGTTGTAGTCGGGCTTGAGCAGGTGGATGCGAAGCGTGTAGCGGTCGACGACCTCCAGGCCCGCGACCGGCGCGTCGTAGTCGAAGCGACCGTCCTTCTTCGCCCTGTCCACCGCCTCGGCGATGCCCGCGACGCGCCCGTCGATGAGCCAGAGGTTGGGGGAAGCCACACTCGGGTCCATGAGGCGCTTCATCGCGTAGGCGTAGTCGTTGGCAACGAGCTCGCGCTTCTTGCCGCCGAAGGCCGGATCGTCGGAGAAGTAGATCCCCTTCTTCACGTGCAGCGTGTAGGTCCTGCCGCCGTCGGTGATCTCGGGCAGCGCCTCGAGGGTCTGCGGCTTCAGCTTCGCCGGGCGCGCGAGGAAATCGTACGTGAGCGGCGCCTCGAAGATCTCCTCGCAGATGGTGCCCGAGTAGAGGTCGGACACGAACGCCGGGTCGAAGTTGGTCTCGGCGATGAGGAACGGGACGCGAAGGACCTTCTCCTCGGCGTGGGCCGCGGCACAAAGCAGTGCGGCCGAGAATGCTGCGAGCGCGAGGCGCCTCATGGCATGCGTCCTTCCGGGTATTTCGCGGGATCGATGTCGATGTACTTCCAGAAACCGCGCATCACCAGGTGGCGGCGATATCCGATCACCCACGGTTGCACGAGGTCGTTGTAGTAGCGGTGCACGCCGAGGCGCCACGGCGCGTACACGAGGAAGAGGCGGTTCATCTCGCGGTAGATGGCGTTTCGCTCGGGGCTGTCGGGCATGCGCTTGGCCTTCTCGAACAGGCGATCGAACTCCGGCAGGGCGAAGCGCGAGTGGTTGGCCTGCCCCTTGTTCGGTCCATAGAGCGTCTCGTAGAACGCGTCCGCGTCGGGGATCGCCGCGCTCCAGCCCAGGCCCCACATCTGGAGCTTGCCGGCGTAGGAGGCCTTCAGGAGATCGGGCCACTTCTCCCGGCGGAAGGTCATG
>DATJVS010000112.1:0-13190 GCA_035501715.1 Usitatibacter sp.
TGCTGCACGAAGTCGCCGCGGGCAGCATGAACATGCACCAGCACCAGCTCGACTACCTCGCGCAGGCGCGCTGGCACGACTTCACGTTCATCCTGGGCGCGCTGGCCGGCCTCGATCGCGCGCAGCGCTGCATCACGGTCGATGCCGTGCACGACGACGAGGGCCGCCAGATCCTGCCCGAGCGGCGCGTGCCCTACGACACGCTGGTGATCGCCGTGGGCAGCGAGTCCAACGACTTCTCGACGCCGGGCGTGCGCGACCACGCGTTCATGCTCGACAACAGCTGGCAGGCGCACCTTTTCCACCGGCGCCTGGTGAACGAATGCTTCCGCGCGAACTTCGCCGCGAGCGGAGAGGCGATCCGCATCGCGATCGTGGGCGCGGGCGCCACGGGCGTGGAGCTCGCCGCGGAGCTGCACAACACCATCCGCGTGCTCGCGGCCTACGGCCTCGAGAGCTTCGATCCCGCGAAGCAGATCAAGCTCACGCTCGTCGAGGCGGGCCCGCGCATCCTGCCCGGATTGCCCGACCACGTGGCCGACGGCGCGCACAAGACGCTCACCGACCTGGGCGTCGAGGTGCTCACGGGCGAGCGCGTGGTCGAGGCGCGCGCGGACGGGCTGCGTACCGCGTCGGGCCGCGACGTCGCCGCGACCTTCATCGTGTGGGCCGCGGGCATCCGCTGCGCCGAGGTGCTGAAGGACATCGACGGGCTCGAGACCAATCGGCTGAACCAGCTCGTGGTGAAGCGCACGCTCCAGTCGACGCGCGACGACGCCGTCTTCGCGATCGGCGATTGCGCCGCGTGCCCGTGGGTCGAGGGCCGCCTCGTGCCGCCGCGCGCGCAGGCCGCGCACCAGGAAGCGAGCCACGTGGCCAGGTCGATCGCCCGCGCCTTCGCCGGGAAGGCCCCCACCGAATACCGTTACCGCGACTTCGGTTCCCTCGTCTCGCTCGGCAACTACGAGACGCTCGGCCAGCTGATGGGCTTCATCGCGAGCGAGAAATTCCGCGTCGAAGGCTGGCTCGCGAAGTTCTTCTACATCTCGCTCTACCGCCAGCACATCTGGGCGCTCCACGGTTTCTGGCGCATGGCGCTCGACACGCTCGCCCGCATGATCAGGAAGCAGGTCGAGCCCAAAGTGAAGCTGCATTGACGTAGCACAACCCGGCGGTCCGCGGGCGATTCACGCTCTGCGAATGCGCCCCCATCTCTTCGTCCTCGTCCCGGCCCTGGTGTCGATAGCCGCGGCGATCGCGGCGGAGCCGGCCGAACGCGCCGACGCCGCCCGCGGAGCCCTGCTCTACGAGGCCTCCTGCGGCGAATGCCACACCACCCAGGCGCATTGGCGCGAGAAGCACGTCGTGAAGACCTGGCCGGAGCTGCTCTTCCAGGTCGAGCGCTGGCAGCATGTCGCGGGGCGCGGATGGAGCGCGCGCGAGATCGAGGACGTGGCGGCGTACCTGAACCAGCGCTTCTACCGGATGCGCTGCCCCGTGGCCGGCTGCGAGGGCTAGCTCGCGAAGGCCGCGGTCGGCGCCCGTACAATACGGGCGATGAAGCTCGAGGCACCCGCGTCGCCCCATACGCCGATGATGCAGCAGTACTTCGCCCTCAAGGCGCAGTACCCGGACATGCTGCTCTTCTACCGCATGGGCGACTTCTACGAGATGTTCTACGCGGACGCGGAGCGCGCTTCGAAGATGCTCGACATCACGCTCACCTCGCGCGGGCAATCGGCGGGCTCCCCCGTTCGCATGGCGGGCGTGCCGTTCCACTCCGTCGAGCAGTACCTCGCGAAACTCGTGAAGCTGGGCGAATCGGTCGCGATCTGCGAGCAGGTGGGCGATCCCGCGACCTCGAAGGGTCCGGTCGAGCGCAAGGTGACGCGCGTCGTGACCCCCGGCACCATCACGGACGCGGCGCTCCTTGCCGCATCGCGCGAAAACCTGCTCGCCTCGGTCCACGTGGCGGGCAGCGAGGCGGGCCTCGCATGGATGTCCCTTGCGAGCGGCAATCTCACGGTCACGCAAGTGCCTCGCGCGCGCCTCGCCTCCGAGCTCGAGCGGCTCGCGCCCGCTGAGCTTCTCGCGGCGCACGACGTGGAGCTCGGGCCGACGAATGCCGCCGTGAAGCGCCTCGAGGCGTGGCAGTTCGACGCGACGGGTGCGGCGCGCGAGCTCGCCAGGCAATTCGGCACCACGGACCTCTCGGGCTACGGCGTGGAGGGCATCGACGCGGCCATCGCCGCGGCGGGCGCGCTCGTCGCCTACTGCCGCCACACGCAGCAATCGGCGCTGCCGCACGTGACCGGGCTTCGCGTCGAGCGCGAGAGCGAGTTCGTCGCGATGGACGCGGCCACGCGCCGCAACCTGGAGATCACCGAGACCCTCGCGGGCGCCGAGTCGCCCACGCTCTTCTCGCTGCTCGACCGGTGCGCCACGTCCATGGGCAGCCGCCGCCTTCGCCACTGGCTGCACCACCCGCTGCGCGACACGGCGCCCCTGAAGCGCCGCCACGCCGCCATCGATGCGCTCGCGAACGCGTCCTCGAAAGTGCGGCACGGCGACCTCGCCTCGACCTTCGCGTCGTGGTCCGACGTCGAGCGCATCACCGCGCGCGTGGCACTCCGCACCGCGCGTCCGCGCGACCTCGCGGGGCTGCGCGATACGCTCGCCACCCTTCCCGCGCTGCACGGGATGCTGGTTGCAAGCGGCGAAGCGGGCCTCGAGGCCGCGGCCGCATCGCTCGAGCCCGCGCCGGACCTGCACGAGCGCCTGGCGAGAACCATCAAGGACGAGCCCGCCGCCGTGATCCGCGAAGGCGGCGTGATCCGCGCCGGCTGGGACGCGGAGCTGGACGAGCTTCGCGCGATCCAGGACGACTGCGGCGCGTTCCTGCTCGAGATGGAAAAGCGCGAGCGCGAACGCACCGGCATCGCGAACCTGCGCGTCGAGTTCAACCGCGTGCACGGTTTCTACATCGAGGTCACGCAGTCGAACCTCGACAGGGTGCCGGTGGAATACAAGCGCCGCCAGACGATGAAGAACGCCGAGCGCTTCATCACGCCGGAGCTGAAGGCCTTCGAGGACAAGGCCCTCGCGGCAGGCGACCGCGCGCTCGCCCGCGAGAAGCTGCTCTACGAAGCGCTGCTGGACGAGCTGAACGCGCACATCGTGAGGCTGAAGTCCATCGCCGATGCGGCCGCGGAGCTGGACGCCCTCGCCTCGCTCGCCGCTTCCGCCGAGGCGCTGTCGCTCTCGCGCCCCGAGTTCACCGGCGAGGACCGCTTCGAGGTGCAGGAGGGCCGCCACCTCGTGGTCGAGAGCCAGGTGGACGATTTCATCCCCAACGACACGAGCCTCACGCGCTCGCGGCAGCTGCTGCTCATCACGGGGCCGAACATGGGCGGCAAGTCCACGTACATGCGCCAGGTCGCGCAGATCGCGCTGCTCGCCTACTGCGGAAGCTTCGTGCCCGCGAAAGCATGCGCCATCGGGCCCATCGACCGCATCTTCACGCGCATCGGCGCCTCCGACGACCTCGCGGGCGGGCGGTCGACCTTCATGGTGGAGATGACGGAAGCGGCTTCGATCCTCAACAACGCCACGGCGCGAAGCCTCGTGCTCGTCGACGAGATCGGCCGGGGCACCTCCACCTTCGACGGCCTCGCGCTCGCCTACGCCATCGCGCGTCATCTCGCGGAAACCACGCGCTGCTATACGTTGTTCGCGACCCACTACTTCGAGCTCACGCAGCTCGCCGCCTTCATCCCCGCCGTGGCCAACGTGCACCTGGACGCCATCGAGCACAAGGACCGCATCGTGTTCCTGCACAAGCTGGAGAGCGGGCCGGCCGACCGCTCCTACGGCATCCACGTCGCGCACCTGGCAGGCATTCCCAAGGACGTGGTGCGCGCGGCGAGGAAGCACCTCGCCGAGCTGGAGAGCCAACTGCGCGCCACCGGTGCGCAGCCGGACCTCTTCTCGCGCGAAGCTTCGGCAGCGCCGGAGGCTTCCGCGGCGAACGCCCTCGAGGAGGCGCTCGATGCGATCCGCCCCGACGAGCTCACGCCGAAAGAAGCGCTCGAGGCCCTCTACCGGCTCAAGAAGCTCTCCGATGGCTAGGATGGCGGTCCTCGCGCTCGCGCTTCTCGCAAGCGCCTGCGCCACGGCACCGCGCTCCCCCGAAGGATTCGAGTTCGGCGTGATGGGCGACGCGCCCTACAGCGCGGGCGAGGAGAAGCCCTTCGTCGAGATGATCGAGCGCATGAACGGCGAGCCGCTCGCGTTCGTGATCCATGTGGGCGACATCAAGGCGGGCAGCCACTCGCGCTGCACCGAGGAGCTCTTCCAGCGGCGCAAGGCCGAGTTCGACGCATCGGCGCACCCGCTCATCTACACGCCCGGCGACAACGAATGGACCGATTGCCGCCGCAAGACCAACGGCGCCGACGATCCGCTCGAGCGGCTAGAGCGGCTGCGCGAGGTGTTCTTCGCCGGGCGCAGCACGCTGGGGCGCGTCGAGCTGCCCACCGAAAGCGAAGACGAGGCGGCACCCGGCTGCCACGCCTATCCCGAGAATCGCATCTGGAGCTTCGGGCGCGTGCGCTTCGCGACCGTGAACATTCCGGGCAGCAGGAACAACGAGGGATTCGATGCGGCCTCCGACGCCGAGGCGCAATGCCGCAATGCCGCCAACCGGCGCTGGATGGATCACGCCGCCGACCTCGCCGAACGCGCCGGCGACCGCGCGCTCGTGGTCGCGACGCAAGCCGATCCCTGGTTGAACGACATTCCCGCGTATCGCGAGCTCATCGCGCACGTGGGCGCGCTCGCGCAGCGCCTGCATCGCCCGGTGCTGTTCGTTCATGGCGACACCCACAGGTATCGCTACGACGCGCCGTTCAGGGACGCGGCCGGCGCCCCCATCGCCAACGCGCTGCGCCTCGAGACCTACGGAAGCCCGCTCGTGGGATGGGTTCGCGTGACTGTCGATCCGGCGAACCCGGCGCTCTTCAGCGCGGAGTCGATGCTGCAGGCCATCGTGCCTTCGTTCGGAGGCGGCGCGCCGGACTAGTGCGCGTGCACGCCGAGGTCGCCGTGCACGTGGCCGTGCTTCAACTCCTCGGGTGTCGCGGGTCGAACGCCGGAGACCTTCGCCTTGAACCACAGGCGCTCGCCGGCGAGCGGATGGTTTCCGTCCACCACGACGGATTCGGGCGTCACGTCCGTGACGGTGTAGATGAGCGCCTCGTCCTCGTCGTCGCCGGGAACGCCCTCGAAGCGCATGCCCACCTCGATCGCCTCGGGAAAACGGTCGCGCGGCTCCACGCGCAACAGCTCCGCGTCGTATTCGCCGAACGCATCGTCGGGATCGAGGGTGAGCATCGTCACGTGGCCCACGTCCTTGCCCTCGAGCGCTTCCTCGACCTTGGGGAAGATGCCGCCGTAGCCGCCATGCAGGTACTCGAGCTGCGCGCCCTCGTCCTCCACGGCAACCCCGTCGCAGTCCTTCAGCTCGTAGTCGAGCTTCACCACCATGCCGCGGCTAATTGGCACGCGGCTTCCCGAGCGTCTTGCAGACCTTGAGCACCTCCTCGACGTGCGCGCGCGGGCTCACGTCGCGAAGGATGTGGCGCACGACGCCCTTCTTGTCGATCACGAAGGTCGAGCGCAGCAGGCAGCTCTTCGGATGGCCGTCCACGATCTTCTGCTCGATCACCTGGTAGAGGCGGCAGACCTCTTCCTCGGTATCGGCGAGCAGCTGCACGGTGAGGCCGTGCTCGTCGCGGAACGCCTGGTGCGAGAGCACGTCGTCGCGCGAGACGCCGAAGACCAGCGTGTCGAGCTTGTTGAATTCGCCTTCGCGGTCGGAGAAGCCGATCGCCTCGATGGTGCAGCCCGGCGTGCCGTCCTTCGGATAGAAATAGAGGACGACGTTCTTCTTGCCCCGGTAGCTGGAGAGATCCATCATCTCCATGCTCGCGTCGGGCAGTTGGAACGACGGGGCTGGCTGGCCTACCTGTAGCATGGCACCTGCTTTTCCCTCTGCAGTCGAATCGATTCTAGCCCATTTTGATGACAGTCAAGCCCCGGGGGAAGTTCGATCGCGCGGCGTTCATGCGGCGCTACTGGCAGCGCGAGCCGCTGCTCATCCGCCAGGCGTTTCCCGCGTTCGCCGATCCGCTCTCGCCGCGCGAAGTGCTCGAGGCCGCGTCGAATGACGAGACGAACTCGCGCCTCGTGGTCCGCCGCGGCAGGCGCTGGTCCGTCGAGCACGGCCCGATCCCCGCTTCGCGATTCAAGCAACTTCCACGCCGGGACTGGACGGTGCTGGTGCAGGACACGAACCACTTCTCGCGCGCGGCGCGCGAGCTCCTCGCGCGCTTCGACTTCATCCCGCACGCGCGCATCGACGACGTGATGGTGAGCTACGCCGCGCCGGGCGGCGGCGTGGGCCCGCACGTGGATTCCTATGACGTCTTCCTGCTCCAGGGCCGCGGCCGCCGCCGCTGGCGAATCTCGCGACAGCGCGACCTCGCGTTCGTGCCGGGGCTGGACCTGAAGATCCTCGCGCGCTTTCACGCCGAGCGCGAGTGGGTGCTCGAGCCGGGCGACATGCTCTACCTGCCTCCGGGCGTTGCGCATGACGGGATCGCCGAATCCGAATGCCTCACATGGTCCATCGGATTCCGCGCGCCGGGCGACGCGGAACTCGTGCAGGGATTTCTGGATTTCCTGCGCGACCGCCTTTCGCCCCCGGGGCACTATCGCGATCCGGGCGAAGCGCCCGCGCGCCATCCGGGTGCGATCCCGCCGCGCTGGATGGCGCATGCCGCCCGCGCGCTGCGCGCCGTGCGATGGAGCGAGCGCGACATCCGCATCTTCGCGGGACGCATGCTCTCGGAGCCGAAGGCGCACGTGTTCTTCGCCGCGCCGCGCCGGCCGCTCGCGCGCGCCGCGTTCGAGCGCGCCGCGCGCCGGGAAGGCCTGGCGCTCGACCCGCGCTCGCGCCTGGTATTTTCTGGCACGATGTTCTTCCTGAACGGCGAAGAGGTCCATGTTCCCGCCGGGGCGCGGGGCGCGATGCGCAAGCTCGCGGACAGGCGTGGGCTCGCGGCGCCGGTCGTCGCGCCGCGCGCCTTCTGGGACGCGGCGCACGAGTGGTACCTGCGCGGATTCGTGAAGACAGGGGAGGATGCATGAGCGAGACGAGCGCCGCACCTTCGCAACCGGGCTACCGGCCCATCTCCGGGACCGCCGAGTCGCTGGCCGCGATAGACGAGGTGATCGCCGTGGCCGAGCGTTCGATCAGGATCTTCGACATCGCGCTCGCCAACCGCGGCTTCAACTCCCCGGCGCGCGCCGAGAAGCTGCGCGAGTTCCTGGTGCGCGGCCGCTCGCATCGCCTGCACATCGCCCTGCACGAGACCGAGGGCCTCGAGCGCGAGTGCCCGCGCCTGCTCACGCTGCTGCGCCAGTTCCCCATGTCCATCGAGATCCACCGCACGCTCGCCCAGGCGCGCAACGCGATGGATCCGTTCGTGCTCGCCGACGACCACAGCGTGTGGCACCAGCTGCATTTCGAGCAGCCGCGCGCGATCGTCGCCATTCGTTCGCCCGCGGACGCGATGCCCATCGCGCAACGCTTCGACGAGATCTGGGACCTGTCCGAGCCGGCGGTGTCCGCCACCACGCTCGGGCTTTGATGCACCGCAGCTAATTCCGTATAATCGCGCGCTGGCTCGCAGCTGGAGCGAGCCTCGGCCATCGCCGCCCGTAAATACCCACCTTCGAAGGAAATCCAACAATGAAATCGTCGTACCTCGTCGCCGCCCTGATCGCCCTGGGCGCCACTGCCTGCTCCAAAGAAGCTCCCGCACCCGCTCCCGCTCCGGCCCCGAAGGTCGAGGCCCCGGCCCCCGCTGCCGCTCCCGCTGCCGAAGCGCCCAAGGCCGACGCTGCCGCGCCTGCCGCAGCCCCGGCCGCCGCGCCCGCAGCCGACGCGAAAGCCGAAGCGCCCAAGGCCGACGCGCCGAAGGTCGATCCGGCCAAGGACAAGTCGAAGATGTGATTCCGGCCGCCCGGAAGCGAAAAAGCCGGCCTCGGGCCGGCTTTTTTGTTCGTGCTGCGGCGCATCAAGCGTCGCGCCAGCCGAACCCTTCGTCCTGGCGCGCCACGCCGATCCATTCGCGCGCGCATGACGCACCGCGCGCCAGAGCCTCCACCGCGAGCGCGGGCGTGTTGTTCTGCTGCGAAAGGTGCGCGGCGATGAGGTGGCGAAGGCGCCCGCGGTCGAGCGCCGCGACCAGGTGTGCGGCATCTGCATTGCTCAGGTGGCCGAAGCGGCCGGCCACGCGGCGCTTGAGCGAATCCGGATACGGCCCCGTCATGAGCATGTCGAGGTCGTGGTTGCACTCGATCACGAGAGCCTCGCACCCCGAGAGCTTCTCCACCACGTGCTGCGTGACGGTGCCCAGGTCCGTGACCACGCCCAGGCGCGCGTCGCCGTCGGAGAAGACGTACTGCACGGGCTCGCGCGCGTCGTGCGGCACCGCGATCGGGTCCACGGCGATCGCGTCGATCGAGAAGGCCGAGTGCGGGTCGATGAGGCGCACGAGCACCGCGGGAAAATCCTCCGGCAGCCACTGGGACGTGCCGCGCGTGAGATACACGGGAATCGCGTAGCGCAGCGCGAAGCGCGCCACGCCGCTCATGTGGTCGTCGTGCTCGTGGGTGACGACGATCGCGGTGATCTGCGAAGGCTCCAGGCCCGCGCGCTCGAGCCTCGCCTTGGTCTCGGCGAGGCCGAAGCCGCAATCCATCAGCACCCGCGTGCCCGCGCTCTCGACGACGAGCCCGTTGCCCGAGCTGCCGCTGCCCAGCGAGGTGAAGCGCATCCGCGCTACTTCAGCTGGTCGTAGAGCAGCCCCAGGATCTTCTTGCCGGTCGACGACTCCTCGACCGCGCCCTTCGAATCCTGCACCAGCACCTGCGAGGTGTTGGCGCCCGCGTCGGCGACGTGGATGCGGAACTGCGGCTGTCCTTCCTTCGGCGTGGACTTCCAGAACTTGAGCTTCTCCGTCCAGCTTTCCTTCGACTTGCCGGCCGACGTGTCGGCATCGCGCTCCGGATCGATGTATCGCACGTAGAAGATGCCCTTGGAGCGGTCGCGGTCCTCGACGGTGAAGCCGACGCGGTCGAGCGCGAGGCCCACGCGGCGCCACGCGCGATCGAAGCTGTCGTTCACCACGAGCGGGCCGGCGCCGTTGTTCTGGAGGACGGCGTTGCGCTGCTCTTGCACGACGGGCTTGGGCACCTCGCCGCGGCGTCCCGGCTGCGGGGCGGAGGCCGTGGTCACCTTCGTGTCGCCGCCGCCGATCTTGATCATGAGGCGATTGAGCATCTCGGCTTCCAGGTCCGCGTCGGACGGCATCGGCTGCCACTTGGTCGAATCCTGCGTGCTCGTCATCACTTCGGCCACGTTGCGGTTGCTCACGTAGATCTCGGTGGTGCCGGGCACTACGCCCTTCTCCAGGCGCGTGCGGTACTTGTCGCGGCGCGGATAGGAGTACATGCCGTCGATCCACTTGCCGACGGTGCGGCGGAACCAGTCCTGCGGGATCTTCGCCCGGTCCTCGTACCAGTCGGTCTCCATGAGGCCCAGCTCCGGCGCCTCCTGCACGAGCTGGTAGCCCGAGTCGATCCAGAACTCGCGCACCACGGGCCAGAGCTTCTCCGGATCGCCCTTCACGACGAGCCAGCGCTGCGTGCCCTCGCGCTCCATCTTCACGTCGTCGAACTTCGGCAGGACGGGCGCGGCGACCGGCGTGGCGGCGGCCGCGGCCTGCGGCGTCTTCTGGTTGTAGGTGGAAAACGAGGTCACCGCGCGCGGATCCGGCACGGAGTAGCGATCGTCCATCGCGGGGGCGGTGAGCTCCGGCGGAAGCTCCAGCGGCTTCTCGGTGCGCGCGGCGGCGCCCTTGTACTCGGGCGGCTTGTTGCCCCCGAACCAGGAGCAGCCCGCCAGCAGGGCGAGCGCGGCGAGGGGGGCGGCGATTCTTGCGAGTTTCATCTGTTGGCGGTCCTTCGCGATTTACTCGATGCAGCCGGCTTCGCGCATCGACGCGGTGAGCGCGGCATGGTGCGGGGCGGCGAACGGCGTGAGCGGCAGGCGGATGCCTTCGGCGATCCTGCCCATGCGGTTCAGGGCCCACTTCACGGGAATGGGATTCGATTCGAGGAACAGGTTCTTGTGCAGGCCCAGCAGGCGGTTGTTGATCGCGATCGCCTCGCGGTCCTTGCCGGCAAGCGCCGCGGCGCACAGCTCGTGCATGAGCCGCGGGGCGACGTTGGCCGTGACCGAGATCACGCCGTGCGCGCCCATCAGCATGTAGGAGAGCGCCGTCACGTCGTCGCCGCTGAAGACGAGGAAGTCCTTGCGCACGCGCTTCATGAGGTCGGACACGCGATCGATGCTCGAGGTCGCCTCCTTGATGCCGACGATGTTCGGGACCTCGGACAGCCGCACCACCGTGTCGTTCGCGAGGTCCGCCACGGTGCGGCCCGGAACGTTGTAGAGGATCACGGGAAGGTCGGTCGCCTCGGCGATCGCCTTGTAGTGCCGGTAGAGCCCTTCCTGCATCGGCTTGTTGTAGTAAGGCACGACCGAGAGCGAGTAGTTCGCGCCGGCATTCTTCGCGAAGCGCGTGAGCTCGATGGCCTCGCGCGTGGAGTTGCCGCCGGTGCCGGCGATCACGGGCACGCGGCCTGCGGTGAACTTCACCGCCGCTTCGATGAGCTGGCAGTGCTCTTCCACGTCCACCGTGGGCGACTCGCCCGTGGTGCCCACGATCACGATGCCGTCGGTGCCTTCGGCCACGTGCCAGTCGATGAGCGACTTCAGGCGCGGCAGGTCGAGGGCGCCGTCGGCGAGCATCGGGGTGACGATGGCGACAAGGCTTCCGGAAAGCATGCGTGCGAGGAATCCGCGAACCGATAAAGTCCGCAATTTTACCCTATGGGAGCGCCCCGCGACCGCTGCCCGCGTCGCCTATCGCTCCCGGCGCGCCGCGATGCGCTGCAGCGCCGCCGGCCGGGGCTCGTCCACCACGAGATCCTCGTAGGCGAGCACCCGCAGGTGCCCCCGGACCGCCTCGAGCAGCTCCCCCGGCGCAAGCAGGAAATCTGGATTCGACGGCTTTCCGAAACGCTCGTTGCCTTGCGCGAAGGTCTCGTACACGAGCAGCCCCCCGGGCTCGAGGGATTGCACCAGGCGCGGCAGCAGCGGCCGGTGCAGGTAGTTGGTGACGACGATGGCGTCGAAGCGGCGCCCTTCGTAGGGCCACGCCCCGGCCTCGATGTCGGCCATCGCGAGCGTCACGTTGGGCGGCGCCTCACCGAAGGCCGACAGGTCGCGATCGACCGCGTCCACCTCGAACCCCATTTTCGCGAGCAGCTTCGCGTGCCGTCCGCCGCCCGCGGCGACGTCGAGCACGGCGCCGCCCGGCCGGATCATCGTGGCCCAGCGCGCGACCCAGTGCGAGGGCTCGGTCGGCCCGTGAGGCGTGGCGTTCATCACGCCGGCCATGATAGCGCTCGGGTACCATGACGCATCGCCAACCTGGGAGCCTTCCGTCTTGAAACGACTCCTGAAGGTCTCCGCGATCGCGCTCGGCATCCTGGCCCTCGCGGCCGCGGCCGCCCTCGCGATCGCCGTCACGCTGGGGACGCGCAAGGCCGAGCGCACGCTCGAGATCAAGGTGGTCCCGGTCCCGTTCACGAGCGATCCCGCGGCCCTCAAGCTGGGAAAGTACCTCTACGAAACGCGCGGCTGCGCCGAGTGCCACGGCTCGGACGGGCGCGGCATCGTCTTCCTCGACACGCCCGAGGGCCTCTACGTGAAGACGCCCGACATCACGAAAGGGCCCGGCGGCGTGGTCGCCGAATACACGGAAGGCGATTGGGTGCGCGCGATCCGCCACGGCGTGAATCCGAAGGGGCACCCGCTCTTCCTCATGCCGTCGGAAGACTACAACCGCCTCGCCGACGCGGACTTCGCCGCGCTCGTGGGCTACGTGCGAAGCCTCGCGCCCGTCGCGGGAACGGGAGCGACGATCCGCATGCCGATCATCGTGAAGGCGCTCTACGGGGTGGGCATCATTCGCGACGCGGCCGAGAAGATCGACCATCGCATCGCTCCCTCCCAGCCGGTCGCCGTCGCGGTGAACGCCGACTACGGCGCGTACGTCACGAACATGTGCATGGGATGCCACGGATCGACGCTCGCCGGCGGCACCATCGACGGCGCGCCGCCCGACTGGCCTCCCGCGGCCAACCTCACGCCGGGCCCCGGCAGCGTCATGCCCCGCTACGACACCGTGCAGAAGTTCATCTCGATGATGCGCACCGCGAAGCGCCCCGACGGCACCGAGGTGTACAAGGCGATGCCGTTCGCCAGCCTTCGCAACATGAACGATACGGACCTCGAGGCGATGTACGCGTACCTGAAGACGCTGCCGCCGAGGAAGACCGGGGAACGATAGAATCCACGAAGACACCCGGAAGGACGCGATAGCGATGGCGCGAATCATCGGAGGCATCGGAACGTCGCACGTGCCCACCATCGGCATGGCCTACGACCGCGGCAAGCAGGGCGATCCGGCCTGGGCGCCGCTCTTCGAAGGCTACAAGCCCGTGGCGAAGTGGCTCGCAGAGAAGAGGCCCGACGTGCTCGTGTTCTTCTACAACGACCACCTCACGAGCTTCTTCTTCGACCTCTATCCCACGTTCGCGCTGGGCGCGAGCCCCATGTTCGAGATCGCCGACGAGGGCGCGGGCGTGAGGAAGCTTCCCCCGATCAGGGGGCACCCGAAGCTCGCGGCGCATCTCGCCGACGCGCTCGTAAACGACGAGTTCGACATCGCGGTGTTCCAGGACCGCCCGCTCGACCACGGCGTGAATTCGCCGTTGACGCTGCTCTGGCCCCACGAGCCCGACTGGCCTGCCGCGCTCGTGCCCATCCAGGTCAACGTGCTGCAGTATCCCCTTCCCACGGCGATGCGCTGCTACAAGCTGGGGCAATCGATCCGGCGCGCGATCGAGTCGTTCCCGGACGACATCGACGTGGCGATCGTGGGAACGGGCGGCCTCTCGCACCAGATCCACGGCGAGCGCGCGGGATTCAA
>DATJVS010000113.1:0-16543 GCA_035501715.1 Usitatibacter sp.
CGTGCTGGGGCACCAGACCTACGCGCACAACGGCGCGCTCTCGTACACGGTGTGGAAGGCGGGCGCCACGTGGGACTTCGGCGGCGGCTGGAACGCGGGCGGCTATGTGAAGGGCACCAACGCGGACCACGACCTGTACACCGTGAAGGGCAAGGACTGGAGCAAGACCCGCCTGGTCGGCTTCGTCACATACACGTTCTAGGCGCGCCGTCCTTTTCCGGGGCCGCCTTGCCCGGGATCAAGGAGGCGCGGGCCGCCGGAGCTAGCGTGGCAGGACCGGCGCGAATTTACGGAATGTTTACGTCCTCGTTCCCATACTAGCGCCATGTTGATCGACATTCTCAAAGGACTGTCGGTGGTCGCCATATACATCGGGGTCGTCGTGGGTGGCATCGCGCTCGCCCGCTACGCGAACCGCCGGCGCCGCCGCGTGCAAGGAGACTCCAAATGATGGACATCGTATATCTCGGACTGGCCGTGGCGTTCTTCGCCGCCACGTGGGCGCTCGTGGTCGCCTTCGAGCGGTTGCGCGGATCCTGACGGAGGAACCATGGGCTTCATCTATTGGCTGGGCGCCATCTACACCCTCGTCATCTTCGCCTATCTCCTCTACGCGCTGTTCAAGCCGGAGAAATTCTGATGACCGCCAACGGTTACGTGCAACTCGCTTTCTACCTGGTCGTGCTGATCGGGCTCGCGAAGCCGCTCGGCCTGTACATGGCGCGCGTCTATCAGGGCGAGCCGGCCTTCCTCAACCGCGCGGGTGCACCGCTCGAGCGCTTCCTCTATCGCATTGCCGGGGTGGATCCCGCGCGCGAGATGCGCTGGACGCAGTATGCGATCGCGATGCTCCTCTTCAACCTCCTGGGATTCCTCGGGGTGTACGCGCTCCAGCGCCTGCAAGGCGTGCTGCCCTTCAATCCCCAGTCGATGCCCGCGGTCTCGCCCGATTCCTCCTTCAACACGGCGATCAGCTTCATCACCAACACGAACTGGCAGGGCTACGGGGGCGAGTCCACGATGAGCTATCTCACGCAGATGCTCGCGCTCACCGTGCAGAACTTCGTGTCGGCGGCGACGGGCATGGCGACTCTCGTGGCATTCGCGCGCGGATTCGCCCGCCGCAGCTCCCAGACGCTCGGAAACTTCTGGGTGGACCTGACGCGCAGCACGCTCTACATCCTCCTGCCTCTTTCCCTGGTCCTCGCGGTCGTGCTGGTGAGCCAGGGCATGCCGCAGACGTTCTCCGCCTACCCGACCGTCCCGACCGTCGAGGCGACGGACTACGACAACCCGAAGCTCGATTCGGCCGGCCAGCCCGTCAAGGACGACAAAGGCAATCCGGTCACCGAGAAGGCGACGATGAAGGAGCAGCAGATCGCGGTCGGTCCGGTCGCGTCGCAGGTCGCCATCAAGCAGCTCGGCACCAACGGCGGCGGCTTCTTCAACGTGAACTCCGCCCATCCCTATGAGAACCCGACGCCGCTGTCGAACTTCCTCGAGGTGCTGTCGATCCTCCTGATCTCGGGGGCGCTCTGCTACACCTTCGGCGTGCTGGTGAAGGACACGCGCCAGGGCTGGGCGCTGCTCGCGACGATGACAGTCATCTTCGTGGCGTTCCTCGCGCTTTGCACCTGGGCCGAGCAGTCCGGCAACCCCGCGCTCGCGAAGATGGGCCTGAGCCCCGTCGCCACGGATGCGCAGCCGGGCGGCAACATGGAGGGCAAGGAGGTGCGCCTGGGCGTCGTGAACAGCGCCTTGTGGGCCACGGCGACGACCGCCGCCTCCAATGGCTCGGTGAACGCGATGCACGATTCCTTCACGCCGCTGGGCGGCCTCGTCCCCATGTGGCTCATCCAGTTCCAGGAGATCATCTTCGGAGGCGTGGGCTCGGGCCTGTACGGCATGCTCGTCTTCGCGATCATCGCGGTGTTCGTGGCCGGCCTCATGATCGGCCGCACGCCCGAATACCTCGGCAAGAAGATCGAATCCTTCGAGATGAAGATGGCCGCGGTCACGATCCTCGTGCCGCCCTTCCTCGTGCTGATGGGCACGGCGATCGCGGTGATGGTGGATCCGGGCAAGGCGGGCGTGGCCAATCCGGGCGCCCACGGCTTCTCCGAGATCCTCTACGCGTTCTCGTCGGCCAGCAACAACAACGGCAGCGCGTTCGCCGGGATTTCCGCCAACACGCCCTTCTACAACACGGCGCTCGGCGTCTGCATGTTCTTCGCGCGCTATTGGCTCGCGGTGCCCACGCTCGCGATCGCCGGGGCCTTCGCGGCCAAGAAGACGGTCCCGCCGGGACTCGGAACGCTGCCCACGCACACGCCGCTCTTCGTGGTGCTCCTCGCGAGCACCGTGATCGTCGTGGGCGCCCTCACTTTCGTGCCTGCGCTGGCACTCGGCCCCATCGTCGAGCACCTCGCGATGATCGGCGCGAAATAGGCGCGAGGAGACCTCATGGACACGCAAGTTCAAGCCACTTCGACCCCGGTTCCCCAGGAGCTGCGCCGCAAGCTCGTCACGAAGTCGATCCTGCGCCAGGCGCTCATCGACTCCTTCGTGAAGTTGCTGCCCCAGCATCAATGGCGCAATCCCGTGATGTTCGTCGTGTATCTCGGCAGCATCCTCACGACGGTCCTCTTCGTGCAGGCGTTGGGAGGCCACGGCGAGGCCGCGCCGGGATTCATCCTCCACGTGACCGTTTGGCTCTGGTTCACCGTGCTGTTCGCGAATTTCGCCGAGGCGATCGCCGAGGGACGCAGCAAGGCCCAGGCCGACGCGCTGCGCTCGGCCAAGCGAGATACGGTCGCGAAGAAGCTCACGCGCCCGAACAAGGGCTCCAGCTGGAACGGCGTGCCGTCCACGACGCTGCGCAAGGGCGACTGCTTCCTCGTTGAAGCAGGCGACGTGATCCCCGTCGATGGCGAGGTGATCGAGGGCGTGGCTTCGGTGGACGAGTCCGCCATCACCGGCGAATCCGCGCCCGTGATCCGCGAATCGGGAGGCGACTTTTCGTCGATCACCGGCGGCACGCGCGTCCTCTCCGATTGGCTCGTGGCCCGCGTCACGGTGAATCCCGGCGAGGCGTTCCTCGACCGCATGATCTCAATGGTGGAAGGAGCCCGCCGCCAGAAGACGCCCAACGAGATCGCGCTCTGGATCCTGCTCGTCGGCTTCACGCTCGTGTTCCTGCTCGCCACGGCGACGCTGCTTCCTTATTCGCTCTACAGCGTCGAGGTGACCAAGGCCGGGACCGCGGTCACCGTGACCGTGCTCGTGGCGCTGCTGGTGTGCCTCATTCCCACGACGATCGGCGGATTGCTCTCGGCGATCGGGCTCGCGGGCATCGGGCGCACGCTTCGCGCGAACGTGATCGCCATGTCGGGACGGGCCGTCGAAGCCGCGGGAGACGTGGACGTGCTGCTGCTGGACAAGACCGGCACCATCACGCTCGGCAACCGGCAGGCGAGCGAGTTCCTGCCCGCGGGCGGCGTGGGACAGGCCGACCTCGCCGATGCCGCGCAACTCGCGTCGCTCGCCGACGAGACCCCCGAAGGCCGCAGCATCGTGGTGCTCGCCAAGCAGAAGCACAACATCCGCGAGCGCGACGTGGCCGCGCTGGGCGCGACGTTCGTCGCCTTCAGCGCGCACACGCGCATGAGCGGCGTGGACGTGGGCGGTCGCGAGATCCGCAAGGGCGCGGCCGATGCGATCCGCGCCCTCGTCGAGTCGAAGGGCGGGCGCTTCCCGCCGGAAGTCCAGGCGCTCGTGGACACCGTCGCGCGCCGCGGCAGCACGCCGCTCGTGGTCGCCGAAGGGGGCCGCGTGCTCGGCGTGATCGAGCTGAAGGACATCGTGAAGGGCGGCATCAAGGAGCGCTTCGCGCAGCTTCGCCGCATGGGCATCAAGACCGTGATGATCACGGGCGACAACCGCCTCACTGCCGCCGCGATCGCCGCGGAGGCCGGCGTGGACGACTTCCTCGCGGAAGCCACGCCCGAGGCGAAGCTCGAGCTCATCCGCAAGGAGCAGGCCGGAGGCCGGCTCGTGGCGATGACGGGCGACGGCACCAACGACGCGCCCGCCCTCGCGCAAGCCGACGTGGCTCTCGCGATGAACACGGGCACGCAGGCGGCGAAGGAGGCCGGCAACATGGTCGACCTCGATTCCAACCCGACCAAGCTCATCGAGGTCGTGGAGATCGGCAAGCAGCTTCTGATGACGCGCGGCTCGCTCACCACGTTCTCGATCGCCAACGACGTGGCGAAGTACTTCGCGATCATTCCCGCGGCCTTCGCGACGACCTACCCGCAGCTGAACGCCCTCAACGTCATGTACCTCGCCACGCCGAACTCCGCGATCCTTTCGGCGGTGATCTTCAATGCGCTTGTCATCATCGCGCTGGTGCCGCTCGCGCTGAAAGGCGTGGCCTACGTGCCGAAGGGCGCCGCGGCGGTTCTGCGCAACAACCTCGTGATCTATGGCCTGGGCGGCGTGATCGTGCCCTTCGTCGGCATCAAGGCGATCGATCTCGTCCTCGTGGCCCTCGGCCTCGCATAAGGAGTCTTCGAATGCTCTCGGAACTCAGGCCCGCCATCGTCCTCTTCATTGCCCTTTCCGCGGTCACCGGCGGGATCTATCCGGCGATCGTCACCGGCATCGGGCAGGCGATCTTCCCGAAGGAGGCGGCCGGCAGCTTCATCATGAAGGACGGAAAGCCCATCGGCTCGCGCCTCATCGGCCAGCCCTTCGCCGATCCGAAGAATTTCTGGAGCCGCGCCTCGTCGACCTCGCCCTACCCGTACAACGCAGCGAGCTCGAGCGGCTCCAACCTGGGCCCCACGAATCCGGCGCTCACGGACGCCGTCGCAGCGCGCATCAAGGCGCTCAAGGACGCGGATCCGCAGAACGCGTTGCCGATCCCGGTGGACCTCGTCACGTCGTCGGCGAGCGGCCTGGATCCGCACATCTCGCCTGCTGCGGCGGAGTATCAGGTGGCGCGCGTGGCGAGAGTGCGCAACCTGCCCGTCGACAAGGTGCGCGCACTCGTCGCTCAGCACACCGAGGGCCGGCAACTCGGGTTCCTCGGCGAGCCGCGCGTGAACGTGCTCGAGCTCAACCTTGCGCTCGACGGGCTGAAATAGCGGCGCGTTTACACTCCGTTGACGGCGCGGGCTGCGAATTCTACGGAGGGTTTTCGCCGCAGGCTCCATATTGATGGCAGTAGAGCCAAGGAGCGATCCATGAAGACCTCGCCATCATTAGTGCCGAACGCAGTATCCGCCTGCCGCATGACCAAGGCGCATGATCCCGACGGTTCCATCTCGGTGACCGTAGAGACATCGCAGCTGCTCCGGGTGCGCCAGGCGATCGTCCAGTCTGGCTGCAAGCCGGTGGGCATCGTGAGGGCCGTGCCCCTCGCCGGGGGCACCAAGGTCCGCCTGCTGCTGGCCCTGCCGCCGGAACACGTCGAGCCCGTGATGGACTCGATCATGCGCCGCGTCGGCGCGGGCCAGTTCGGGCAATAGGCCCCGCTAGTCCTTCGGCTGCGGGACGATGCGCAGGTAAGGCTTCACCGCCTTCCATCCGCCGGGGAATTTCTTCTTCGCTTCCTCGTCGGAGACCGCGGGGACGATCACCACGTCCTCGCCCTGCTTCCAGTTCACCGGCGTGGCCACCTTGTGCTTCGCGGTGAGCTGGACCGAGTCGAGCAGGCGCAGCACCTCGTCGAAGTTGCGGCCGGTGCTCATCGGATAGATCAGCATCGCCTTCACCTTGTGGTCGGGGCCGATGATGAAGACCGTGCGCACCGTGGCGTTGTCCGCGGCGGTGCGGCCCTTGGACGTGTCGCCCGCGTTCGGGTGCAGCATGCCGTAGGCCTTGGCCACCGCGAGGTCGCTGTCGCCGATGATCGGGTACGTGACCTTGTGGCCCTGCGTCTCCTGGATGTCCTTCATCCACAGGTTGTGGTCGCTCACCGGGTCGATGCTCACGGCGAGGATCTTGGTGTTGCGCTTGTCGAACTGGGGCTTCAATCCCGCCATGTATCCGAGCTCCGTGGTGCAGATGGGCGTGAAGTCCTTCGGGTGCGAGAACAGGACCACCCAGCTCTCGCCGGCCCATTGGTAGAAGTCGATCTTGCCCTCGGTGGTGTCGGCGGTGAAGTTGGGAGCGGTGTCGCCGATGCCCAGTGACATCATCATGTGTTTCTCCTTGGCTTGTAGTCGCGGTGTTGCGTGTAGTCGGTGCTCGTCCCGTACAGCTGCAGCGTGACGGACACCGCGCCCGAATCGTTCTCGAAGCTGTGGATCGCCTCGGGGCCCAGCGCCACGATCGTTCCTGTTTCGATCCTGTCCTCGCCCGCGCGTTCCACCTCGCCCGCGCCCACGGCCTTCCAGCGATGGTGGATCTCGCGCCCCTCGAGGCCCGCGACGACGACCCACGTTCCGTGGTCGTGCGGCTGCGTCTCTTCCGTGGGCGGCCACGTGACCACGTGGAGCGCGAGCGTGTGGTCCGGCTCCTCGTGCAGGCGATAGCTGGACGAGCCCGCGCCGGCGCCGCGTTCCTGCTCGTACATGTAGGAGCGAAGCCAGTTGTGCTTCATGAGGACGAGGCGTTTCACGAGCTCCGGCGCCTCGCGAAGCATCTCGGCGTCGCCGGCGCCGCGCGCCTTCATGTCGCGAAGGTCGGCGACGAGGTCACGCACCGTGTAGCCGGTGTCGCACATCCTAGGGCCCCGCGGAGGATTCCCGGCGGATCACGGTCTGCACGGTGTGCCCGTCGATCGTGTAGGCGAGCGACGCATTGGGCCCATCGGTCGGAAACGTGAGCCGTGCGCTGCCCGCGGTGCGCACGTCGTTCAGCTTGAACGGGCTCGTGAGCCACCACGTGCCGCGCGTCGCGAACACCGGGCCTTCGAAGCTGCGCTGCGCCGTGTCGCCGGCCTGCGTCGTCTCGTTGAGGGACACGACGTACCACGTGGGCTGGTGCGTCGAGTTGTAGAGGAAGAGCACGGCGAAGATTGTCGCCCGATAGTGGAAGACGCCCACGCCCCAGCCCGCCTCGTCGGGATTGAACCAGAGGTCGGTGAACTTCGAATCCTCCGGCGAATAGTTGGCCGCGGCGCTGCCCGAGATGTCCTGGGGGACGAGCGCGCTGCGCTGGTACGTTGCGCCATCGATGTTCACCGAGAGCGCCATCTGCCGGGGCGGCATGTAGCCACCGAAGGGGCCGCTGAACTCGCCGTTCCAGTTGCCGACCTCGCGAACGGTGACCGAAGCGGGATCGAAGGGTGCGGCCCCGAACCACGGCCCGTTCGTCTGGTAGACCTTTCCGCCGCACGCCATGTCGAGATACGGCACGAACTCGGCGGTGCAATCGGAAATGTTGGGCGCCACGTACCACGTGGGACTTCCGTCCGGGCCGTAGACGAAGACCACGGAGGAAAGCGTGCCGCCGCCCTGGTCGAAGACGCTCACGCCCCAGCCGCTCTCGGCCGGGTCCCACCACAGGCCGTGGTAGTCCTGCGGAAAGCGCGTGGCGGCCTGCGCAAGGGCCGCGACGGCTTGCAGGGCGAGGACGAGCACGGCGACGAGTCGGGCGAGCCGGAGCATTTCAGGGATGTTCCTGCCTCTCGAGGGACGCCAATTATCGCCGACGCGGGGCCAAACTCCAAACCGGCCGTCGCGGCGGCCCGGTAATATCCCGCCATGCTCCTCACGCTCGAACCCCCGATCGAAACGCCCCGCCTGCGGGTGCGATCCCTCGAAGATCGCGACCTGGGCCCGCTGATGGCGGTGAACGGCGACCCCGAAGTCACGAAATTCCTGCCCTACAAGACCTGGGCCTCCCTCGACGATGCGCAGGCCTGGCGCGACCGCATGCGAGGGCTCGAGGCCGGAGGCGGCACGGTCCAGATGGTGGTCGCGCAGAAGGCCGACGACGTGGCCATCGGCACGTGCCTCATCTTTCGCTACGACGAGGCGCAGAAATCCGCCGAGCTCGGCTTCGTGCTGGGCCGCAGCCATTGGCGCACCGGCATCATGGGGGAAGCGATGGAAGCGCTCGTCGCGCGCGCATTCGGCCCGATGGGCATCCGGCGCCTCGACGCGGTGGTGGAACCCGCCAACGCCGCATCGGCGGCGCTACTGCGGCGCCTGGGGTTCGTCGCCGTCGGCAGCGACGCCGAGGTGGACCACTACGCGTTGACGAGGCGCGCGGACTGAGGCTGCTTCGCGAAGAACTCGGCGAAGATCGCAACCGTGCGATCGATTGCGGCAGTGTCCACGTCGAGGTGCGTGACGAGTCGAAGCCGCGGCGATACGAGCGCGACGACGCCGCTCTTCTCGAGGTGAGCCTTGAGGCCCGCGACGGATTCCTGCGGGATCGCCACGAACACCATGTTGGTCTGCACCGGATCGACCTTGAGTCCCAGCGCCGCGAGGCCCTTGCCGAGGCGCTCGGCGTTCGCGTGGTCCCCGGCGAGGCGATCGACGTTGTGGTCGAGCGCGTAGAGCCCGGCCGCGGCAAGTACGCCCACCTGCCGCATCGTGCCGCCCAGCATCTTGCGGATGCGGCGCGCGCGGTCGATCAGGTCCTTGCGCCCGACGAGCACGGTGCCCGCGGGCGTGCCGAGCCCTTTCGACAGGCACACCGAAACGGTATCGAAGCCCGCGCAGAGTTCCTTCACCGGCATGCCGAGCTTCACCGCCGCGTTGAAGATGCGCGCGCCGTCGAGGTGCGTCTCGAGGTTGCGGCGCTTCGCGAGGGCCAGCGCATCGGCCATGTAGGCGCGCGAGATCACCTTGCCACCGATGGTGTTCTCGAGCGCGAGGAGTTTCGTGATCGCGAAGTGCGCATCGTCCGGCTTGATGGCGGCTTCGACCTCCGCGAGATCCAGCGTGCCGTCGGGCCTGTTGTTGAGCGGCTGCGGCTGGATCGAGCCCAGCACCGCCATGCCGCCCGCTTCGTAGTGATAGGTGTGCGCGTCCTGCCCGACGATGACCTCCTCGCCGCGCTGGCAGTGCGCCATGAGCGCCGCGAGGTTGGATTGCGTGCCGGAGGGAAAGAAGAGCCCCGCCTGCATGCCGAAGCGCTCGGCGGCCACTTCCTGGAGCCTGTTGACCGTCGGATCGTCACCGAAGACGTCGTCGCCCACGGCGGCCTGCGCCATGGCCGCGCGCATCGCGGGCGACGGCTGCGTGACGGTGTCGCTGCGAAGGTCGATTCTCATCGGAGGCTTTCGTTCACGCGTTCGAGCGCCGCCGCTCCCGGGCAGAGCTCGCGCTCGTTCAGCTGGTTCAGGGGCGTGGCCACGGTGTTCAGCGACCCGTGCAGGTCGCGCGGCTTCGAGGCGAAATAGAGCAGGCCTGTCACGATCTCGCCCATCGCGTAGCGCGATTGCACGTAGGCCATGGCCGCGACGCGGTCCGACGGGTCGTATTTCTCGTCGAGCTTGCGCAGCACCAGCGTGGTGCCGTCGTGCTGCTGCACCGACTGCGCGGTGCCCGGCTCGTATTGCGTGGTGATTTCCTTGTGGAACGTCATCACGTCGAGGTAGTTCACCGCTTCGTTGTGCTCTCGCACGTAGTCGTAGCTCTTGGTGGAGCCTTCGTGGTTGTTGAAGGCCACGCACGGCGAGATCACGTCGATGAAGGCCGCGCCTTCATGGGTGAGCGCGCCCTTGATGAGCGGGACCAGCTGGTGCTTGTCGCCGGAAAAACTCCTCGCGACGTAGGTTGCGCCCAGCTGAAGCGCCATCAGCACGAGGTCGATTCCCTCGTCGGTGTTGATGGCGCCGCGCTTGGCCTTCGAGCCGCGGTCGGCCGTGGCCGAGAACTGCCCCTTGGTGAGGCCGTACACGCCGTTGTTCTCGACGATGTAGGTCATGTTCACGCCGCGGCGCATCACGTGGGCGAACTGCCCGATGCCGATGGAGGCCGAGTCGCCGTCGCCCGAGACGCCCAGGTAGATCAGGTCGCGGTTGGCGAGGTTGGCGCCGGTGAGCACCGAGGGCATGCGGCCGTGGACCGAATTGAACCCGTGGGACTTGTCGAGGAAGTACGTGGGCGTCTTCGACGAGCAGCCGATGCCCGAGAGCTTGGCCACGCGGTGCGGCTGGATGGCGAGCTCCCAGCACGCCTGGATGATTGCCGCGCTGATGGAGTCGTGCCCGCAGCCGGCGCAGAGGGTCGAGACCGTGCCCTCGTAGTCGCGATGGGTCAGTCCCAGCGAATTCTTCGGCAGGTCCGGGTGGTGGAGCTTGGGCTTCGCGAGGTAGGTCATGGGGGAGAGGCTCCAGCGAAAAGCGTCGAATCCGCAGATGAACGCAGATGAACGCGGATAAAGTCAAAACCACCCATTGCTTCGGTACGTTGCCAGCGACGGCGCGAAGCACTCACAAGGTTATTGGGCTTATCTGCGTTCATCTGCGTTTATCTGCGGATCCAGCTTTTCTAAAATTGAAATCACTCACCGGTCGCCGCGGTCCGCTTGATCGGCGACACGTTGAACGCCGTGAGGCGCTGCGCGATCGCCCCGTGGATGAAGCGCGCCGTGATGGGCGTGCCGTCGTAGTGCAGCACGGGCGTGAGTTTCTCCGAAGGCAGCATCGCCTCGGCGATGAGCAGCGTGCGCAGTTGCCCATCGCGGTTCTGCTCGACCACGAACACGTGGTCGTGGCCGTTCACGAAATCGATCACCTCGTCGTGGAACGGGAACGCGCGCACGCGCAGGGCATCGACGTGCATCGATTCGGAATCGAGGATCGCGAGCGCCTCGTCCATGGCCGGCGCCGTGGAGCCGTAGTAGATCACGCCGAAGCGCGACCCCTTGCCGTGCTTGCGAAGCACGGGCTTGGGCACGTAGTCCTTCGCGGTCTCGAACTTCTTCAGCAGCCGCTGCATGTTGTCCACATACGCGCTGCCCTCTTCGGTGTAGCGCGCATAGCGGTCCCGGCTCGTGCCGCGCGTGAAGAAGGAGCCGCGCTTGGGGTGCGTGCCCGGATAGGTGCGCCACGTGATGCCGTCGGCATCGACGTCGAGGTAGCGCCCGAAGCGCTTGCCCGCCTCGAGGTCGGCGTACGAGAGCACCTTGCCGCGGTCGTAGCGCTTGCCGTCGTCCCACTTGAAGGGATGGCAGAGCCGCTCGTTCATGCCGATGTCGAGGTCCAGGAGGACGAAGACCGGCGTCTGCAGGCGGTCGGCGAGGTCGAAGGCCTGCGCGCCGAGCTCGAAGGCCTCGCGCGGATCCTCGGGGAAGAGCAGCACGTGCTTGGTGTCGCCGTGGGAGGCGTACGCGCAGGAAAGCACGTCCGATTGCTGCGTGCGCGTGGGCATGCCGGTCGAGGGCCCGGCGCGCTGCACGTCGAAGATCACCGCGGGAATCTCGGCGAAGTACGCAAGGCCGATGAACTCCTGCATGAGCGAGATGCCGGGGCCCGAGGTGCAAGTGAAAGCGCGCGCGCCGTTCCAGGCCGCGCCGATGACAATGCCGATGGAGGCGAGCTCGTCCTCGGCCTGCACGATGGCGTAGCGCGACTTGCCCGAATCGGGATCGGCGCGGAACTTGCGGCAATGCTTCCCGAAGGCCTCGGCCATCGAGGAGGACGGCGTGATCGGGTACCACGCGGCCACACTCGCGCCGCCGTACACGCAGCCCAGTGCCGCGGCGCTGTTGCCCTCGATGAAGATGCGGTCGCCCACCTTGTCCGAGCGCTTCACCTCGAGCGAGATCGCCGGCAGGCGCTCCTTCGCGTAGTCCCGCCCCATGTGCAGCGCCTTCACGTTGGGCTCGAGGAGCTTCTCCTTGCCCTTGTACTGCTCGCCGATCAGCTTCTCGACCTCCGCGAGGTCCATGCGGAGCAGGTGCGAGAGCGCGCCCACGTAGATGATGTTCTTGAAGAGCTGGCGCTGGCGCGGGTCCGTGTAGGCCTGGTTGCAGATCTCCATCAGCGGCATGCCGATCACGTTCACGTCTTCGCGGAACTTTTCCTTCGGCAGTGGCTTGGTGGAGTCGTAGAAGAGATAGCCGCCCGGCTCGATCTCGGCCACGTCCTTGTCCCAGGTCTGGGGGTTCATGGCGACCATGAGGTCCACGCCGCCGCGCCGGCCCAGCCACCCGCGTTCCGACACGCGGACTTCGTACCACGTGGGAAGGCCCTGGATATTCGAGGGGAAGATGTTGCGCGGGCTCACCGGCACGCCCATGCGCAGGATCGACTTGGCGAAGAGCGTGTTCGCCGAGGCGGACCCGGAGCCGTTCACATTGGCGAACTTGACGACGAAATCGTTGACTGCCGCGATCGGCTTCATCGAATGAAGGCTAGCTCCTCCGGTTCGTTTGCCGACAGTTTACCTCGACGGGAGCCTCGCGGGCCCGCCGCCCCGCAGGCGCGCGGACAACGGGGCCATGGGGGCGCCGCCCGCCGGCGCCGCGCGGGCCTCGGCAGCCGCCTCGTCGATGCGGAAGCGCGCCACGAGCTCGTGCAGGCGCGAGGCCTCCTCCTTCATGCGCACCGCCGAGATCGCGGTTTGCTGCACCACCGCGGCACTTTCCTGCGTGGCGCCCTGCAGCTGCGAGATCGCCGAGTTGATGCCCTCGGCGCCGCTCGACTGCTCGCGCGAGGCCACCGCGATCACGCCGATCTGCTCGTTCACCGACTCCACGTTCTTCGTGATGTCGGTGATCACGGAGCCGGCCTCGTGCACGAGCGCCGTCCCGGCGCTCACGCCGGCCACGGAGCTGTCGATGAGCGCCTTGATCTGCTTGGCGGCCTCGGCGCTGCGATGGGCGAGGCTGCGCACCTCGGCAGCTACCACGGCGAAGCCGCGGCCCTGCTCGCCTGCGCGCGCCGCTTCCACGGCCGCGTTCAGCGCGAGGATGTTCGTCTGGAACGAGATGCCTTCGATCACGCCGATGATGTCCACGATCTTGCGCGAGCTCGCCTCGATGGCGTCCATGGTGGCGATCACCTCGCCTCCGATCTCGGCGCCCTTGCGCGCCACCAGCGTGGCGTCGCCCGCGGCGCGGCTCGCGGTCTTGCAGCTGTCGGCGTTCTGCCGGACGGTGGCGGAGAGCTCTTCCATCGCCGCGGCGGTCTCTTCCAGCGTCGAGGCCTGGTCCTCCGTGCGCTGGGAGAGGCGCACGTTGCCGGTCGCCACCTCCTCGGCGGCCTGCAGCGCGGTCTGGGCGCTCGCGCGCGCCTGGGTCACCAGCTCGCGCAAGCTGTCGTGCGTGTCGGAAAGCGTGCGGAAGAGCCTCGTGAACTGCCCTTCGCCCAGGCGCTCCTTCACCTCCGCATGCGACATGACGGAGCTGCTGCGCCGCAGGTCGTGCTGGTTGAGCAAGGTGGCGATGCTGTTGACCACGCTCCAGGCCTCGCCCGCGCTGTAGTAGTGGGCGGCGCCCACGTACCAGGCGAGCAGGTAGGTGGCGGCCACGAGGATGCCCGTCAACGACATGAAGCGCCCCGGGTCCGTCGCGAGCGCGATCAGCAGCGGCACGGTGAACAGGAACGCGATGAGCGGCAACTTCACGCTGTTGGGCAGCCGGATGACGTAAGCCATCGCGGGCGCGAGAATCCACTTCATTTGGAGCTCCCCTCGGGCGGACGGCTCGATCGCCGCGGCGCCGGTTCTCTAGAAAATCTCGACCTTCTTCTCCTCGGGCTGCGTGGCGCCCTCGCCATCGCGCGCCGCGCCGTACTTGTCCAGGTCGGACGCGGCGTTCTCCGCGGCGCCGCGCTCGGCGAGCTTGGGCCGCAGGGCGCTCTCCGAATAGGCGCGCACGGCCTTGTACAGGTCGCGCCGCATGAGGGCCTGGGTCTCGTGCGACAGCAGCGAGAGCGACTCGGCGGCCGCACCCAGCGTGGGCTTGTGCACGCGCTCGAGCTTCTGGCGCGTGATGTCCTGGAACTGCATGGCGATGATGATCTGGTTGATGTCTTTCTGGATCTCCACCGACAGGTCGTTGATGCGCTTCAGCGTGGCCTCGATCTGGCGCGTCTGCTCGATGGTGGCCTCGTTCAGCGTATTGATCTCGCTTCGCGCCACCTCCACCGCGCGGCGGGCCGCGTCAGCCACCTGCATCGTGCGCTTGTTGCCCTGGCGAACCTCGTCGCCGATGGCGTCGAGCCCCTGGCGGGTCTTGCGCGTGAGCTCGTGGGCCTCCCCGCTGATGGCGCGGATGCGGTCGGTCATCTCGATGAAGTCGCGCGCGTTGAGCGTCTGCGAGGTCATGGCCACCGAGCTGTCGAGCGCGATGCGCGAGATCTGGGAAGCCATGTTGCGCAGCCCGTCGATTGTCTCCTCCATCACCTTCGCGTGCTCGGAGACGCGCTTCTGGTGGTTGGCCATCTCGTCGGCCGCGACCGAGAAGCCGCTCATGTGCGTGGTGACGTTCTGCAGCTGCGTGTCGTAGGCCTTGATGAACTCCGGCAGCGAAAGGATCCCGGCGCGCTTGCCCTCGTCCTCGTGCAGGATCGACATGGCCGCCTCGGTCTGCTCGTGGGCCTTGGCCACGACCACGCGGAAGTTCTTGCTGATCTCGGTGACGGCGGTCTCCGTGAGGCCGATCACCTCCTCCACGCTCGCCGTGAGCATCTCGAGGCGCTTGCGGTTGGTCTCCGAGGCCGAGTCCCAGCGCTCGAGCATGGTGTCGAGCCCCACGACGACCTGCTGGAACAGGCGCGTGCGCTTGCGCCACTTGAGGAAGGGCTCGTCGCCGCCGGAGCCGATCTGCTCCTCCTCGGAATTCACGTCGCGCACCACGAGGGCCAGCGCCACCACTGCCGCCACGGGCACGAGTGTGAGCGACACGGCGAGCGCCCAGAACGGCACCAGGGCCGCCATCCAGACCCACGGCAGGAAGAGCACTACCACCAGCGCCGCGAGCAGGTAGGGATGCTGCCAGGCGTATTTCAGGTAGCGCATTCGCTAGCCTGGCTGGCCCGCCACGTTGTCGAGGAGCGCGAGGTCGCCGCTTGAGAGCAGCTTCTCGATGTCGAGGAGCAGCACCATGCGCTCGTTCAGGGTGGCCACGCCCGTGAGGTAGCTCGAATCCACCACCGAGCCCAGGCGCGGAGGATCCTTCACGTCCGCCGCGGCGAGGCGCACGACGTCCGAGACCGCGTCCACCACGATGCCGATCACGCGCGAGGAGAGCTTGAGGATCACCACCACGGTGAACGAGTCGTAGCGCGGGTCGGGCAGCTTGAACTTGATGCGCATGTCGATCACCGGGACGATCGTCCCGCGCAGGTTCACCACGCCCTTGAGGAAGTCGGGCGCGGAGGGAAGAGCCGTCACCTTGTCGTAGCCGCGGATCTCCTGCACCTTGAGGATGTCCACGCCGTACTCCTCCTTGCCGATCACGAACACCAGGACTTCGCGGGTCGCATCGCGCGTGGCGGTGGCACGGCCGGTCATCATCAGAATTCCTCCCAATCGTCGCCCGCAGTGGAGGCCGCGGCGGCAAGCTTCGGCAGCGGCTCGCCCTTGGCGCCGCCCGTGTTCTTCGCGATCATCGCGGCCGGGCCGGCGAGGTCGGGCTCGCGGCGCACCGCCCGCATCCCTTCCGCGTGCTCGGTGCGCGCGGCCGGCTGCACGTGGCTGCCATCGACCGTGAAGGCGCTCACGGCCTCGACCAGCATCTCGGCCTGCTGCTTCATGCCCTGTGCGGCGGAGGCCGATTGCTGCACCGCGCTCGCGTTCTCCTGCACCACCTTGTCCATCTGCGTGACGGTCTTGTTCACCTGCTGCACGCCGCGGCTTTGCTCGGCGGAGGCCTCGGCGATCTGGTTCATGAGGGCGCTCACGCGCTGCACGTCCACGACGAGCGCCTGGATCGTGCCCCCGGCCTGCTCGACCTGCGAAGTGCCGTTGCGCACCTCGTCCACCGAGTGGCCGATGAGGTCCTTGATCTCCTTGGCGGCCTGGGCGCTCCTCTGCGCTAGCGAACGCACCTCGGCGGCGACCACGGCGAAGCCCCTTCCCTGCTCGCCGGCGCGGGCCGCTTCCACCGCCGCGTTCAGTGCGAGGATGTTGGTCTGGAAGGCGATGGCGTCGATGACCGACGTGATGTCGGAGATGCGCTGCGCGCTCTTGCTGATCTCGTTCATGGTGACAACCGCGCTGCCCACCTCGTTGCCGCCCTGCTCCGCGCGCTTGGCCGCGTTGCGCGCGAGCTCGTCGGCTTCCTTGGCATTGTCGGCGTTCTGGCGCACGGTGCTCGCGAGCTCTTCCATGCTCGCGGCCGTCTCCTCGAGGGCGGAGGCCTGCTCCTCGGTGCGCTGCGAAAGGTCGGTGGTGCCGGCGGCCACCTGCATCGAGGCGCTCGCCACGTTGTTGGCAGAGGCTCGCACCTTGGCGACCACGTCGGCGAGGGAGGAATTCATGCGGCCCAGCGCGTTCACGAGCTGGCCCGCCTCGTCTTCGTTGCGCGCGCTGATGCGCCCGGTGAGGTCGCCCTGCGCGATGCGCTCGGCGAACTTGCCGGCCGCGGCCATGGGAGCGAGCACCGCGCGGCGGAAGAACACCCA
>DATJVS010000114.1:0-17866 GCA_035501715.1 Usitatibacter sp.
GGCGAAGGCGTGCCGGTCGTGATCGACAGCGTCGGCAAGGACACCTTCGCCGGATCGCTCGACTCGCTCAGGCGCCGCGGGTTGCTGGTGGGCGTGGGCACGGCTTCGGGGCCGTTTCCGCCCATCGACGCGATGCAGCTCGCCATCAAGGGCTCGCTCTTCTTCACGCGCCCGGCGCTTGCCGACTACATCGCCGATCCCGCCGAGCGCGCCGAGCTCGCCGCCGAGCTCTTCGGCCACGTGGCCTCGGGCCGCATCCGGATCGAGATCAACCAGCACTACGCGCTGCACGACGCGGTCCAGGCGCATCGCGACCTGGAATCGCGAAAGACGACGGGCTCTTCGATTTTCGTCGTCTAGGAAGAAACGGGAACGAAGGAGGAGACGGCAATGACGCAAGCGACTACCGAAGCCAAGGCGCCCGCCATCGTGCGGCCCGGGGCCATCCGCGACTCGATCAAGGTCGAGCCGCTCACCTGCGCGATCGGCGCCGAGGTCTCCAACGTGAGCCTCGCCGACGCGGCGGTCGACGAGACGCTGCTCGCGGAGATCCGCGGCCTGTGGCTCAGGCACCGCGTGCTCTTCTTCCGCGACCAGGACATCACGCGTGCCGAGCACGTCGCGTTCGCGCGCCGCTTCGGCAACCTCGAGGACCACCCGGTGGCGGGCAGCGACCCCGACCATCCCGGCCTCGTGCTCATCTACAAGTCGCCCGACAAGCCCAACGACCGATACGAGAACGCGTGGCACACGGATGCGACGTGGCGCGAGAAGCCGCCTCTCGGCTGCGTGCTGCGCTGCGTGGAATGCCCGCCCGTGGGCGGCGACACGATGTGGGCGAACATGGCTCTCGCCTACGAGAAGCTGCCCGAGGCGGTGAAGGCGCAGCTCGTGGGCCTTCGCGCGCGCCACAGCATCGAGGCGTCCTTCGGCGCCGCGATGCCGGCGCAAAAGCGCCTCGCGCTCCATGCGCAGTTCCCCGATGCCGAGCACCCGGTGGTGCGCACCCATCCGGAGACGGGCGAGAAGATCCTCTTCGTGAACAGCTTCGCCACCCACTTCACCAACTTCCACACGGCCGAGCGCGTGCGCTACGGGCAGGACTACGCGCCGGGCGCGAGCCAGCTGCTGCAATACCTCATCGCGCAGGCCGCGATTCCCGAATACCAGGTGCGCTTCCGCTGGAAGAAGGACAGCGTCGCGTTCTGGGACAACCGCTCGACGCAGCACTACGCCGTCATGGATTACCCGCCGTGCCACCGCAAGATGGAACGCGCCGGGATCATGGGCGACGCCACTTTCTGACCGCGACTTCCACCAGGAGACGACACTCATGAACTTCCTCGACGGCTCGCTGTTTCCCGAGAACATGGAAAAGCTCGTCATCACCGCGGCGCCCTATGGGCCCGAGTGGATGCCTTCCGATTTCCCCGAGGACATCCCGGTGAGCATCGAAGAGCACGTGCAAAAGGCGGTGGATTGCCACAACGCCGGCGCCACCGTGCTGCACATCCACGTGCGCGAGTCCGACGGCAAGGGCTCCAAGCGCCTGTCGAAATTCAACGAGCTGCTGGCGGGCCTGCGCGCCGCGGTGCCCGACATGGTGCTGCAGGTCGGCGGCTCGATCTCGTTCGCGCCGGAGAACGACGGCGCGGCCGCCAAGTGGCTCTCGGACGACACGCGCCATGCGTTGGCCGAGCTCACGCCGAAGCCCGACCAGGTCACCGTCACGGTCAACACCTCGCAGATGAACATCTTCGAGCACATGGACCCGCGCGACTACGCCGGCACCTCGCTCGCCGATCCCGCGACCCACGCCGCGTATCGCGACATGATCGTGCCCTCCAACCCCAGCTGGTACGAGGAGCACATCAAGCGCCTCACGGCCGCCGGGATCCAGAGCGAGTTCCAGTGCTACAACATCAACAGCTACGAGACCATCGAGCGCCTGATCCGCCGCGGCGTGTACAAGGGGCCCCTCGTGCTGAACTGGGTGGCGATCAGCGGCGGCATGGACGCGCCCAACATCTACAACCTGGCCAACTTCCTGCGTGCCGTTCCCGATCGCGCGGTGGTGACGGTTGAAAGCTCGATGCTCAACACGCTGCCGGTCAACATGATGGGCATCGCCATGGGCCTGCACGTGCGCTGCGGCATCGAGGACAACCTCTGGAGCCAGGACCGCAAGAGCAAGATGACCACGGTGAAGCAGGTCGAGCAGCTCGTGCGGATCTCGCGCGAGCTGGGCCGCGAGATCGCCACCGGCAAGGATGCGAAGCGCATCTGCCGCATCGGCGAGTTCTACGACACCGTGGACGCGACGCTGGAGGCCAACGGCTTTTCGCCCAATCGCAAGGCCGCCGCCCGTCCGCTGCAGCGCGCCGCGTAACCGCATGGCCTCTCCGACGGTCGTCTTCGTCCCGGGCCTGCGCGAGCACGTGCCCGATCACTGGCAGACGCTGCTCCAGGCGCGCGTGGCGAAGTCCGCCTGCGTGCCGCGCCTGGGCAAGGGCGTGCTTTCCTGCACGGCGTGGGTCGAGGCGATCGACAGGACCATCGCATCGGTGGAAGGCCCCGTGGTGCTCGCCGGCCACAGCGCCGGCGTGATCATGATCGCGCACTGGGCACGCCTTTACCGGCGCCCCGTGCGCGGCGCGATCCTCGCCACGCCGCCCGACCTGGAGCGCGAGCTGCCGGCCGGATATCCGACGAGGCACGCGCTGGAGCAGAATGGCTGGATGCCCATTCCGAGCGATGCGCTGCCGTTCGAGTCCATCCTCGTGGCGAGCGCGAACGATCCGCTCTGCACGTTCGAGCGTGCGGCCGAGTTCGCGATGGGCTGGAACGCGCGCTTCGAGTCGGCCGGCGCCGTGGGCCACCTCAACCCGGCCTCGGGATTCGGCGAATGGCCTCGCGCCTCGGGACTGCTCGCCGAGTTCGGCGTCGAGGTCGACAATCGCGCGGCGGTCGCATGGCAATGGTGAGCGCGGCGTCCCCCGCGGGCGGGGCGGCGGAACCCCTTTCGGTGTCGCGCACGTTCGCCTGGATCGTCTTCGCGCTGATCTTCGGCCTGCTCCTGTCCGACTACATGTCGCGCCAGGTCCTCAATGCGGTGTTCCCGCTGCTCAAGGCCGAGTGGTCTCTATCGGACACCCGGCTGGGCTCGCTCTCGAGCGTGGTGTCGCTCATGGTGGGGCTGCTCACGGTCCCGCTCTCGCTCGTCGCCGACCGCTGGGGCCGCGTCGCGAGCCTCAAGGCGATGGCGCTGCTCTGGAGCCTCGCCACGCTCGCCTGCGGCTTCGCACGCTCGTACGAGGAGATGTTCGCGGCGCGGTTCCTCATCGGCGTTGGGGAAGCCGCCTACGGGAGCGTGGGCATCGCGGTGATCCTGAGCGTCTTCCCGGCGCACCTTCGCTCGACGCTGTCGGGCTCGTTCCTCGCGGGCGGTGTGTTCGGCTCGGTGCTCGGCATGGCCCTGGGCGGCGCGGTGGCGGCGCACATGGGATGGCGCTGGTCGTTCTTCGCCATGGCCTGCTTCGGCCTCGCGCTGCTGGGCACCTTCGCGCTCGTGGTCACCGAGGAGCGCCTCGACCCCGAACGGCGCAACGCCCGGCGCGACGCCGCATCGCGGCACATGCTGCAGTTCAGGAGCCTGTTGCCGGGACTGTTCTCGGCGCGCTCGGTGATCTTCGCCTACCTGGGCAACGGGCTGCAGCTGTTCATCGTGGGATCGGTGATCGCGTGGATGCCGAGCTTCCTCAATCGTGAATACCAATTGCCGCTCGCCAAGGCGAGCGCGCTGGGCGCGGCCTTCGTGCTGCTCTCGGGCGTCGGGATGATCGCGTGCGGCTCGATCACCGACCGCCTTTGCCGCGAGCAGCCGGTGCGCAAGTTCGCCATCGCGGTGGGCCTTTCCGTGGCGACGTTCGCGCTGCTGGCTGCCGGATTCAGCCTTCCGCACGGAGCGCTGCAGCTCGCGGTGCTCGGCCTGGGCATCTTCATCGCCGCGGGAACCACGGGCCCCTCGACCGCGATGGTGGCGAACGTGACCCACGTGTCGATCCATTCCACCGCGTTCGCGACCCTCTCGCTCGCCAACAACCTCCTGGGGATGGCGCCCGGGCCCGTCGTGACGGGGGCGCTCGCCGATCGATTCGGCCTCGCGGCCGCGTTCCAGCTGGTGCCGTTCGTCTGCCTTCTCGCGGCGGCCTGCTTCGCGATCGGCCGGCGCTACTACGCGCAGGACCTCGCGCGCCTCGGCCGCAAGTAGCGCTACGCGTTGACGGGGAGCCGGTAGTCGGCCAGCTGCTTGCGAAGCTCGAGTTTCGATAGCTTGCCCGTCGCCGTGTGGGGCAGCGCCTCGACGAACAGCACGTCGTCGGGCATCCACCACTTCGCGATCTTGCCCTCGAGGGACTTGAGCAGCGCCTCGCGGGTGAGCGCCGTGCCGGGCTTGCGCACGACCACCAGCACGGGCCGCTCGTCCCACTTCGGATGCTTCACGCCGATCACCGCCGCCTCGGCGACCTCCGGATGCGCCATCGCGAAGCACTCGATGTCGATGGAGCTGATCCACTCGCCTCCGGACTTGATCACGTCCTTGGAGCGGTCGGTGATCTTCATGTAGCCGTCGGGATCGATGGTGGAGACGTCGCCGGTGGGGAACCAACCGTCGTGCAGGATTTCCTTGTCGGGGGCGTTGAAGTAGCTCCGGATGACCCAGTGGCCGCGGACTTCGAGGTCGCCGAAGGCCACGCCGTCGTGCGCAAGCTCCTTTCCGTCGCCGCCGACGATCCGCAGGTCGACACCGAAAAGCGGTCGGCCCTGCTTCTCCCGCAACGCGTCGCGCCGGGCGTCATCCCAACCGGTGTGCTTCGACTTGAACGTGTTCAGCGTGCCGAGCGGGCTCATCTCGGTCATGCCCCAGGCGTGGACGACGTCGACGCCGTAGCGCTCGCGGAAGGTGCGGATCATGGAAGGCGGCGCCGCGGCCCCGCCGATGATCACGCGCTTCAGGGTCGACGGCTTGAGGTTGTTCTTCTCCATATGCTGGAGGAGGGCGAGCCAGACCGTGGGCACGCCGGCCGATAGCGTAACGCCTTCCGTTTCGAACAGCTCGAAGAGGCTCGCGCCGTCGAGGTTCGGGCCCGGCATGACGAGCTTCACGCCCGCCATCGCGGCGGCATAGGGAATGCCCCAGGCGTTGACGTGGAACATCGGCACCACCGGCAGCACGACCTCGCGCGAAGCGAGGCCGAAGGAATCCGGCATGCACACGGCGAAGCTGTGCAGGACCGTCGAGCGGTGCGAGTAGAGCGCGCCCTTGGGATTGCCCGTGGTCCCCGAGGTGTAGCAGAGGCTCGAGGCGAGGTCCTCGTCGATGGGCGGCCACTCGAAGGTGTCATCGCCCTTTGCGATCACTTCCTCGTAGCAGAGCAGGGGAAGGGCGCTTTGCGGCATGTGGGCGCGATCCGTGAGCGCGACCCAGCCGCGCACCTTCGGGCACTTGGGCGCGATGGCCTCGACCAGCTTGAGGAAGGTGAGGTCGAAGAAGACGTACTGGTCCTCGGCGTCGTTCACGATCCAGGCGACCTGGTCGGGGAACAGGCGCGGATTGATCGTGTGGCAGATCGAGGCGGAGCCGGAGACCGCGTAGTAGATCTCGAGGTGCCGGTGGTTGTTCCACGCGAGCGTGCCCACGCGCTGGCCGGCTTGCACGCCGAGCGTCGCGAGGGCCGAGGCGAGGCGCCGGGCACGCCGGTGCGTCTCGTGCCAGTCCTGGCGGTGGATGCCGCCTTCCGTAAGGCGCGTGACGATCGCCGTATCGCCGTGCCAGCGGTCGGCATGGCGGATGAGCGACGGGATCGCGAGCGGCAGCTTCATCATCTGACCCAGCATGGGCAGTTCCTCCAGTCAGGGGCGGCGGATGCGGACATTCTCCCGAATGGTGCGCTGCATCAACAATCGTTGGTTCGGATGAATCGGGATTCATCAGTTCTGGCGATTGTGGGCGGGCGGGGGGGCGCCGAGAATTCGCCCCGATACCGCACAAGAGGGGAGCAAGCCCAAATGCAGAAACAGTTCAACCGTCGCGCGCTCGTGGCCCTGGTGGCTGCCGCGCTGGCACCTTCGGCGCACGCCATCAACTTCGACCTCGACAACGGCGACCAGGTGATCTGGACCACGACCGTGTCGGCCGGCACCAGTTGGCGCGCCGAGAGTCCCGACCCGCGCCTGGTTCATCCGAACAACGGGGTCCTGCAGGGCATCACCGGCGCCGTGGGCGGCAATACGGACGACGGCACCCTCAACTTCAAGAAGGGCGAGCAGTTCTCCTCGCCGTTCAAGGTCGTCTCGGACGTCGAGTGGAAGCACGGCGACTTCGGCGCGTTCGTCCGCGGCAAGGCCTGGTACGACGCGACGCTCGAGAACCACGGCGTGCAGCACGGCAGCTTCACCAACGGCTACGTGGCCGGCGCCAAGCTGGACGACTCCAACTACGAGAACCTCGCCAAGTTCTCCGGCGTGGCGCTCATGGACGCGTACGCGTACGGCACGTTCAAGCTGGGCGACAGCGCGGAAGCGAAGGTGAAGGCCGGGCGCCACGTGCTCAACTGGGGCGAGAGCCTCTTCATCCAGGGCGTGAACCAGATCAACCCGATCGACGTGGCGGCGCTGCGCCGCCCGGGCACGGAGATCAAGGAAGTCCTGCTGCCCGTGGGCATGGTGTCCGCGAACGTGGGCTTGGGCAACGGCGTCTCGGTGGAAGGCTTCTACCAGTATCAATGGCAGGACTCGGTGCTCGACGGATGCGGCACCTACTTCCTCACGGTCGATGCCTCGGTGGGTCCCAGGACCGAGAACGCGTGCCGCGCGGGCTTCCTGCAGTCGCTGTCCGCCGGGCAAGCCGCGCAGCTCTCGGCGCTGCTGCACACGACAATCGCCCCGGGCGACCAGGGCGGCGTCCAGGCCGGCGCGTACCTTCCGGCCACCGCGACGAAGAACGGCAGCAGCACGGGCCAGTACGGCGTTTCGCTGCGGGTGCCCGTGACCCGCCTCGATACCGAGTTCGGCCTCTACGCGCTCGAGTACACGTCGCGCCTGCCGGTGCTCTCGGTGATCAAGGGCAACTCCCCGTTCCCGCTCACGACGAAGCTGCTCGGCGCCGCTGCGGTGCAGGAGTCGGCCTTCTGGGAATATCCCGACAAGGTGCGCCTCTACGGCCTGAGCGCCACGACGGACATGGGCGGCTGGTCCCTCGGAGCGGAAGCGTCCTACTCGCCGAACTATCCCGCGCAATACGCGCCGGGCGACCTCCTCGCGGGCCTCGTGTACGGCTCGGCGCCCGCCGCCCTCGCGGTGCTCGGCGTGAGCGCTCCGGTGGCCGGGGCGATGAACGTCTTCAAGGGACCGCTCACGGCGCAGTTCAACGCGACGGCCAACGGCCAGTCCATGAACGGCTACAACCGCATCGGCAAGACGCAGCTGCAGGTGAACGCGATCCAGTTCTTCAACAACGTGGCGGGAGCCGAGACGCTCTCCGTGGCGGGTGAAGTCGGGATGCAGCGCGACAGCGTCCCGAATTTCTCGGACGGCGTTCGCTACGGCCGCAGCTTCGTGTTCGGCATCGCCACCGCGCCCAGCTACGGCCCGCTCGCGGCCGCCGTCGCCGGGGGCTGCCCGATCCTCAACACCGCGAACCAGCCCGGCTGCGAGAACGACGGCTTCGTCACGCGCACCTCGTGGGGCTATCGCCTGCGCGGCCAGCTTTCCTACGCCAACATGTTCAACTGGGGCGTCACCGGCAAGCCGGCGATTTTCTGGGGCCAGGACGTGAACGGCGTGTCCGCGGACGGCCAATTCAACGCAGGCCGCGGGACCCTGGGGCTCACGATGGGCTTCGAGTACCGCAAGGCGTACAACCTCGAGTTCGGATACGTCACGTACCGCAACGCGGCCAAGTGGGACCCGCTGCGCGACCGCGATTACTACACCGTCAGCCTGAGCGCCACGTTCTAGGCCGCGACGCGATCCAGGAGATACCGACATGATGAACAGGACCACCCTCAATCTCGCCGTCGCGCTCGCCCTCGCATGCGCCCCGGCGGCCTTCGCCAAGGGCACCGCTCAGGAAGTCGAGCGCCTCGGCAAGGACCTCACGCCCACGGGCGCCGAGAAGGCCGGCAACAAGGACGGATCGATCCCCGCATGGGACGGCGGCCTCGCCAAGGCGCCGGCCGGCTTCGATGCGAAGAAGGGCTACGCCGATCCGTATGCCTCCGACAAGCCCGTCGCGACGATCACGGGCCAGAACGCGGCGCAATACGCGGACAAGCTTTCGCCCGGGCAGCTCGCGATGCTCAGGAAGTACCCGGACTACAAGATGCACGTGTATCCCACGCATCGCAGCGCGGCGCTGCCGCAGGCGGTGTACGACGACATCAAGAAGAACGCCGCGACCGCCGAGCTCACCGCCGACGGCAACGGCGTGGTGAAGTCGGGCACGAGCTCGCTGCCGTTCCCGTTCCCGAAGGCGGGCGAGGACCTGCTCTGGAACCACTCCTTCCGCTGGCGCGGCGGCGCGGTCGAGCGCGACTCGTCCTGGTACAACGTCCAGCCCAACGGAAGCAACTTCCGCGTGGCCACCAGCGACCACTTCGTGTTCGAGAACGCGGGCTACCTCGACACCAAGCGCGACAACATGAACTTCGTATGGATGGGCTACTACCGCGCGCCCGCCACGCTCGAGGGCACGATCCTGCTCGTGTGGGACACAATCGACCAGGGCAAGGAAGCGCGCAGCGGCTGGCTGTACAACTCGGGGCAGCGCCGCGTGCGCCGCGTTCCGGAACTGTGCTGCGACTACAGCGCCGACGGCACGGAAGGCCTGCGCTACACCGACCAGTACGACGGATGGAACGGCACCACGGACCGCTACAGCTGGAAGCTCGTGGGCAAGAAGGAGATGTACATCCCGTACAACGACTTCAAGCTCTCCGACAAGTCGCTCAAGGCCGCGGACGTGCTCAAGCCCGGGCACCTGAATTCCGACCTGGTGCGCTATGAACTGCATCGCGTCTGGGTCGCCGAGGGCACGCTCAAGGAAGGCAAGCGCCACGTCTTCGCCAAGCGCACGATGTACTTCGACGAGGACAGCATGCAGCTCGCGGTGGCGGATCTCTACGATTCGCGCGGCCAGCTCTGGCGCCTGCAGGAGACCTACGAGATGCAGTACTACGACGCGATGGTGCCGTGGTACTCGGGAATCGGTTTCTACGACCTGAACTCCGGCGCCTACCAGCTCGCGTTCGCCTCCTTCGAGGAGAAGAACCCGGCCGTCTTCGGCACGCGCGGCAAGCTCGCCGACTTCCAACCCGACGCGCTGCGTCGCCTGGGCTCCAAGTAGGGCCGGGGCGCGGACGGGGCCTTCATATGGCTACACAGGCCCTGTTCGCCGCCGTGGTGGCGCTCGCCGCCGTCTTCGCGCAGCCGGCTGCCGCGAGCCCGGGCTCGTTCGAGCCCGAGTCCGTGGTCCGGCGCGTCGATCGCGTCGCGATCCTCGCGCTCGCGCAAGCGGGCAACCGCACGGTGGCCGCGGGAGAGCGCGGGCGCATCCTCGTCTCCGAAGACCAGGGCGTCACGTGGAAACTCGCCGCGTCGCCCACGTTCCAGACGATCACCTCGCTTTCGTTCAGCACTCCGGCGATCGGCTTCGCCACCGGCCACCAGGGCACCATCCTTCGAACCGGGGACGGCGGCCTCACGTGGAAGCAGGCCGCCCTCGAGGGCAAGGACAAGCCCGCTCTCTTCGCGGTGCGCGTGGCAGGCGACAAGGGCATCGCGGTCGGAGCCTATGGCGCGTATTTCGAGACGAGCGACGGCGGGCGGACCTGGGCTTCGCGCAGGATCGCGGGAGCCGACTTCGATCGCCACCTCACCGGCATCGCCGCCATCGGACCGGGGAAATTCATCGTGGCCGGCGAGGCTGGGACGCTGCTCGCATCCTCCGACGGCGGCGCGACGTGGCAGGCGCTCAAGTCGCCCTATGAAGGCTCGTTCTTCGGCGCCGTCGGATTGAGCGGCGGAGTGGCGATCGCCTACGGCATGCGGGGCAACGCGTGGCGCAGCGCCGACGCCGGCAAGACCTGGCAGCGAGTGGATCTCGGCAACTACAAGGGCGCGCTGCAGGGCGCCGTGGAATTGGGCGACGGCTCGGTAGTCCTCGCCGGCGCCGACGGCATGATCGCCGTGAGCCGCGACGGCGGCTCGACCTTCGTGGCGCAGCCGTTGGGCAGCCGCGCCTCGCTCACCGCGGCGCTGCGCGTACCCGCCGGCTGGATCGTCGCGGGCCCCGCGGGCCTGCGCGAAGTGCGCTAGAGAGCCCGCATGCCGCCCATCCAGGATCCCGCGCCGCTCACCCGCGACCATTTCGGGAAGAGCTGGGTCGGGATCGTCTCGTACTACATCTTCCACTGGCGCAAGCCCCTGCTCGTGCTGGGCCTAGCGATCACGGTGCTGCTCGCCTGGTCGGCCACGCGCCTCGAGGTGCAGGCCGGATTCACCAAGATGCTTCCGCTGCAGCATCCGTACATGAAGACGTTCCTCAAGTACCAGCAGGACTTCGGGGGCGCGAACAAGGTGCTGGTGGCGGTGAAGGCGCGCCAGGGCGACGTGTTCAACGCGGCGGCGCTCGCGAAGCTGAAGGCCGTGCACGAGGACCTCTTCTTCATGCACGGCGTGGACCGCTCGAGCGTGCTCTCGCTCTACAGCCCCAACACGATCTTCATGGAGGTCGTCGAGGACGGCTTCCGCGCGGGGCCGGTGCTGCCCAGCAACTTCAAGGCCGACGCGCAGGGCTTCGAGGAGCTGCGCGAGAATCTGCTGAAGAGCCAGTGGGTGGGCCGCATCGTGGCGAAGGATTTCACCGCGGCGCTCGTGTCGGTGACGCTGCTCGACCGCGACCCCAAGACCGGCGAGCGGCTCGACCTCAGGCAAGTGGGCGCCGACCTCGAGAAGATACGCGCCACGAACGAGGACGGGCAATTCAGCATCCACATCATCGGCTTCGCCAAGAGCTCGTCGGACATCGCCGCGGGCGCCAAGGGCGTGTTGATCTTCTTCGGCGTCGCCTTCGCGATCACGGCGCTCCTGCTGCTCTGGTATTCCGGGTCGGTGAAGCTCACGGCGCTCGCCCTCGCCGTGGCGCTCACGCCCGTGGTGTGGCTGCTTGGAATCCTTCCGCTCGTGGGCCTCACGCTCGATCCGATGTCGATCCTCGTGCCGTTCCTCATCTTCTCCATCGGCGTGAGCCACGCGGTGCAGATGACCAACGCGTGGAAGCTCGAGGCGCTGCGGGGCCGCGACGCGGTGAGCGCGGCGCGCATCGCGTTCGTGAAGCTCTTCATCCCGGGCGCGAGCGCGCTGCTCGCCAACGCGATCGGCTTCCTGGTGATCGCCTTCGTGAAGATCGAGATGGTGCAGGAGCTCGTCATCACCGCGACACTGGGCGTCACGCTCATGATCCTCACCAACAAGATCCTGCTGCCGATCCTGCTCTCGTACATGCGCATGGCGCCCGGCGAAGCGCGCGGGCACGGCCACGAGACGGCGGGCGATCCGCTCTGGCGTCGCCTCGCGGCCGCCACGACGCCGCGCGCCGCGGTCATCGTGATCGCGATCGGCGCGGCACTCCTCGCGGCGGGCCTGTGGAAGGCGCGCGAGCAGGTGATCGGCGACCTGGGCCAGGGCGTGCCCGAGCTTCGCGCCGACTCGCGCTACAACCGCGACGTGGACGTGATCACCAGGAGCTTCGCCATCGGCGTGGACGTGCTGCAGGTGATCGCGCAGGGCAACGCGCCGGCGGCCTGCACGAGCTACGAGATGCTCGACGCCGTCGACCGCTTCGAGTTCCTCATGCGCCAGACGAGCGGCGTGCAGTCGGCCGTGGGGCTCGCGAGCTTCGCCAAGATGGCCTCCGTGGGCTACAGCGAAGGCGACGCGAAGTGGCTCGCCATTCCGGACACGCGCGAGGCCCGCAACCAGGCGGTGATGTTCTCGACGCGCCGCGGCGGCGACCTGGTGAACCCGGACTGCTCCGCGACGAACATCTCGATCTTCACCCATGACCACCAGGCCGCCACGCTCGCGCACGTGGTCGACGAGGTGAAGCGCTTCAAGGAAGCCTTCGACTCGCCCTCGCTCACGTTCGAGCTCGCCTCGGGCAACGCCGGCGTGATGGCCGCGACCAACGAAGCGGTGGCGGCGGCCGACCACTGGGTGAACTGGGCGCTCTTCGGCGCGGTCACGCTGCTTTGCCTCATCACGTTCCGCTCGTTCGCGATCACGGCGTGCATCGTGCTGCCGCTGGGCCTCGTGACGATCCTCTGCTACGCGCTCATGGCCGCGCTCGGCATCGGCATGAAGGTCAACACGCTCCCGGTGGTCGCGCTCGGCGTGGGCGTGGGCGTGGACTACGGGATCTACCTCTTCGAAGTGATCCGCCACGAGATGCGCAGCCGCAACGCGACCTTGCAGGATGCGTTCTTCGAGGCGCTGCGCCAGCGCGGGACGGCCTCGCTCTTCACCGCGGTCACGATGACCGCCGGCGTGGTGACGTGGCTCTTCTCGGACCTGCGCTTCCAGTCCGACATGGGCGTTCTGCTCGCGTTCATGTTCCTCGTGAACGCCTTCGGCGCGATCTTCCTCGCGCCCGCGCTCGCGGCCTTCCTGCTCAAGCCGCGTTCCGGCGCCCATCCCGTGGCGGAGCCCGCGCGGTGAGCGCGGTGCGCAGCCGCAAGGGCGCCGCGAGGCGCAAGGCCGCGACGCCCGCGGCCGAAGCGCCTTTCGTCCCGAGCGACGCGCTGCCCTGGTTTCCGTTCCTCTCCGAGCAGGTGCACGTGAAGCTCTGCCGGGTGAACCGCACCTCCGGCGAGATGGCGTTGCTGCTTCGCGTGTCGCCGGGCGGCACCCTCGGCCCGCACTACTACCACGGCGTGGCCGCCACCTACACGGTGCGCGGGCAATGGCGCCATCGCTCCAAGGGGTGGGTCGCGGGGCCGGGTGACGTCGTGGTGGCGTCCGCGGGTTCCACCCACGTGCTGGAAGCCGTGGGCGAGGAGCCGGTCGAGGCTTTCGTCCACCTCACCAGCGCGCTCGAGTTCCGCGACGACGACGGCAACACGCTCTGCATCGAGAACGCCGAGACCCTGCACGGGCGCTACCTCGCCCATTGCGCGCTGCACGGCATCGAGGCCCTGGACATCACCCAGTAAGGCCCGGCTCCGCCGGGCGCAGTCGCGTCCGCGGGGTGGGAGAAGGTATAATTGCGGGCTCCCGCAGTGGTGGCTGTAGCTCAGCGGTAGAGTCCTGGATTGTGATTCCAGTTGTCGTGGGTTCGAATCCCATCAGCCACCCCACCTTTTCCTAGGCCCGCTTCCTCAGCAGGCGCTGCTGCTCGCGCTGCCAGTCGCGCTCTTTCTGCGCCTCGCGCTTGTCGTGCTGCTTCTTGCCCTTGGCAAGCCCGATGGCGATCTTCACGCGGCCCTTGCTGTAGTGCAGGTCGAGGGGCACCAGCGTGTAGCCGCGCTGCTCGACTTTCCCGATCAGCTTGCGGATCTCTTCGGCATTCAGCAGCAGTTTCCTCGAGCGCGTGGGATCGGCCCGCACGTGGGTCGAAGCCGTGGGCAGCGGGCTGATGTGCATCCCGACCACGAAGGGCTCGGCGTGCAGCATCGTCACGTACGCTTCCTTCAGCTGCGCGCGCCCGGCGCGGATGGCCTTCACTTCCCAGCCTTCGAGCACCAGGCCCGCCTCGTAGCGCTCCTCGACGAAGTAGTCGTGGTACGCCTTCTTGTTCTCTACGATCGACATGGCGATATTCTACGTCCCAACCCGATGACCACCGTCCTCAAGTCCGTGCTCGTCCCCCATTCGGCGGCCACCATGTTCGCGCTGGTGGACGACGTCGAGCGCTATCCGGAGTTCCTGCCGTGGTGCCCGGCCGCGCAGGTGCTCGAGCGCACCGGCGAAGTGACGCGCGCGAGGATCGACATCGGCTACCACGGGCTGAAGACGCACATCACGACGCTCAACCGCAAGCTGCCGCCGGAACGCATGGACCTGGAGCTCGTCGACGGGCCGTTCAGGAGATTCCAGGGCCGATGGCGCTTCGAGCCCCTGGGCGAGGCGGGCTGCCGCGTCGAGCTCTCGCTCGACTACACGTTCTCCAATGTCGCGACGGGAGCCATCCTGAGGCCTGTGCTGGGCCCCGTGCTCGAGTCGCTCGTGGACCGCTTCGTGGCGCGCGCGCAGGCCCTCGCGTGATGCGCGTCTCGATCGCGATCGCGCTTCCCGCGCGCCAGGAGGTCGTCGAGCTCGAGCTCGACGACGGCGCGACGGTCGCCGCTGCGCTCGCGCAAGCCCGGCTCGACGCGCGCTTTCCGGGCGTGGCGCTGGAGACGGCGGAGGTGGGAATCTGGGGAACGCGCGTGACCCGGGATACGGTCCTGCGCGACGGCGACCGGGTGGAGCTCTATCGCGCGCTCAAGGCCGATCCGAAGGACCAGCGCCGGCGCCGCGCGCGACCTAAGCCTTCCCCTCGATCTCGAAGCGGGCCTTGATCCAGTCCGCGCCCTTGCGAATGATGCGGTTCAGGCGGATCTTGTACTGCGAGCCCGACGCCTTCATGACGAGGCCATGGTCGGAACGGAAGTCCGCGGTGCGCACCAGGATCGAGTCGAGCTTGCCGTTGGTGTCCACGCCGGGAAGGTAGAGCGCCTGCACCGCGCTGCCCGATGCGGCGGGAACCGCATCGACGGCGATCGGCCTATAGGCGAGCACCTCGATCCCCACGAGGATCTCGCCGCGCACGCGATTGGCGAGCTTGCGCACGATGGTGCCCACGATCCATCCGCCCGACTCGTGGTTGCGAAGCGCGATGAGCCCGTTCAGCAGCACCTGCTCGGCGGCGTTGCGGTCCACGAGCAACCCGTAGCCCTTCGAGGAGAGGTCGTACACCTTCCATCGCTCGATGTCCGGGTCGGCGGGGCCCTCGGCGGGCGCCTGCTGGCCGTCGGTGGAGACGAGCGAGAGGCCGCTCAGCTCGATCGTTTCCGAGGCCGAGGCGGCCGTGGCTGCGGCGGCCGGCGCGGGCGCGGGGGCCTCGCGCATCTTGCGCATTACTTTCTCGATGCCGATCACGACATCCACCTCGCGGTCCTCGAAGTGGGTTCGCTCCTCGATGCGGTTCTCGCTGCCGGCGAGGATCGACTGGTAGAGCTTCTCGATGATCGCAAGCAGCGCCACGTGCTCCTCGACGGGGAACACCGCGCCCGCGCCGTAGCCCGCGTAAAGGCGCCCATGGCGAAGGCCCGCCTGCACTTCCTCGATCTGCGCCTTCAGGCCCTCGGCGCGCACGTAGCGCATGGTCTCGCCGTGGCTGTCGGGACGCATGATGCGCATGCCGGAGTCGGAGGCGAGATCCACGAAGAAGAGGTGGTTGCGCGAGGAGTACTCGGTGTCGAGCGCGTAGTCGTTGCACCACGACGAGAACCAGCCGTCGGCGATCTCGATCTGCACTTTCGAGAGGCTGCCGGTGTTCAGCACGTCGAGCAGCAGCGTGCGCAGGTAGAGCGACTGCACCGAGGGCTTGAAGCTGGGCTGGGCCGGGTGCAGCACGAAGGGCACCTGCGAGTAGCCGTCGACCTCCGCGAGCGAGTAGAGCGCGTGCACCTGCTTCCACGGGATCGCCCGTCCGGGCTCGTTCAGGAAGTAGCCCCATTTCACGAAGCTGTGGATGGCGTTCAGCGCGAGGCCCGTCACGCGGAACATCGTGTCGAGCGCTTCGCGCGTGGTGGCCCAGACGTTGCGGTTTCGCAGGAACCGCTGGAATCCGTTGGCCGCCTCGAGGCAGATGCGCTGGATGTTCAGCGCGAAGTCGCGGTCCTCCTCGGCCACCGCCGACGGCCGGCGCAGGAAATCGACCTGGTCGTAGAGCAGCAGCGCCTGGAAATGCTCCTCGACGCGCATGAGGTCCTGCAGGCGCGCCAGCGTGAACTCGCCGCCGTCCTTGCCGAGCTCGCGGATCTCGGAGAGGAACAGGGTCCGCGCGCCCGGGTCGCGGACCGTCTTCTGCTCGAGGACGCGGTCGATCTCCGACATGTCAGGCGACGTTGAACATCTCGATGTTGCGAAGCGCGGGCATCGGGTTGGGCACGAGGTCGGGCTCGTTGATCCCCGCGTCGGCCATCAGGCCCTTGCGCAGCTCGTTGGCGAGGACCTCGTTCTCGAAATCCATCGGCGCGCCCAGCCAGTTCTCGGCGACGGGATCCACGTTGGCGGCCGCCGCGATCTTCTTCGCCTGCGCGGGGCCGATGGTCTCGAAGTTGTTGATGGGCGCCTCGCGATAGAGCTCGTTGCCCGGATCGATCTCGCGCCCGAAGTACTGCACCTTGGGCCAGTAGTCGCTCTGGCCGTGCACGGCCTTGAAGCGGCCCGCGAGCTCGGCGAACTCGCCCGGCAGGCGCTCGAGCCGGAAGATCTCGAAGAGCGCGAGCCAGGACTTGAGCTCCGCGGGCTTGCGCTCGATCGTGTACTGGAGCAGCTCCACGGCGCGGGGCAGCGCGCCGTCCTCGTAGAACAGGCGGGCGCCCTTCACGACGGAATCGGCGTCGTCCAGGTTGATCGCGCCCTTGCCGATCTCCGGGAAGCGCTCCTCGATGTAGCGGCGGCGCAGGTCGTCCGCGTTCGTCGGGATGTGCGTGGGCAGGTCCACGTCGGCGTCGATCTCGCGCCGCGGCGCATCCGCGACGGCCGACGGCGGCGGAATGTCGGGAGCGACCTCCAGGTCCACCGGCAATTCTTCGGCGACGACAATCTGGTCGTCCTCGGGTTCCGGCGGCGGCGCGGTTCCCGCGGCTTTCGCAGCGGCGGTGGCTCGCAGGTCGTGCATCCCGGCGTCGTCGTCGGGCTCGCTCGTGCTGCGACGGCGAAGACGCATCGCCAGCACCACGGCGATCACGATGAAGATTGCCGCCAACGCCCAGAGGCCATAGTCGAGCCACTCGGTCGGTTGCGCCTCGCTCGCGGGAATCGCAATGGGCTTCGGCGCTTCCACCCTGGGCGTTTCCACTTTCGGCGGGGCCGCTACCGCCTTCGGCGGTTCGGGCTTGGGCGGCTCGACCTTCGCCGGGGCGGGCTCGACCTTCGGCGGAGCGGGCTCGACCTTCGGTGGCGGAGGAGGCGCGACGGCCTTGGTGGCCTCGGGCTTGGGCGGCTCGACCTTCGGCGGTTCCGGCGGCGGTTTGGGCGCGGGGAACGTCGCGGGCATCGCCGAGACCTTCAACCGCAGCTCGGCCACCTGCGTCTCCAGCTCCTTCACGTTCTGGCGCAGCGCGAGCAGCGCGGAGACCTGGTCGTCGGAGTCGAGGACCATCAGGCGCTCGCGAAGCTTCGCGCGCGTCCTGTCGTCCACGCCGCGGCTCGCGGTGAGGTCCATGGTCGGCGCCGAGAGCTTGAGCACGAAATCGCCCGATGTCTTCGCTTTCGGCGTGGACGCCGGCTTCGAGGCGCGTGGCTCGGCGCTCGCGCGCGGGGCGGGCAGCTCGCGCGGCAGCGGCGGAGTGGACGGTTGAGCGCGCGGCTTCGCCTTCTTCGCGGGCGGCGCTTCCTTCTTCGGCGCGGGCGACTCGATCGCGGCCGACGGTTCGGCGGGCGGCGGTGCCTCGTTCGCGGCGCTCTTCGCGACCGCAAAGTGGCGCGCCTTCGAGATCGAGCGCAGGTCCGGAAGCGCGACCGGCGTATCGACCGGAATCTGCGCGTCGTCGGCGAGCGGCGCGAGCGGGGGATTCGATTCGCGCAGCGCATCGAT
>DATJVS010000115.1:0-21121 GCA_035501715.1 Usitatibacter sp.
GCCCCACCATCGGATAAAGTGCCCAGCCCGGAAACCCGAGGTAGAAGGGATTGTCGATCGCCTTGGGATCGGCGATGAGCAGCGCGCCCTGGCCGAAGTAGTTGAGGCTGAGCGCGGGCGCGGCCACCACGAACCACGCCATCCGGATCGCGCGTTTGCCGAAGTGGCCCATGTCCGCGTAGAGCGCTTCCGCCCCGGTCACGCAAAGCAGGACCGAGCCCAGCACCACGAAGGACTTGTAGCCGTGGCTGGTGGCGAACTGGATCGCGTGCAGGGGATTCAGGGCGAAGAGCACCTCGGGCGCCTTCGCGATGTTCCACGCGCCGGCCACACCGATCGCCGCGAACCAGATGAGGCACACCGGGCCGAAGAGCAGCCCCACGACGCCGGTGCCCCAGCGCTGGATCATGAAGAGCGCGATGAGGATTCCCACCGAGATCGGCACGATGTAGGGCTTGAAGGCCGCGGTGCCCACCTCGAGGCCCTCGACCGCGGAGAGCACGGAGATCGCGGGCGTGAGCACCGCGTCGCCATAGAAGAGCGATGCGCCGAAGACGCCGAGGGCAAGCAACCCCGAACGCAGCTTGGGCTTGTCGCGGACCGAGGCTGTCGCGAGCGCGAGCAGCGCCATGATGCCGCCTTCGCCGCGGTTGGACGCGCGCAGCACGAGCAGCACGTACTTGAGCGACACGATGACCATCAAGGTCCAGAAGATCGCCGACAGGCCGCCCTGGATATTTGCGGGGCTCAGCGGAATACCGTGGTCGGGGTTGAATGTTTCCTTGGCGGCGTACAGCGGGCTCGTGCCGATGTCGCCATAGACCACGCCCAGCGCGAGCAGCGCCAGGGCCGCGGTCGACTGCTTGAGGTGATCGTGGCCCGGCGAAGGCGGGGCGGATGCGATGCCTGTGACTGCGCTCATGAGGACACGCGGAAGACCGAAATCATGGCCGCGATTCTATGTTGAATCGTTCCCACATGCTGCGTTGCCGCACATATTACATAATACAAATTATGCGACACGAAGATGCCACCAAGCCACTGCGAATTACCTCACAGCCTCCCGGGCGCCGGCCGCCTAATCTCTTACGGATGAAACAACGGCTCCTTGCTGCCATGAAACCTGCCACCGACCGCCTTGCCGCCCTGATCCTTCTTGCCGGACTCGCCGCAATGGCGCACGCCCAGCCCACGCTCACGCAACCGGCCGCCGGGATGCGCGCGTTCGACGAACCGGTCGTCACCAAGTACCAGTTGATGTCTTCCACGGGCGCCAAGCACGCCGGCGGCGTGATGCGCTGGTACTACGACGACGCCAACCGGCCCTCGGCCATCACCAAGGCTAACGCGATCTCGCGTATCCAGTCGGCCATGGGCAAGTGGACGGCCGTGTGCAAGATCACGTTCCAGTACCAGGGCGAGACGACCGCGGGATTCTCCCTGCAGCAGAACCCGCCCGTCTTCGACGGCACCAACGTGATCGGCTGGGACCCCACGAACATCGCCGCGCCCACCACGGGAATCACGAACATCGCGTGGGACAGCAACAACAACATCATCGACTCCGAGATCCGGCTGAACGCCGCTTACAGCGCCACCGTCACGGGTTTCGACGCGACGATCGTGCATGAAGTCGGCCACTCGATCGGCCTGGCCCATTCCGACCTCATCAGCCAGGTGATGTCGGGGCCTCCGCTTACGAGCTACACCGGCCTTTCGCTGCTTCAGTCCGACGACGTCGCGGGCTGCGTGCATCTGTACGGCGCCGCGGGCGGCTCCGGCCCGCCGGCCGACACGCAGGCGCCTTCCGTGCCCACGGGCCTTACGGCCACGGCCGCGAGCACGAGCGAGGTGGACTTGAGCTGGAACGCTTCGACCGACAACGTCGGCGTCACGAGCTACAAGGTGTACTCGGGCAGCACGCTGCTCGGCAGCACGAGCAACACGGCAGCCTCGGTGACGGGCCTCGTCGCGGGTGTCCAGTACACCTTCAGCGTCTCGGCCTGCGATGCGGCGGGCAATTGCTCCGCGCAATCGACGCCGGTCATGGCGAGCACGCAGCCGGGCGACACGCAGCCGCCCACGGTGCCCACGAACCTGCTGGCCGCGCCCCTGAGCTCGACGCAGATCCAGCTCACCTGGACCGCGTCCACGGACAACGTGGGGGTGATGAACTACAAGGTGTACGTCGGCGGGTCCCTGCTGGGCTCTGTCGTGAGCCCGAGCGCGTTGATCAACAGCCTCGCGCCGAGCACCACGTACACGTTTACCGTCTCCGCCTGCGATGCGGCGGGCAACTGCTCGGCGCAATCGGGGCAAGCCTCGGCCACGACCATGTCGGCTCCGCAGGGATGCACGGGCTCGCAGCCGCCCAACGACACGCAGGTGATCGCCTGCCCCGCGGGGCAGGTCGGCTCGATCACGCAGACGCGCTCGTATTCGTGCGTGGGATCGACGTGGACGCCGGGCGCCTACCAGACGACTTCCAACTCGTGCACGATCGCCTCGACGCCCACCAGCTACCAGGACATGTGGTGGGTCGGCCCGCAGGAAAACGGCTGGGGCCTCACGGTCACGCAGCACAACGACACGCTCTTCCTTGCCTGGTACATCTACGACGCCAACGGCAATCCATATTGGATCGTGATGCCCGGCGGCACGTGGAACGCGGGGCACACGAGCTACTCGGGCGCGCTCTACGTGCCGACCGGAAGCTGGTACGGAAACTACGACACAACGCGGTTCGCCGCCGGCGCGAGCGTGGGCACGGCGTCGATTACGTTCAGCAGCAACTCGACCGCCACGCTCAGCTACACCGTGGGCGGCGTCTCGGCCAGCAAGGCGATCACGCGCATGCTCTTCGGCCCGGTGAACACGGCGCCCATCACGGACTACGCGGACATGTGGTGGGGCGGCACGAGCCAGGACGGCTGGGGCGTGGTGCTCACGCAGCAGTACCACAACATCTTCGGCGCCTGGTACACGTACGACGCGTCCGGGAAGACCACGTGGTTCGTGATGCCGGATGGTTCGTGGACGGGCAACACCTACTCGGGGGCGCTCTACAGCACGAAAGGCACTCCGGTGCTGAGCGGCACGTACAACGCTTCGGCGCTCGTCGTGACGCAGGTCGGGACGTTGAGCATCGCGTTCACCGATGCGAACAACGCGACGATGACCTACTCGGTGAACGGGCTCACGCAGACCAAGAGCATTTCGCGCCTGCCGTTCTGAGGCGGGCGTCAGTGGAAGTCGTGGCTCGTGGTCGAGAGGCGCCCGAGCATCGGCGACAGGTCCTCGAGGCGGCGCGCGAGCACGTGCACGACGCTGCCCTCGCGCTGCACTTCCCCGCTCACCGCGAGCAGCCTCGAGGCGAGCAGCTCGCGGCGCTGGCGTTCCGAGACGTCGTTCCAGACGATCAGGTTCACGTAGCCCGTCTCGTCCTCGAGCGTCACGAAGATCACCCCGCTCGCGGTCGCCGGCCGTTGACGGCACGTGACGATGCCCGCGGCGCGGATGAATTGCCCGTGCCGCGATTGCGCGACTTCCAGCGCGGTGCGGATGCGCCGCTTCTTCAGTCGATCGCGAAGCAGCGCGAGCGGATGGCGGCGAAGCGTGAGGCCCACCGTCTCGTAGTCGGCGACGATGTTCTCTCCTTCGCTGGGCTCGGCAAGCCGCGGCGGCGCCACGGCGATCGCGGGCAGGGCGAGGCGGGTCGCTTCGTCGACGGCGAGCGTTTCCCAAAGCGCCCTCCTTCGGTGTCCGGCGAGGCTTGACAGGGCGTCGGCTGCGGCGAGCGCGCTCAGGTCGCCACGGTCCAGGCCGGAGCGGCGAGCCAGGTCTTCAGCCGACTCGAATATCCTTTGTTGTCGGGCCTTTATGACTCGTTCCGAAGAAGTTACTTTAAGTCCCTTGATGAGGCCCAAGCCGAGCCGCAGGCTTGGGCCCTGGCCTGCGCCGGGGTGACAAAGCGTGCTGTCCACCTCGCTCACCTGCACATCCGCGGGCAGCACCTCGACGCCATGGCGCTTCGCGTCCTGGACGATGGCCGAGACCGAATAAAAGCCGAGCGGCTGGCTGTTCAGCAGGGCGCATGCGAATGCCGCGGGCTCGTGGAGCTTCAGCCAGCTCGACACGTACACGAGCAATGCGAAGCTCGCCGCATGGGACTCCGGGAAGCCATACTCGCCGAAGCCCTGCATCTGCTGGTAGATCTGGCCGGCGAACTGGCGGTCGTAGCCGCGCGAGAGCATTCCCTCGATGAGCTTGTCGCGGAAGGGCTCGATCCCGCCTCGCCTTCGCCACGACGCCATCGCGCGTCGCAGGCGATCGGCCTCTCCCGGAGTGAAGCCCGCCGCGACCACCGCGAGCTGCATCACCTGCTCCTGGAAGATCGACACGCCCAGCGTGCGCTCGAGGACTTTCTTCACCGCTTCGCTCGCGTAGGTGACCTTCTCCTTGCCCATGCGCCGGCGCAGGTATGGGTGCACCATGCCGCCCATGATCGGGCCCGGGCGCACGATGGCCACCTCGATCACGAGGTCGTAGAAGCTGGCGGGCTTCAACCGGGGCAGCATCGACATCTGCGCCCGCGACTCTATCTGGAAGACGCCGATCGTGTCGGCGCGCTGGATCATCCCGTAGACGGCGGGATCTTCGGCGGGAATGTCCTGCATCCGGATCGGCTTTCCTCGCCGTTCGCCCACGAGATCGAGCGCGCGGCGGATGCACGAGAGCATGCCCAGGCCCAGCACGTCGACCTTGAGCAGCCCCAGCGCATCCAGGTCGTCCTTGTCCCACTGGATCACGGTGCGATCGGGCATCGAGGCGTTCTCGACCGGCACGAGGCGTGAGAGCCGCCGGTTGTCGATCACGAAGCCGCCGGGATGCTGGGAAAGATGTCGCGGGAAGCCCACGAGCTGCTGCGTGAGCTCGATCACCTGCTTCACGATGCGGTTGCCGAGGTCGAAGCCCGCCTCGAGGAGCCGCTTCTTCAACGCCTCGCGATCGTCCCACCACGACATGGATTTCGAGAGGAGGTCGACCTGGTCGAGCGAAAGGCCGAGCGCCTTGCCCACGTCGCGCAGCGCGCTTCGCGGCTGGTAGGTGATGACGACCGCGGCGATCGCCGCGCGCTCGCGGCCGTATTTGGCGTAGATGTACTGGATCACCTCCTCGCGCCGCTGGTGCTCGAAATCCACGTCGATGTCGGGCGGCTCGTTCCTTTCCTTCGAGATGAAGCGTTCGAAGAGCACCGACATGCGTCCCGGATCGACCTCCGTGATGCCCAGGCAATAGCACACCGCGGAGTTGGCGGCAGACCCTCGTCCCTGGCAGAGGATCTCCTGGCTCCTCGCGTACTCGACGATGTCGTTCACCGTGAGGAAGAAAGGCTCGTAGGCGAGCTCGGCGATCAGCTTCAACTCGTGCTCGACGATCTCGACCACGTTCGCGGGGGCGCCATCGGGATAACGGCGCGCCATGCCTTTGAGCGTGAGCTCGCGCAGGTGAGTCGTCGGGGTCTGTCCCCGAGGGACGAGCTCCTCCGGGTATTCGTAGCGGATCTCGTCCAGGGAGAAGGTGCAGCGGCTCGCGAGATCGAGCGAGGCGGCGAGCAGCCGGGCCGGCAGGATCGCCGAGAGCCGCCCGATGGAGCGCAGGTGGCGCTCGCCGTTCGGATGCAGCCTTCTTCCCGCTTCGGCGAGGGTGCACTTGAGGCGGATCGCCGTCATCACGTCCTGCAGCCGCTTGCGCGCGCGCACGTGCATGTGGACGTCGCCCGTGGCGACGCAACGCATGCCGAGCGATGCGCCCATCTCTTCGAGCGCGTTCATGCGGCCCTCGTCGTCGCTTCCACGCAGGAGCTCCACGGCGATCCACGCGTTGCCGGGAAAGCGCGAGGCGACCCAGCGCCCCTCCTCTTCTTTCGGAGATCCCGGAATCCAGATCGCCTGCAGCCCCGCGGGATGGGCCGGGACATCGTCGCGATGCAAGGCATACTCGCCCTTGGCCGCGGCGCGACGGCCTTTCGTGATCAGCTCGCACATCGTCTCGTAGCCGCGGATGTGGGTGGCGAGCAGCACGAGCTTCAATCCGTCGGCGAGCGTGAGCTCGGTGCCGACGATGAGCTTCAATCCCACGTCCTTGGCGGCCATGTGGGCGCGCACGATCCCCGCCACGGAGCATTCGTCCGTGATGGCGAGCGCGCGATAGCCCAGGCCCGATGCGCGATGCACGAGCTCTTCGGGATCCGAAGCTCCGCGCAGGAAGCTGTAGTTGGTGAGGCAATGAAGCTCCGCGTAGCCGGGTATCACGCGAAGACGCCATGGAGGTACCACGCGCCTTCGGCGTGGTGCTCGCGGAAGATCCAGAACGTCTCGCCCCGAGGGTTGGCCGCCACGTAGTAGTCGCGGCTCACCTCTGCTCCGTCCCACCATCCGGCCTCGATGCGCTCGGGGCCGGCGATCAGCTCGAGCGCGCCTTGCAGCGCCGGAGTTCCATCCTCGGCGATGAGGCGCTGCGGGCGATTGAGCAGGAAGCACGGGCGTGGAGCGCTCGACCCCGGCTCGGCCTTGCGCCTCGCGCGCTCCCTTTTCCAGTTGCTCTCGGGGCGATGGTCGTCCGCGACGGCGATCCCGAAGACCTTGTCGTTTCCCAGCCTTGCGGCGAGACGCTCGACCAACCGGTCGCGATCGAGGGCCTGCTCCTGCGCACCCGGAAGCCATGTCGATTCGCGAGGCACGTAGGCAAGGAGCGACTCGGCCCGCAGGTCGAGCGCGATCGTAGGCGCCGGAAGCGCGAGCCGCCCCAGCTTCTCGCGGGCGATGGCGAGGATGAACTCGGCTTCGCGTTCCGTGGAGGAGAAATCGAGCGCGAGGCGCGTTCGCGCCTTGCGCGCGTGCTCCAGCACGAGCATCAATCGCTGGACCCCCGCTCCGCGTCCGCGCATCGCGCCTTCGAATTCCGCGAGCAGCCGCCTCAGCGGAAAGAGGAGCGCTTCCACGCCCTCGGCCTCGGCGGGCAGCTCGATCCGCGACCGGAAGCGAGGCGGCGGAACATGGGGAACGCGCGGATCGGCAAGCTTGCCCACGAGGCGATCGAGCGAAGCGGTGATGGCGGGCCCGAAGCGCCGCGCGATGCCCTCTGCGGGAAGATCGAGGATGTCGCGAAACCTCAGCACGCCCAGGTCCGTGAGCCGTGCGAGGGCTTCGTGCGGCCAATCCATGAGGAAGAGCGGCAGGCTCGCGATGCGCTCCGTGATTTCGCGTTCATCGAGGCAGCTGCGCACCGGGATGCCCTGGGCTTGCGCGCGCGCGAAGATGCGCGCCGCGAGCGGCGTGGGGGCGATGCCGAGCGTGGCGTGAAAGCCCAGCTCGTGGATGCCGCGGCGGATCGACGCCGAGAGTTTCGCGTGCCCGTCGAAGAGGCGCTGCGTCGATTCCACCTCGAGCGCGATCCCCTGCCCGTCCACGCACGACATCGGCGTGAATTGCCCGGCCCAGGCGGCGAGGCGCTCGAGGCAATCCAGCTCGGCTGAAGGATCGCGCTGCAGGATGCGAAGCTCGCCCGCGAGCGCTTTCGCCGCGGCCACGGCGACGCCTTCGCGAATGCCCGCATCCTTCGCCGCGCGATTCGCGCACAGCACCACCGGCCGTTGCGCCGCGCCTTCCGAGATGACGAGTGCGGCGGACGATCCGCCGCCGCGCTCAGCCAACTGCAGGGGCAGCGACGGCAACTCGAGCGCGAGCCACAGCACGGCGGGACCTCGGGGCGAATCCGACTGGAAGGGCGATGGGATGGATCAACGGCGGGCCGCGCCGCTTGGGAATGCGCACCTTGAGCATTCCCTCGCCGCGCTCGAGCGCCACGCGAAGATGCGCGGGCGTGGACAGGCGCTCGGCGGCCGTGGAACGGAACAGCACCGCCATCGACCGGCCGGCCTGCGCGGCCATCTGCAGGCGGCGAAGCCACGCGTAGTCGTCCTGCGCGAGCCAAAGCAGGGCCGCGCCGCAGGCGCCCGAGCGCAGCACCTGCTCGGCGGCCCAGATCGCATCTTCCCTGTGCGCGGGGCGGATCACGAGGCAGCGATCGAGCGCGATTCCGCGCTGCGCGATGGCCGGAGCGTACGGAAGATGAGGCGGATTGATCCACGCCGCCATGCGATCGCCTTCCGTGGCCCGCGCGATCGCGCCCGCGAGCAAGCTCACTTCGCCGATGCCGTGATCGTCGTGAAGGATTTCCGAGAGCGTTCCCGAAGGCCATCCGCCGCCGGGCAGCTCACGATCGAGCGCGGCGTGGCCGGTGGGAACCGCGGGCTGCGAGGCGTGCTCCAGCTCGCCGCCGCGCCATACGCCGGGCAGCTTCGCGAGCTCCGCGACATTCGCTTTCATGTCCGCGCATGCAGGTTGCGGATCACGCCCACGGCGATGCCTTCGATTGTGAGCGAGTCGCGATTCAGGTCGAGGTGCAGCGTCTCGAAATCCGGATTGGCGGCGATGAGCTCGGCCTTGTGGCCGCGAAGCTTCAGGCGCTTCACGGTGACGTCGTCGCCGATGCGGGCGACCACGATCTGCCCGCTCTTCGCTTCCTTCGTGCGATGCACCACGAGCCAGTCGCCGTCGAGGATGCCCTCGTCCTTCATGCTCAGGCCGCGCACCTGCAGCAGGTAGTCGGCGCGCGGATTGAAGAGCGAGGGGTCGATCGGATAGCGACCGAGATGGTTCTCGATCGCGAGCATGGGGCTGCCCGCGGCCACTCGGCCGACCAGCGGAAGCCCCGTATTGAGCAGCCTGATCCCGCGCGCCAGGCCGGGCGTGAGCTCGATGGCGCCCTTCTTCGCCAGCACCGCCAGGTGCTTGAAGACCCCGTTCGTGGATGCGAGCCCCAGCCGCTTGGCGAGCTCGGGCCTCGAGGGAGGCCGGTGGTTTTCCGCGATGTGGCGCCGGATGGCCTCGAGGATCTGGGCCTGGCGTTCGGTGAGGGGCGTATCCATGCGATTCCCCCTGGGGAAGGCGCGAAGGTGCCAATATTATCACCTTCTCCGCGAGCCGTCCAGCTCCGGGCCGGCGATCCGCCTTTCCGGGATATTTCCGGATGTATGCATTTGTTAATAATACAAATGATCATTAGCTAATACTGCTGGTAGAATTTTTGCAGACTGGAACCAGCCGTCCGACTCCACCCGAACCATGACCGCCTGGAACGAGAGGACCCCGGGAAGCAGGCAGGCGAAGGTCGCCCTCTGCGCCATCGGCCTTTCAGCCGTGGTGTTCGTGGCGATCGTGCCCTTCGCCGCCGTGCAGCTTCCCCCCGTGCACGCCTTCATCCCGGCATATGAAGCGGCGCTCATCACCTGCGACCTGGTGACCGCCGCGCTGCTCTTCGGGCAATTCGCGTATTTCCGTTCCCCCGCCCTGCTCTGTCTCGCGAGCGGCTACCTGTTCACGGGATCCATCGCCCTGGTCCACGGGCTCACATTCCCCGGGATGATCACCCAGCAGGGGCTGCTCGGCGCCGGCATGCAGACCACGGCGTGGCTCTACATGTTCTGGCATTCGGGCTTCCCGCTCTTCGTATGCGGCTACGTGTTCCTCGGCAACGAGCGCGGGCTGCGAATGAAGTTGCCGCTGCAGGGAATTCCGGCCGTGCTCGCCGCCGCCGCAGTGGTCCTGGCGGTCGTGGCCACGCTGTCACTTTTCGCCACGCGGGGCGCGCAGCTGCTGCCCGAGATCATGGCGGGGCCGCGGCATACCGAATCGATGATCCTGGTGGTCGGCACGGTCTGGGCGCTGAGCGCCCTGGCGCTGATCGTCCTGTCCATGCGCGCGAGGCGCACCGTGCTGGATCTCTGGCTCTCCGTGGTGATGTGGGCCTGGGTGTTCGACATCGGCCTCGGCGCCGTCCTCAACGCGGGCCGCTTCGACCTCGGGTTCTACGCGGGACGCATCTACGGGCTGATCGCCTCCAGCGTGGTGCTGATCGCGCTGCTCGTGGAGAACGGTCGGCTCTACGCGGACCTCGCCGAGCGCAACCTCGAGCTGGAAAAGGCCCGCAACGCGGCGATCGCGGCGGAGGCGGCCAAGAGCGCCTTCATCGCGACAATGAGCCACGAGATCCGCACGCCCATGAACGGCGTGATGGGAATGATCGAGCTGCTGTCGCTCACCGAGCTCACGGGAGAGCAGCGCACGAGCCTCGAAGTCGTGCGCGAATCGGGCCGCTCGCTCATGAGGATCATCGACGACATCCTGGATTTCTCGAAGATCGATGCCGGCAAGCTCGAGCTGAGGCCCGAGGCCGCGTCGCTCGCCTCGATCGTCGGCGCGGCGTGCGAGGTGTATTCCGCCAACGCCGAGAGCAAGGGGCTCGCCCTCAGGTGGTCGATCGACCGCAACCTGGGCGCCGCCTATCTCATCGATTCGATGCGCCTTCGGCAGGTCCTGCAGAACCTCGTGAGCAACGCGATCAAGTTCACGTCCCGCGGGTCGGTCTCGGTGCGCGCCGACCTGCACGAGCGCCGCGCCGATGCGGACGTCGTGCGCCTCAGCGTTCGCGACACCGGTCCCGGCATCGAGCCCGGCGATCGCGAGCGGCTCTTCAAGCCCTTTTCCCAGGGCGCGACGGGCTCGCCCGGCGGCACGGGCCTGGGCCTTTCGATCTGCGCGCGTCTCGCATCGCTCATGGGCGGTCGCCTCGAGATGGAAAGCCGCGTCGGCGAAGGAACTTTCATGACCGTGACGCTTCCGCTGGTGCGCGTGCCGATGCACGCGCTCCAGGGGGCAAAGCCCATCCCCGCCGAAGTTCCCGCGCGCACGGCACCGCCGCAGGCCTTCGGCGGCGCGATCCTCCTCGTCGACGACCATCCCGTGAATCGCATGGTGATGGCAAGGCAGTTGCGCGCCATCGGGTACGCGCCCGTGGTGGCGTCTTCGGGCGAGCAGGCGCTCGAGGCGCTCGGCACCGGGACGATCCGCGCGGTGCTCACCGACTGCCAGATGCCCGGCATGGACGGCTACGAGCTCACGCGCCGCATCCGCGCGAAGGAGCGCGAGACCGGGGCGGCGCGCATTCCAATCATCGCCTGCACCGCGAACGCGATGCACGACGAGGCCGCGCGCTGCTTCGAAGCCGGCATGGACGACTACATATCGAAGCCGATTTCGCTCGATCAGCTCTCCGGAAAGCTCGGCCGCTGGATCGGGGCCGGGCCCGCCATGGACGCGCCCTCCGTGGACCCGGAGATCCTCGCCGAGTTCTGGCGATACAACACGCGCGACATGCGCGACCTGAAGTCCGCGGTCACACGACGAGAGGCCGAAGCCGCGCTGCGATCGGCCCACCGCATCAAGGGAGCAGCCGCGGCGATCGAGATCGCATCGCTCGCAGCGGCCTGCGGGGAGCTCGAACGAGCGGCACGCGTGCCCGACTGGCAACGCGTCGATGCCGCCCTCGCCGCGATCGAAAGCGAGGCGTCGCTCCTGGGCGAACGCATCGGTGCAGCCGTGGAGGAACGATGAACCTGGAGGAAATCCGATTCCTGGTGGTGGAGGACCATCCGTTCCAGCGCTGGCTCATGGCGAACCAGCTGCGCGAGATGGGCGCGGCGACCGTGCTCGCGGCGGTGGACGGCCATTCCGCGCTCGAGATCATCAGCGCGCCCGATTCCGACATCGACGTGGTCATCAGCGACCTGGACATGCCGGGCATGGACGGTATGGAGCTGATCCGCAACATTTCCGAGCGCGACCGCGCGATCTCGCTCATCGTCGTGAGCGTGGCCGAACGGGCGCTCATCAGCGCGGTCGAGACGATGGCGCGCGCCTATGGCGTGACCGTGCTGGGCTCGATCCAGAAGCCGCTCACGCCGAAGAAGCTCCAGCCGCTGCTCGAAGCGCGCGGCCTCGCGCCCGCCGCCCACGAGTCGCGACAGGTGGCCTTCCCGCCGCACGAGGCCGCGTCGGCGCTGAGGAACGGGCAGCTGGAGACGCATTTCCAGCCGAAGGTCGATGTGCGCACCGGCGAAGTTCGCGGCGCAGAGGCGCTGGTGCGCTGGCGCCATCCGGACAAGGGCCTCATCCACCCCGCGTACTTCATCGGCGCGATCGAGGAAGGCGGCCTCACGGACGCGCTTCTCGCCGCGGTGGTCGGCGAGGCGATGACCGCATGCAAGGAATGGCATCGAAGCGGCCACGAGATCAGCGTCGCGGTGAACCTGTCGGTGAAGTCGCTCGAAGACATCACGCTGGCCGACCGGCTGCTGTCCCTCGTGCAGGCCGCGCAATTCGATCCGCGCAAGCTGGTCCTCGAGGTGACCGAGTCGGCCGCCACGCAGGACGTCGGCAAGGAGCTGGAGATCCTCTCGCGGTTGCGCCTTCGCGGATTCGGGCTTTCCATCGACGACTACGGCACGGGCTACTCGTCGATGAAGCGCCTCGCCCGCGTTCCCTTCACCGAGCTCAAGATCGATCGCGCCTTCGTGAAACGCGCCCTCACGCAGCCTTCGAGCCGCGCGATGGTCGAATCGAGCCTCGAGCTCGCTTCGAAGCTCGGCATTCCGGCGGTGGCCGAGGGCGTGGAGAACCGGGAAGAGTGGTCGATGCTGCTCGAGCTGGGCTGCGCGCTCGCCCAGGGCTACTTCATCGCACCCGCGATGACACCGGTGGATTTCATGGACTGGATGAAGATCCGGCACCGGGGCTCGGCCTAGCGCTGCGATAGGATTCGGCGACGACCCACCCGCTCGTGGTGAGCGCGACCGAGATCACGAACTCGCTCCAGGCGAACGCGCCGGGACCGGCCATGACGATGGGCACCCACACCAGCGCGGTGAAGAGTCCCATCTGCAGGACGGACAGCCAGGCCGCGAGGCGCGCGTACCTGCCCGCAAGAATCGCGGCTGCTGCGGCGATGTAGGCGAACCCCGTGAAGTACGCGATGGCGAGGTGCGCCGGAAGCCAGCCCGGCACGAGCGATGCGGTCTCGTTGATATACGCGAAGTGCGCGGTGCCGAAGGGAATCAGGGCCAGTCCGTAGAGGACCTGGCCGGGACGAGCACTCCTTGCCGTGAAAGCCGCGACGAGCGACCACGCCGCGGCGAGATACACCGCCATCTCGCCCATGCCCGACCAGGGATCCTGCGACAGCGGCGCACGAACGACGTCGGGCGCCCTGAAGGCGAGCAACCAAAGAGCGAGGTAACCGGCGAGCGACTTCGCGCCCGGTGCCGCCGTGCGCGGCCACAGCAGTGCCGCGCCGCACGACAACGATACGAGCGCGCAAAGATAGACGAGCAGCTCGCGCGCAGGCACCCCCTTCGGTACAGGTTGCCAGACGGGCGCGAAATTGTTCTCGGCCACGCCCAGGATCCCGAGCGCGATCAGGCTCGCTGCGAAGATGACATGTCCCATGCCCGAGATGCGCATCGGGGCTTAGTCTACGTGCATCGGTCACGGTCCATCGCGCTTGATTCCGGTCAAGGCCCGCCATCGCGCCGCGGCGATACTGCAATCATGAAGATCCTCATTGCCGTCGACGGTTCGGCCTATTCCCTTGCGGCAGCACGGCATGTTGCGCGACTCGCGGCAGCGCTGAGGGCGAAGCCCGAAGTCGAGCTTCTCCACGTTCACGCACCGATTCCCTATCCGGGCGCCGCCGCCGCTGCGGGGCGCCAGGCGATCGAGGACTACCAGCGCGACACGAGCCGCGAAGCGCTCGCGGCCGCCGAAAGGCAGCTGCGCACCGCAGGTATCGCCTTCCGATCGAGCTGGTGTGTCGGCGATGTCGCGACGGAGGTCGACCGGGTCGCGCGCAAGCGTGGCGTCGACATGGTGGTCTGCGGGTCGCATGGGCGTGGCGCCCTCGCGAATCTCGCGATGGGTTCGGTGGCCACTCGACTCATCGCGACAGTGAGCGTTCCAGTCACCGTCGTCACGCGAAAAGCGGCGGCACGGGCACGGAGCCAGAAGGCGGCGTGATCCCCGAAGGTCTCGGGCCTAGAAGGTCGTACGCAGGTCAGGTGACCCGCAGCACCAGCTCGTACTCCTGCTCCATCACCTCCTTGCCCCAGTTCGATCCGCGTTCTTCGTGGATCAGCCTGAAGCCGTGCTTCACGTAGAGGTGCAGCGCGGCGTGCAGCGTGGAGAACGTCACGAGGCGCACGCGAAGGACGCCGCTCGAGCGGCAGAAGTCGAGCGCGGCCTGGATCAAGCGCGTGCCGACGCCGGTTCCGCGAAGCGCATCGGATACGATGAACCAGCGTAGCCGAGCGCAATCGGCATCGCTTCCGTCGATGGCGATGGAGCCTTCGATCGCGCCGTCCTGCCAAGCGACCCAGAGGCCGTCGCGCCCGCGCGTGTAGCGAGCGCAGAACTCGCCCAGCTCGCGGGCCACCTTTGCTTCGAAGTAGATGCCGAAGCCCTGGTGTTCCGCGTAGTACTTGCCGTGGAGCTCGACGATGCGTCCCACGCAACCCGGCGAGTAGCCCTCCTCGATCGCGACCGCCACGCGGTTCATCGCTTCTCCATGCGGTGGGTGAGCCAAAGCCACGCGAATCCAGCGACCGCCGAAGCGCAGGAGCCCACGAGGATGCCCAGCTTCGCCTGCTCCAACGCCTCCGGATCGGCGAACGCGAGCTGGGAGATGAAGAGCGACATGGTGAAACCGATTCCGGAGAGCCACGCCGCGCCGAGAACATGGCGCCACTGCACTCCCACAGGCAACCGGCCCAGGCCCGCCCACACGGCGATGGCGGAAAAGATCGAAATCCCGGCGAACTTCCCGATGAACAGCCCCAGCATCACGCCGAGGGTCGCCCTGTTCGAGAACGCGTCGCTCCACGCCACATCCGACAGGTCGATTCCCGCGTTGGCGAGCGCGAAGACCGGAATGATCACGAAGGCCACCCACGGCGTAAGGAAGTGCTCGAAGCGGCGCAGCGGGCTTTGCACGGCGGCGGCCACTTTCTCGGTGGCTTCGGCGATCGAGGTCATCCGGTGGTTGCGCAGCGGATCGTCGGGCGTGGCCGTGTCCTCGCGGTCCGCCTGCAGCGCCTTGTGCAGCTCCGCGATTCGCTTCTCGAACTGTTCCGGCGAGTAGGCGCCCCGCGCGGGGATCGTGAGCGCGAGCAGGACGCCGGCGATAGTCGCGTGCACCCCCGAGACGAGCACGTAGAACCAGAGCATCGCGCCCACCAGCGCGTACGGAAGCGGATGGCGCACCCCGCCGCGATTGAAGAGGATGAGCAGCACGAAGAGCGCGCCCGAGGCGCGAAGCGCGGGGATGTCCAGCTGGTCCGTATAGAAGAGCGCGATCACGAGCACCGCGCCGAGGTCGTCGGCGATGGCGAGCGCCGTGAGGAAGATGATGAGGCTTCGCGGCACGCGATCGCCCAGCAGCACGAGCAGGCCTACCGAGAAGGCGATGTCGGTCGCCATGGGAATTCCCCAGCCGGCCTCGGTCGGCGTTCCCGCATTGATCGTTGCGTATATGCAGGCCGGCACCACCATGCCGCCCAGCGCCGCGATCACCGGAAACGCCGCGTCCTTGAGCGAAGAGAGCTCGCCCACGAGGATCTCGCGCTTCAACTCGAGGCCCACGAGCAGGAAGAATACGGCCATCAGCGCGTCGTTCACCCAGTCGTGCAGCGTGAGGTCCAGATGGAAGGTGCCCTGGGTGATCCCGAGGGTGCGTTCCCACGCGTGGTGGATGCGGGCGTCTCCCAGCCACGTGGCGAGCGCCAGGGCAGCCACGGTGGCCACGACGAGCACGATGCCCCCCGCGGCGGTACGGCGCAGGAAGTCCTCGAAGGGAGACAGGATCCGCCCGAAGAGCGACTCGAGGGGATATTTTTGGCTGGTCATGGCGCAATTGTAGGTCGGACTGCTTTAGAATCGCCGCCACACACATGCCGCGCCAATTATTCCGACAAGAGGCGATCGACGCCCAGCGAGAGAAGTTCCTGGGCGAGGCGACCATCGCGCGGCCCGTGCCTTTCTGGGTCTTCACGCTGCTCGCGGCCGGGACGGCCGTGCTCCTCATCGCCGTGGCCCTTTGGGGCCAGTACACGCGCCGCGAGCGCGTCGAGGGATACCTCGCGCTCGACACGGGCGCCGCGCGCGTGCTCATTCCAGATGCGGGCCGCGTGACCAACCTCATGATCAAGGAAGGCGAAGAGGTGAAGGCCGGCGATCCCATGGCCACGATCTCGCTCGACCGCTCCACCGGCACGGGGCCCTCGACCAACGAAGCGGTGGCCGCCGAGATGGCCAATCGGCGCCTGATCCTCGAGAAGGAGCAGGCCCAGTGGCGGGAGCTCGGCGCCCAGCAGATCGAGCAGAACCGCCAGCGCCAGAAGGACCTCGCCACCGAGCTCACGCAGATCGACCGCGAGATGAAGCTGCAGGACGAGCGCATCAGGAGCGCCAAGGACCAGCTCGCGCGCTACAAGGGGCTCGCGGGCGAAAAGCAGTTCGTCTCCGAAGCGCTCGTGAAGGCCAAGCAGGACGAGGTCACCGACCAGGAGATCAAGCGCGAGACCCTCGTGCGACAGCGCGGCCAGGTGGAGCGCGATCTCGCATCGGCCAGGCTCGAAGGCCCCGCGATCGAGCTTCGCTCGCGCACGCAAGTCGAGCAGGTGGCGCGGCAGATCAGCGAGCTTCAGGAGGGCATGACGCAGATCGAGGCCAAGCGCGAGACCGTGATCCGCGCGCCCATGGCGGGCGTGGTCACCAACATCGCGGTCAATCGCGGGCAATCGGCCGCCGCCGACACGACGCTCGCCACGGTGCTTCCGCGAGGCAGCGGGCTGCACGTGGAGCTCCTCGTGCCCACGCGAGCCATCGGCTTCGTGAAGAACGGCAACGAGGTGGTGCTCCGCTACGAAGCCTTCCCCTACGAGCGCTTCGGCCAGTATCACGGCACCGTCACCGACATCGGGCGCAACGTCTGGACGCAAGGCGAGCACGTGGGGCCGCTCACGGCGAAGGAGCCCGTGTATCGCATCGACGTGAAGCTCGACAAGCAGGTGGTGAGCGCGCTCGGGACGGACTACGCGTTGCGCCCCGGCATGCTCGTGAGCGCCGATCTCCTCCTGGAGAAGCGCACGCTCATCGAATGGATCTTCGAGCCCGTGCTCAAGCTGAAGGAGCGCGTGTAGATGGGCTGGCTGTCCGACCTCCTCTCGCCGCGAGTCCCGGTCATCCTGCAGAGCGAAGCGCCCGAGTGCGGCATCGCGTGCCTCGCGATGGTGTCGTCGTATCACGGGCATCGGACCGATCTTTCGGCGATGCGGCTGCGCCTGTCGCCGTCGCTGAAGGGCATCACCCTCAAGCACGTGGCGCAGATCGCCGAGTCCATGGCGATGACCGCGCGCGGCGTGCAGGTGCCGCTCCAGTCGCTCGGCAAGCTGCGCCTGCCCGCGGTGCTGCACTGGGACATGAACCACTTCGTGGTGCTCACGAAGGTGGCCGGCCGGCGCATCACGGTGCACGATCCGGCGCGCGGCAAGCGGATCCTGCTGCTCGAGGAAGCGTCGCGGCATTTCACGGGCGTGGCGATGGAGTTCACGCCCACGGCGGAATTCCAGAAGAAGGACGAGCGCGAGAAGATAAATTCGTGGCAGCTGCTGGCCACCGCGTCGGGGCTCAAGGGCACGATCGCGCAGATCCTGCTGCTCTCGTTCGCGCTCGAAGTATTCGCGATCGCGATGCCCTTCTACCTGCAGCTCGTGGTGGACCGCGTGCTCGTGGGGCGCGACGCGGACCTGCTCACGGTGCTGGGCGTTGCCTTCAGCGCGCTCGTGATCATCCAGGTGGCGGTGACGGCCGTGCGCGCCTGGGTCGGCGTGTACCTGAGCACGAGCATCAACCTGAAGCTGCTCACCACCCTCTTCGACCACATGCTGCGATTGCCGCTCTCGTGGTTCGAGAAGAGGAACATCGGCGACATCGTCTCGAAGTTCAGGAGCGTGGATGCGATCCAGCGCACGCTGACGACGACGTTCGTCGAGACCGCGGTGGACGGCGTGATGGTCGTGCTCACGCTGATCGTGATGGGGTACTACAGCGTGATGCTCACGAGCGTGGTGCTCACGGCCGCGCTCGTCTATGCGGTCGCGCGCTGGGTGTTCTACTACCCGCAGCGCTACGCCACGGATGAGCAGCTCGCGCACGAGGCGCGGTCGGGCACGCACTTCATCGAAACGCTGCGCGGGATGATGGCGATCAAGCTGAACCTGCGCGAATCGGAGCGGCGCTCGGCCTACCAGAACCTCGTGGTGGACCAGACCAACGCCGGCGTTCGCGTGCAGAACGTGGGGATCCTGCAGCGCGGCGCGAACGGCCTCATCTTCGGCCTCGAGAACGTGGTCGTGATCTGGCTGGGCGCAACCCTCGTGATGGATGGGCGCTTCACGGTGGGCATGCTCTACGCCTTCATCGGATTCAAGCTGCTCTTCCTCGCGCGGATCAACAACCTCGTCGAGAAGTGGAACGAGTTCCGCATGCTCGACCTGCATGCCGAGCGCATTGCCGACATCGCGCTATCGGACGTGGAAGTGTCCAAGCCCGCGATCCCGGGCGAGACCTCGATCGGGAAGCTCACGATCGAAGCGAAGGACGTCGGGTTCGCCTACGGTCCGGAAGGGTTCGTGTTCAGGGGCGTGTCGCTCACCATTGCGCCGGGCGAGACGATCGCCATCGTGGGGCCTTCCGGCTGCGGCAAGACCACGCTGCTCAAGGTGCTCCTCGGCCTGCTGCCCCCCACAGAGGGGGATGTGCGCGTGAACGGCCGGTCCCTCGCCGACTGGGATCCGGGCCAATATCGCTCCCGCGTGGGAGCGGTCATGCAGGACGACCAGCTCTTCGTCGGAACGATCGAGGACAACATCAGCTTCTTCGACGCGGAGCATGACCCCGCGCGTGTCCGCGAATGTGCCCGCGCCGCCATGATCGACGAAGAGATCATGGCGATGCCCATGCAGTACAACACCATCGTCGGAAGCCTGGGTACTGCGCTATCGGGCGGACAGAAACAGCGGGTCCTGCTTGCCCGGGCGCTTTACCGTCAGCCTCAGGTGCTTTTCTTGGATGAGGCGTTCGATCAACTCGACTTGGCCTTGGAACGCCGCATCAGCACTTCCATCGCGAACCAAGCCCTCTCCGTCGTGCTCGTGACCCATCGCTCGGAGACGCTGATCGCGACTTCCAAGCAGGTGAATCTAGAGCGTGTTGAGCACGGCTAGCCGAACGCTATCTCCCCAAGTCCACCTCCGCTTGCGTAAGCAAGTTGAAGTTCGCCGAGCGTCTTGCACAGTTCGTCAGCGGCGACATCAATCGTCTTTTCCACTTGCTGAAGTTCGAGAAGATTGTTTTCCATGGTTGTCCTCTAGTTGAGTCCCACTTCGCCTACGCCGCCGCCCACAACTACCAGTTGTGCCTCGGTAAGTTCCGTGAGTTCGTCACTCAAAGTGCGCGCGATAGCGCCGAGTTGAACGGCGTCTTCATTTTTCGCAAATTCCATGATCCCTCCAGTATGGTTGAACGAATTGATGTGACTCGTGCCAGGTGAGCCTGACTTAGTTAAGCCCGACTTCCCCAACGCCACCGCCGACAAGGAACAGCTGCGACTCCGCGAGCTCCAGGATTTGCTCGTTTGCAGCGACGGAACGCTCCTCTTGAATTCCCTTCTCTTCAGTTTTCATAAGTTCCATATTCGTGGTCTCCGTCATTCTCATGGACAGTTAAACTGCTATTCGGTCTAGCCTTGAACTAATTCAGTCCGACCTCACCAACGCCCCCGCCAACAATTGCAAGCTCAGCATCGGTGAGCTCAGTTGTCGGGTAGTGGTCGATTCGAGTGGAAGCTTGTTGTTGAGCTGCGGCCTCTTGAACTTTTGCGAATTCCATTTCAACCCTCCTTTGGGTAGTGACGTCTAATTTCGTTAAGTAACTGCGACACAACACAATTTCGTTGAGAAAACTACTGTAAGTCCCCGTTTGGTTTACGAAAAAGCGCATCGGATTGTCTCGCGACCCCAACGGGGTGATACTTCTAGACCAATTCCGCAGAAAAGTGTGAACTAGTTCACATTTTCTTTGCCGATTTTCTTAAAGTGACGTAAAAACAAGTAGATAGGAAATACGCAAACGTGGCTATGGAACACGAGGCGCTGTCGGAGGTTCTTCGGAGCCCCTCAGATCCTCAACTGAAACTCGCGTTATCTAGGCTCGCTCTAGAGGTGAATTCGCGCGCGCAGGCGGGCGGTCCCTCAACGACAGAGTTCATGGCAACCGTCGCCAAGACGTTGAGACAGGTGCCACAACAGGCTCATCCCGACCTGCAGATCAACTGCCTAATGGATGCGGCTCAATACTTCTATGTCGCCGGGAAGAGCTTCGATGCCATGGAGCCAGCAACGGATGCGGTTACCCTGGCGTCGATCGCTGACAACAAGGCGCTGCTTCGGAGGGCGTTGAGCTTGCTGGGCGTGATGTATGCCGATACGGGAAATATCTCACGTGCAATCGAATGCTATTCGCAGGCCTTGGAGCTTGCACAAGCGCTGCGCGACAATCCGGCGGAGTGCAACGTCTGGCAAAACTTGGGCGTGGCTCTGCTGTACTCCGCTCAATATCGAGATGCGATTACCACATTTGAACATGTCATTCGATTAGCTGGTTCGGATGCAGGCCTGCAGGGACTGCGCGCAGGCGCTCTTTCGAACATAGCTCTCTGTTGTCTCCATCTGGAGGATTTTGAGAGAGGTCTACGGGCTGCAGAAGCTTGCTTGAGTGAAAGCAAGGAGCCTCATACTGCGGCGGAGATGGTCGCCCGAGTGCTTCGAGAGAACAACTACAGTCGATTGTTGCTCGAGGTCAACTCTGTGGACAAGGCTGGCGAGCGGTGTCAGATCGCGCGGCGGTACGCAACCCAGTCCAAGTCCGTGCGCGCAGAAATCGCGGCGTCTCTTTCTGAAGGGTTATATGAAGTTCATGCCGGCCGCGTTGATGTCGGGATCTCTCGCCTGACAGCTACGTTGGAGAAGGCCCGCATGATGCGTTCAATGCTGCGGGATGCGCTGGCGGCGCTCGTCAAAGCTTTCGAGATAATTGGGCAGCCCCAGCGT
>DATJVS010000116.1:0-5403 GCA_035501715.1 Usitatibacter sp.
GTGCGCGCGCTCTCGGGCGTGGGCAAGCAGATGGAAAAGCGCCTGCATCGCCACGGCATCCGCACCGTGCGCGACCTCGCCGCGAAATCGAAGGAGGAGCTGCACGCCGTCTGGGGCGGCGTGGGCGGCGACATCATGTGGAGCCGCATCCGCGGCGAGGAACAGCACGAACGCGAGAACGACACATCCTCGATCTCGCATTCGCACGTGCTGGGCCCCGACAGCCGCAACCCCGATCAGGCGTTCGCAGTGCTGAACCGACTCACCCAGAAGGCCGCGATGCGGCTGCGCAAGGCGGGCTACTACGCGGGGCGCATTTCCGTCGACCTGAAGTACCTCGACGGCGGCCACTGGGGCGCGGACATGCGCCTCGTCGATACGCAGGACACCAAGACGTTCCTGCACGCCCTGGAGAAGCTCTGGGCGAAGCGCCCGAAAGGACATCGCACCATCCTGCGCGTGGGCATGGCGTATTCCGATTTCGTCCCGGAGTCCGACCACACGGGCTCGCTCTTCGCGTCCGAGGACAAGTCCAAGGCCCTCTACAAGACGCTCGACTCCCTCAATGCCCGCTTCGGCAAGCAGGCCGTGTACTTCGCGAGCGCGCACAAAGCACGCGACCGCGGCGGCCTGCACATCGCGTTCAACCACATCCCGGACCCCAAGACCGACAAATAGCCGCCACCCCGCGAAGGCGCGGGCCCAGCCATGAGAGATAACGTAATAGCCATCACCGGAGCATCGAAGGGCATCGGCGCGGAGCTCGCCCGCCAGCTTGCCGCGAAGGGCGCGCGCCTCGTGCTCGCCGCGCGAAACGAAGCCGAGCTCGAAGCCGTCGCCGCCGAGTGCCGAAAGCTCGGCGCCAACGTGGTCGCGATCCGCGCCGACGTGACGGTCGAGCGCGATTGCCAGGCATTGATCGCGGGCGCCGTGCTCGCCTTCGGGCGGCTCGACACGCTCGTGAACAACGCGGGCGCCACCATGTGGGCGCGCTTCGAGGACATCCACGACATGTCGATCCTCGAGCGCATCATGCAGGTGAACTACATGGGCGCGGTGTACTGCACGCACCACGCGCTGCCGCACCTCCGGCAATCGAAGGGCCGCATCGTCGGCATCTCGAGCCTCGCGGGCAAGGTGGGCGTGCCCACGCGCACCGGCTACAGCGCCGCCAAGCACGCGATGACCGGATTCTTCGATTCGCTTCGCATCGAGCTGGACGGCTCGGGCGTGACAGTCACCATGATCTACCCGGGCTTCGTCGCCACCGGCATCCGCGAGAACGCCACGGGGCCCGACGGCAAGCCCATCCTCGTGAGCCCGGTGAAGGAAGGCGAGGTGATGGGCGTCGAGGAGTGCGTGCGACAGATCGTAAAAGCCATGGAGCATCGCGACCGCGAAGTCGTCATGACGGCGCGCGGTAAAATGGGGCAGTGGCTCAAGCTGATCGCGCCGTCCGTCGTGGACCGCATCGCGAAACGGGCCGTGGAAAAGGGACGTTGATGGACCTCAAGGTCTGGCTCACCTACCTCGTCGCGACGATCGTCCTGTCGTTCACGCCGGGGCCGGGCGTGTTCTCGAGCATGTCGGCGGGCATCCGCCACGGCTTCCGCCTGGGCGCGTGGAACGGCGTGGGAATGCAATTCGCCAACCTCTTCATCGTGATCGGCGTTTCGCTGGGCCTGGGCGCCCTGCTCCTGGCCTCCGAGACGCTCTTCAATCTCGTCAAGTGGGCGGGCGTGGCGTACCTCATCTACCTCGGCATCGCCACGTGGCGCTCGCCCCCCACGCGCTTCGAGGAAGACCGCGCGGACAACGCCACCACGGCGCGGGAAGTCTTCATGCGCGGCTTCTGGGTGAACGCGACCAACCCGAAGGGCATGATCTTCTTCGCCGCGATCCTGCCGCAGTTCATCGACACGTCGGGCTCGCAGCTCACGCAGTACGCCATCTTCGCCGCCACGACCTTCGTGGTGGACGTCATCGTGATGGCCGGCTACACGGCGTTTGCCGCGCGCGTGCTGCGCGTGATGAGCGACGTGAAGCGCCTTCGCTGGATCAACCGCGGCATCGGCAGCGCGTTCGTCGCCTGCGGTGTCGCGCTCGCCACCTTCCGCCGCGCGGCAGCCGCCGCGGCATAGCCATCTTCAACGAGGAGAAACCCCATGACCATCCAGGTCGGAGACAAGCTTCCCGAAGGCACGCTGCAGGAATTCATCGAAGTCGAGGGCAACGGCTGCACCGTGGGCCCCAACACGTTCAAGGTCGAGGACCTGGTGAAGGGCAAGAAGATCGCGATCTTTGCGCTCCCCGGCGCCTTCACCCCCACGTGCTCCGCCAAGCACGTGCCGAGCTACATCGCCAACTTCGACGCGCTCAAGGGCAAGGGCGTGGACGAGATCTGGTGCATCTCGGTGAACGACGCGTTCGTGATGGGCGCCTGGTCGCGCGACCAGAAGGCCGGCGGCAAGATCCGCTTCATGGCCGACGGCAGCGCCGACTACACGAAGAAGCTGGGCCTCGAGCTCGACCTCAACGCGCGCGGCATGGGCATGCGCTGCCAGCGCTTCGCGCTCCTCGTGGACGACGGCGTGGTGAAGTCGGTCAACGTCGAGGCCCCGGGCAAGTTCGAGGTCTCCGGCGGCGAGCAGATGCTGAAGTCGTTGTAGGCCGGGCCTAGTTCTTCGCGCCGTACATCGCGATCAGGATCGCCGCGGCGACGATCACGATCGCGATGAGCGCGATCTTCCACCAGGAATACGGGCTCTCGCCGCTCACCTCGCCGGTCTGCGCGTTCACGGTGAAGCGGTAGGCCTTGTCGCGATAGCGGTAGGTCGAGCTCCAGATCGGCAGCAGGATGTGCTTGAAGGTGATGTCGCTGTAGCGGGTCGCGACGTCGTGGATGCGCTGGTGGTCGCCGCCGATGTCGCGGCGCACCAGCACCTCCACGCGGCCGTCGATTTCCTGCTTCGCGGCGACGAAGGCATCGCGCAATCCCACGCGGTACGCGACCGCCTGGAAGCCGCTCACGAACTCCGGCTGGTACGGCACGAGCGCCTTGAGGTCCCACCGCCCGAGCGCTCCCAGGACGTCGCCCGGCAACACGCTCGAGGCCATCACGAGCACGTCGTCGTGGAACGCGTCGACGTGGCCGGCGGCCGGCGTCCAGCGCGTCTGGCGCACCTGGCGCGTCTGCACCACTTCCTCGCCCTGCGCGTTCCTCGTGGTGTAGGTCTCGGTCGTGTAGTAGTCGTCGCCCCGCTCGCCGCGATAGTCGCTCGAGGTGCGGCAATCGAAGGTCCAGTACGGGACGTACATGCCGGCGAGGCCGGAATCGCTCTGCGCGTAGCGCTTGAGGTCGCCGGGCGCGAGCCAGCGGCGCCGTACCCATGTGCGGAAGTTGTCCTGCGCGCGGGCGCGATCCACCTGGAAGGGCAGGATCGCCTCGGGCTTCACGAGGCGCTTCGCGTAGCCCTTCTCGACGATGGGCGCGCCGCAGAAGGCGCAGCGTCCGGCGAAGGCGTCCGCGGGCAGCGTCTGCTCCGCGCCGCACCCCTGGCACTTGACGTGCTCCTCCTCGTAGGTCTCGGCTTTCCCCTCGAGCGCCTTCAGCTCCGCCTCGTAGTCCTGCTCCGCCACGGGAGCCGCGGGCGCCTCGGGAATCTCGTTCTCGGCGCCGCAATGGCCGCACTTGAGGCTGCGGGTGCCCGGGGCGAACGAGAGCTTCGCGCCGCACGACTTGCAAGTGATGTCGCGAACCAGCGCTACGGGAGCGCCGGCCTGGGCTTGCGCGTCCATCGGGCTACTGCGGAACCGGCGGCGGGACGTCGGCGAAGAGCGGCGCGAGCTCCGGCACGTCTCCCGCTTTCGTCCATTGCGCCATGCCCGCGCGCCACACCAACGAGCTGCGGGTGAGCTGTCCCGAGCTCACCTGCTGGCGCAGCGCGCCGAGATCGAACGGGCCGGTCTGCGCCTGTCCGACGGCGACGTGGAAGGCGGCGGCCGCCGGAACCGGAGGCGGCGCCGCTCCCGCGGCGGCGCCCATGCTGTTCATCATCTGCGCGCCCATCGCGACGCCGGCGCCGAGGCCCACGCCCGCGCCCGCCGTGCCGCCCGGATTGCTCGCCGCATCGCGGATCGAGGACGCGGTCTCGTACTGCGTGTAGGCCTGGAGGTTCCCCACCGCCGCCATCGCGCCGCGCGCGTCGATCGCCTTCTCCACCTCCTCGGGCAGTCCCACGTTCTGCACCTGGACCTCGACGAGCTCGAGACCCAGCGCCGCGAAATCGGGCTGCAGCCGGTCGCGCAGGCCGTTTCCCATCTCGTACACCTTCGCCGACATGTCGATCACCGAGATGCCGAGCTCGGGCATCAGCTCCTTGATGCGCAGCCCGATCTTGCCGCGCAGGTTCTCCTCCACTTGCTCGACGGTGAAGCGGCCTTCGGTGCCGACGAGGTCCTTCACGATGATGCCGCCGTCCTTGGCACGGATCGAATAGATGCCGAACGCGGTGGCGCGCACCATGCCGAACTCCTTGTCGCGCATCATCGCCGGACCGGGCGTCCCCCACTTGAGGTCGGTGAACTTGCGCGTCGAGATGAAGTACACCTCGGCCTTGAACGGGCTCTCGAAGCCGTACTTCCAGCCTTTCAGCGTCGCAAGGATCGGCAGGTTCTGCGTGGTGAGCGTGTAGGTGCCGGGCTTGAAGACGTCGGCGAGCTGGCCCTCGTTCACGAAGACCGCCATCTGCCCCTCGCGCACCACCAGCTTCGCGCCGTACTTGATCTCGTTCTGGTAGCGCTCGAAGCGGTACGCGAGCGTGTCGTTGGTGTCGTCGAGCCACTCGACGATGTCGACCAGCTCGCCCATCAGCTTGTCCCACAGGGCCATGGCGTCCTCTTCCTTTTGGGATTGACCGGGCTAAGGTACCCTTGGATGCCCTCCCATTGCAACGGCGAATTCCGCGATGCCGATCACCGTCTCCGCCCTCAACATCTATCCCGTGAAGGGCCTCAAGGGCATCGCGATCGAGGAGGCGCGCGTGACCGAGCGCGGTCTCGAGCACGACCGGCGCTTCATGGTGGTCGACCGCGCGGGCGAATTCCTCAGCCAGCGCGTGCTGCCGAAGATGGCGACCGTCTGGACCGCCATCGAGCGCGGCGAGCTGGGGCTCTCGGCGCCGGACATGGACCCGGTATCGCTGCCGCTCGAGCCCACCGGAGGCGAGGCGATGCGCGTGCGCGTCTGGCGCAGCGTCTGCGATGCGCTCGCGCCCTCGCCCGCGGTCGACGCGTGGCTCTCGGAGTATCTCGGCATCGAGTGCCGCATCGTGTACATGCCGGATTCGACGCGCCGGGAATCGAACCCGGAGTTCGCGCCGGGAAGGCTGGTGGGCTTCGCCG
>DATJVS010000117.1:0-8456 GCA_035501715.1 Usitatibacter sp.
TCGCGTGAAATTCGCGGTGTGCGAATCCTCATCGCGACCGATGCCTGGCCGCCGCAGGTCAACGGCGTAGTCGTCGCCCTGGCGAACATCATCGCGGGCCTGCGAAGGCTCGGGCACGAAGTCCACGTCGTCTCGCCCGAGGGCATGCGCACGATGCCCACGCCCACCTACCCGGAGATTCCGCTCGCGCTCTTCCCGGGGCGCGAGGTGGCGCGGCGCATCCTCGAATTCGACCCGCAGGCCATCCACATCGCCACCGAGGGGCCCATCGGCATCGCTGCGCGCAGCTACTGCATCCGCAATCGCCTTCGCTTCTCGACGAGCTACCACACGTGCTTTCCCGAATACATCGCCGTGCGCACGGGAATTCCGCTCTCGTGGACCTACGCGATGATGCGGCGCTTCCACTCGGCCTCGTCGGCGGTGATGGTGGCCACCGAGCCCCTGCTCGAGCAGCTGCACTGGCGCGGCTTCGAGCGCCTCGCGGTCTGCCCGCTGGGCGTGGACCTCGAGCTGTTCCGTCCCTCCGAAGAGCGCTTCACGCAATTCCCGCGGCCCGTGTTCACCTACGTGGGGCGCCTTGCCGTCGAGAAGGACATACCCGCGTTCCTGCGCCTCGACCTTCCCGGCACGAAGCTCGTGGTGGGCGACGGGCCCGAGCGCAAGCGCCTCGAGCGCGACTTTCCCGACGCGGTCTTCGTGGGCTTCAAGCACGGCGCGGAGCTCGCGAGCTACTACCAGCGCTCGGACGCCTTCGTCTTCCCCAGCCGCACCGAGACCTTCGGCCTGGTGATGCTGGAAGCGCTGGCGTGCGGCGTTCCCGTGGCGGCCCTGCCAGTGCGTGGGCCGCTCGACGTGGTGACGGACGCCGCGACTGGCGTGCTCGACTGGAACCTCGCCGCCGCCGCGTTGGCGGCCCTGAAGGTCGACCGCGCGGCGTGCCGGCGCCATGCCGAGCGCTTCCCCTGGGAGACCGGCACCGCGGTCTTTGTCTCCAAATTGACTTCGAACCTTAACAAGAGCGAAACCCTGCCGTCATACAGTCGCAATGCGGGCCCAATGGCGCGAGCCCGGGAGGAAAAAGCGTGAACGGATTCCTGGAAGAGCTTCGCATCCAGCGGTGGGACGACCATCGCTACTACCATCACAGCCGCATCAACCAGTCGCTGCACTTCGTGAGCGCCTGCGCGTTCGTGGCCGCCTACGCGATGCTCTTCACGAGCCCCGCGATGGCCGCCGTGATCGGCTGGCTCGTCTCGATGGTGGCGCGTCAATCGGGGCACTTCTTCTTCGAGCCCCTGTGCTACGACGAGGTGAACCAGGCCTCGCAGGAGTACAAGGAGGCGGTGAAGGTGGGCTACAACCTGAAGCGCAAGGTCGTGCTGATGGCCGCCTGGGTGCTCTCGCCCTTCGTGCTGCTGGCCGATCCCACGCTGGGCGGCATCTTCTGGGCGGCGACCACGCCGTCACAGCTCGTCGAGAACGTGGGCTTCATCTGGCTCTTCGTGGGCGTCGTGGGCCTGCTCTTCCGCACCTTCCACCTCTTCTACCTGCGCAACGTGCAGACCGGGCTCGTGTGGATGACGAAGATCCTCACCGACCCCTTCAACGACATCGTGCTCTACCACAAGGCGCCGCTGAGGCTGCTGCGCGGAGAGCTCATCGACCCGATGCACGGGATGGCGCACGAGGAGAAGGCCGCCTAGCGGGGAGCCACCCCGGGGCGAAGCGATGCGCGAGCATCTCCCGCAGGATCGCGCGGCGGATCCTCTCGTTGGTGAGCCCCGGGACCTCCCACCACCAGCCGTCGCGCTCCATCGCGCGCGCCGCGGCCACGATGCGTTCGCGAACGGCGAGCCAATCGTTCTCGGTGAAGCGCAGGCTGAAGATCAATCGTCCCGTCCCGATCCACGACAGCGCAAGGCCTTCGGCGCGAAGGTAGTACTGCAGCATCCAGTTGTAGCGGCTGGGGCGCGTGTATACGAAGGTCCAGATGGTGGAGAGGTTGGCGACGCGAAGCGGCAGGCCTTCGGTTGCGAGCCTCTCGTTGAGGGCCCGGGCGCGCGCGTTCCACGTCTCGTCGAGATCCTCGTAGAGCTTGCGGATCTCGGCGGTCTCGAGCCGGTCGAGGAACGCCTTCATCGCGCCCATCACGTACGGATGGGAATTGAAGGTACCGCGCGCGAAGCAGATGTCGGCGGGATGTTCCTCGTCGAAGCGCTTCATGAGGTCGCGCCGCCCACACACCACGCCCACGGGCAGGCCGCCGCCCAGGGACTTGCCGTAGGTGACCATGTCGGCGCGCACGCCGAAGTATTCCTGCGCCCCGCCGGGCGCGAGGCGGAAGCCCACGAACACCTCGTCGAAGACGAGCACGATGCCGCGGCGCGTGCAGACCTCGCGAAGCGCACGAAGCCACGCGGCGTAGGCCGTCTTGTCGAATCCCGCGTGACGGGCGCTGTCCACGAGCGAAGAGTCGGCGAAGGCGGGTGCGTTCGGGTGAAGCGACTGCGAGGGATTCACCAGCACGCAGGCGATGTCGTCGCGCGTCTCGAGCACGTGAAGCGTGGCGGCATCCATCTCCTTCAACGTGTAGGTCTCGCGGGGCGGCAGGGGATTGCCGACGCCGGGCTGCACGTCCTCCCACCAGCCGTGATACGCGCCGTTGAAGCGCACGAGGTACTTGCGCCCCGTGTGATAGCGGGCGAGCCTCACGGCCTGCATCACGGCCTCGGTGCCGGACATGTGGAAGGAGACCTCGTCCAGGCCCGAGATCGCCCTCAGGCGCTGCACGTTCTCGGCGACGATGGGATGCAGCTGGCCCAGCACGGGGCCCAACGCGGCCACTTCGGCGCTGCCGCGCGCGATGCAGTCGCGGTAGAAGTCGTAGCCGAAGAGGTTCACGCCGTAGGAACCGGTGAGGTCGTAGAGGCGATTGCCGTCGAGGTCCACGAGCGTCGCGCCCTCGCTCGAGCGCACGAAGCTTCCGCCCTTGAGCCGCTCGCGCACGAACCGGCTGAAGGGAAACGGCACGCGATACCTCGCCGTGAACTGGAGGTCCGAAAGGCCTCGCGCCGCGGCCTCGGTGAATGCGGCGGAGCTCGCGAAGCGCTTGCGGAAGGTCTCGGCGAGTGCATTGAAGCCCTGCCGGCGCCGTGCCGCCACTTCCTCGGCTGCCCCGTCGGCGGCGAAGAAGGTCTCCGTGTCGTACTCGTACGCGGGCACGAGGCGCGCGACCCTCTTCGCGATGCGCGAGTGGCCGGCCAATGACGGGTGCTTCGCTCGGGAAAGCTCGAGGCGGCGCTTCAGTGCCGAGAGGGCGACGGCCACGAGGACGAGGCCGGCGAGATAGAGGGGCAGGACTTGTTCGTTCATTCGTCGAACCCACCAAGTACGCGAGGATTCTTACAGTCCCATGACGGCCCGCCAGGTCATCTCCCGCATGGTGCTGCAGGAAGACGTGAATTTCCTGCTCACCAACCGCATCCCGCGACAGCTCGCCACGCGCTTCATGGGATGGTTCAGCCGCATCGAGAATCCCCTCGTGTGCGCCCTTTCGATCGCCGTGTGGAAGCTCTTCGCCGACCTGGAGCTCGCCGACGCGAAGAAGCAGCGCTTCACGAGCCTGCACGACTGCTTCACGCGCGAGCTGAAGGAAGGTGCGCGCCCCATCGACGCGAGCGTGGGCGTGCTCGTGAGCCCTTGCGACGGCATCGTCGGCGCGTGCGGCGCGATCGACGGCGTCCAGGTGATCCAGGCCAAGGGGTTTCCCTACACGCTCAACGACCTGCTGGGCGATCGCCAGTGGGTCGATCGCTATCGCGACGGGTGCTACGCCACGATCCGCATCACCTCGAGCATGTACCACCGCTTCCACGCGCCCGCCGCGGGCACGGTGCGCCGCGTGAACTACATCTCGGGCGACACGTGGAACGTGAACCCGATCGCGTTGAAACGCGTGGAGCGCCTCTTCTGCAAGAACGAGCGTGCGGCCATCGAGCTGATCATGGGCGGCGGCGAGCGCGTGACGCTCGTGGCCGTGGCCGCGATCCTCGTGGCGGGAATCCGGCTTCACTTCGCCGACGTGCTGCTGAACCTTCGCTATCGCGGCCCCAACGCCATTTCGTGCGACGCGAGCTTCACGCGGGGCCAGGAAATGGGCTGGTTCGAGCACGGCTCCACGATCATCGTGCTGGCGCCCAGGGGCCACGCGCTCTGCGAGGGAATCGCCGAAGGGCGCCGCGTGAAGATGGGGGAAGCGCTGATGCGCTGACCGTCTCTTGTAAAATGACGGGATGGAGACACCCGACTGGCGCAAGGACGGCAAGGAACCCGACTATCGATTCACGCTCGCCAACGAGCGGACCTTCCTCGCGTGGGTGCGCACGGCGCTGGCGCTGCTGGCCGGAGGGGTGCTCCTCGAGCAGTTCGCCACCAAGCTGCAGCCACGCGTGGTCGTCGTGGGCCTCGCCATCGGGCTCGCGGTGCTCTCGACAGTGCTCTCGACCATCGCGTACTTCCGCTGGAAGGCGAGCGAGATCGCCATGCGCCACGACCAGCCGCTGCCGGGCACCATCGCCGTGCCGCTGCTCGCCACCAGCGCGGCGCTGATCGCGGCCATCATCGCGGCGGTCGATTGGCTTCAGTAAAGAAGCACCACGACCCAGGGCTGCAGCGGGAGCGCACCGCGCTCGCATGGAGCCGCACGGGCCTCGCGGTGCTCGTGAACGCGCTCGTGGTGCTGCGGGCGGGCGCGCAGTCCGACGATCTCGCGGTGATAGCGCTCGGGGCACTGCTGCTCGTCGCCTCCGCCGGCGCGGTGGCGTGCGCGGTCTGGCGTTCCGTCAGCCTCGCGCACCACGTCCACCCCGCCACTCCGGTGCCCCTCGTGATCGGGACGGTGTCGGTGGCGTGGCTCGCGGGCGTGGCCGCCATCGCCGCGGTTCTCTCGACGATCCAGCGCTAGCGAATCGCCCCATAGCCCGCGGCCTCGGCGCTCCGCGCCAGGGCTTCGAGCTGCGCGTAAGACGGCACGTCCGCCGCCACGAAGCGCTCGAGGAGCACGTCGGCCAGAAGCGATGCGTAACCGGGGCGCTCGTGGATGCGCGGGAGCACTTCGCGCAACCTGTCGACCGCTCGATCGTCCGCGTGGGGAGCGGCGACCAGCAACGGAATCGGGGTCCACGGCGTCGTCGCCACGCAGCGAATGCCTTCGAGCTTCGGCGCATCGTGGCGGCGCAGCAGGTCGAGCCAGAAGCCGTCGAGCGCGATGACATCGACCTCTTCGCGGCGCAACGCCTCGAGCGTGGCCATGGGAGCGCCCAGCGGGCCGCGGACCTCGCTGAAGAGCGCGGGACGTTCCGCCGTCACAAAGCGCGCGAGATGGGCGCGAGGCGCGTTGAATCCCGACTGCGAATCCGGCGACATCCAGCCGAAGCGATGGCCGAAAGTCTCCTCGAGCGATCGCCAGCCGCTCGCCTCGCGCACGAGGAACTCGCTGCAGTAGCGCGCCTGGTGCTCGTAACGCGCGGGCGATGGCACGGGCGCGGCGATGGGCCGCATTCGTCCCGAGCGGACGAAGGGCCACCCGCACATGAACGCGCAGCCCAGGTCCTCGCGGGCCCACAGATCGGCGATGGGCGCGGGCGCGCGGTGCTCGACGATGGGCAGCTCGAGGCCTTCTTCCGAGAACACGCGCTCGAAGAGCGCCCGCCAGGCACGCGCCGCCGAAGGCGCCACCTCGTACATCCGGAAATTGGCGATCACGCGAAGCGAAGGCGCGTGCCGATGGAAAGGCGCTTCGCCTTCTCGATGAGCGCGTGGCCGAGCGCGATGTCGGTGATGCTCAGGCCCCGGTGCCAGAGCAGGATCGTTTCGTCGTCGCGCTCGCGGCCGGGCTTCACGCCCGCGACGATCTCACCCAGCTCGGCGTGCAGGTTCTTTTCGGTCAGGCGATCGCTATCGACGTGCGCGCGCAGCGCGCCGAACGGCAGCCCCTTGCGGCACTGGCCCCAGTCGTCCACGACCATCTTGTCCATGATGTCGGTGAGCGACAGCTCCACCGCGCTCATGGTCCCGTAGGGAACGACGAAGGCGCCCTTCGCGATCCATTTGGTGAGGAGCATCGGTTCGGGCTTGGGCAGGCGCGAAGCCTCGACCACGATGTCCGCGCCGCGCACGCACGATTCCCAATCGCCGGTCGCCTTCACCGTCTTGCCGAGGTCGCGCGAAAGTCGCTCGGCGAAGGCGTTGCGGCTCTCGGGCCGGCGCGAGTGAACGCGGATCTCATCGAAATGAAAGAGCCGGTCGAGCAAACGCACGTTCCAATACGCCGTGCCGCGCGCGCCCACGTGGCCCAGCACGCGGCTCGACTTGCGCGCGAGGTGCCTGGCGCCGATCGCCGTCATCGCGCCGGTGCGCATGTCGGTGATGGCCGTGGCATCGACCACTGCCATGGGCATGCCGGTCTCGGGATCGAAGAGGTTGAGCAGCGCCATCTCCGAGGGCAGCCCGCGCTCGTAGTTGTTCACGAAGTCGCCCACGACCTTCACGCCCGCCACGCCCAGCGGCTTCACGTAGCCACGCAGCACGTTGAAGTGGCCCTTGGCGGACGATTCCGGAATCAGGTGCACGCGAGGCTCGATCACGGTCTCGCCACGCCCCTGGGCCGCGAGCGCCGCCTCCACCGCGGCGATGATCTCGTCGTCCGTGAGCGCGAGGCGCTCGACGTCCTCGCCGTTCAGGTACGTGATGTCGATGCGCGAGGGCATGCCGCTACGGATGCGGCTTGATGTGCGCCTTCTCGACGATGGCGACCCACTTCTTCGTCTCCGCGTCGATCACCGCGGCGAACTGCGCCGGCGTATCGCCCACGGGTTCGAGGCCCAGGTCCGCGAGCTTCGCCTTCACGTCGGGCATGCGCAGCGCCTCGACCATGTCGCGGTTCACCTTGTCGATGATGGCCTGCGGCGTTCCGGTGCGCACGACGATGCCGTACCACGAGGTCACGTCGAAGCCCGGCAGTCCGCTCTCTGCCACCGTCGGCACATCGGGCAGTTGGGCGTTGCGCTTCGGGCTCGCGATGGCGAGCGCCACGAGCTTGCCCGCCTTGATCTGCTGGATCACGGTGGAGATGCCCGCGAACATGTACTGCACCTGGCCGCCCACGAGATCGTTCACCGCGGGCGCGAGGCCCTTGTACGGAATGTGGACGGTCTGGATGCCGGCTTCCTGGTTCAGGAGCTCGCCCGCGAGATGCGCGCCGCTGCCCTCGCCCGGCGAAGAGAAATTGAGCTTGCCCGGATTGGCCTTGGCGTACTCGACGAAGTCGTGGAAATTCTTCGCGGGCACCGAGGGATTCACGACGAGCACGTTGGGCGACTCGGCGAGGAGCGTGATGGGCGTGAAGTCGTGGCGCGTGTCGAAGGGAAGGTTGGGAAAGAGCGTCGGGTTCACCGTGAGGTTGCCCGTGGGCGCGAGGACCAGCGTGTACCCGTCGGGAGCCGCTCGCGCGCCCTCGCCCATGCCGATGTTGCCCGCGGCGCCCACCTTGTTCTCGATCACAACCGGCTGGCCCCACTTGGCCGTGAGCTTCTCGCCCACGATCCGGGGAAGCGCGTCGGCGACACCGCCCGCAGGAAACGGCACGATGATGCGCACGGGCCGGTTGGGATACGCATCCTGCGCGAAGGCCGCCGATGCGAAGAGGGAGGCGAGGAAAAGGAGAAGTGTCTTCATGGCGTCGATCCTACACCTCACTTCGGGCGACGGTGATCACGCAGGTGCGGCGAGTGCTTCACCACGAGCCTCACGAGCAAGGGCGAGAGAGCCACCGTCGCGAAGAGCCGGATCGACTGCAGCGCCAGCACGAAGGGCAGGTCCACGCGCGGAGTCGATGCCGCGATCACGGCCGCCACGTCCACGCCGCCGGGGCTCGTCGCGAGATAGGCGGTGAGCGGATCCACGTGCACGACGAGCGTGACGCACCACGCCACGCCCGCGCAGAACACGATCAGGCAAAGCGCCGTGCCCACCACCACCGGCATCGCCTTGCCCGCGTGGATGAGGCGATCGCGGCGAAAGCCCAGGCCGATGTGCCAGCCGATGACCGCATAGGCCGCAGCGAGCAGCCATCGCGGCAGCTCGATCTCGATCCATCCGCCCGCGTGCAACGCCGCGAGCAGCGCCATGGGCCCGATCAATCCCCACGCATGCAGGTGCAGCAGCCGCGCGATCTGCTGGCCGGCGAGCGCGAGCAGGATCACGAGCGCGAGGTTGAGCCAGTTCACGTGCGCGTCCCACGGCGCGCCCGGCGGATGGGGAACGGTGTCGGCGAAGTAGTACGCGACGAAGGTCGTGGCGAACGCGACCATGAGCACGCGCGTGTACTGCATGAAGGCCACGAGCGAGACGTCGGCGCCCTCGGCCTCGCCCAGCATCACCATGGCGCTCGCCGC
>DATJVS010000118.1:0-40101 GCA_035501715.1 Usitatibacter sp.
GAGCGGTTGTCCTGGAAGTACTGCTCCATCTTGTTGCGCGCGTCGCCCAGGCCGCCCGTGGCCTCGATGATGCGGCCGCGCGTCACGTAGTCCTGGTAGCTCGGCACCGCGATCGCGGCCAGGATGGCGATGATCGCCACGACGATCATGACTTCGATCAGGGTGAAGCCGCGTGCTTGCCTTGCCATTGGAAAACCCTCCCTATGGGGTTGAGCCGGAATGTAAAGGTGTGAGCCTACCCCCGGAAAGCCGTTTCCGACACGCGGCGCGATTGTGCCGACGGGCGGGCGGAAACCGGCACTGGGCGGCAAGCCCCGAAAAGCCGGGAAAAGCCCTTCCCGGGGCTGTATAATTGTCGGCTCCCGATCGCGTCAAAGGGCTGTTGTAGCTCAGCTGGTAGAGCAACTGATTCGTAATCAGTAGGTCGGTGGTTCGAATCCACTCAACAGCACCACGAAATCCCGATGGCCCGCCTTCCACGGCGGGCCATTCTTCTTGCGCTCGAGGCGAAGAAGTAAGGGGTTTGTTGCCCGCGATCAACACGGGGCCGCGCATTCGGAGAATCGTGCACGTATCGGGATCGGAACTCCCGCCGGGGAGCAAACAATGGGATCCACGTTCCGTGCACGAATTCTCTCGAGGTTCTCCGTAGCGGCCGCCGCGGCGGTCTCACTCGCGGCGTTCGCCGCGGATCCTTCCGAGCGAAGCGGCAAGGAAGTCGAGCAGTCGGTGTGCTTCCGCTGCCACGAATCGCCCGCGTCGCCCGCGCCCAAGCTGGGCGACAAGAATGCATGGATACCGCGCCTGAGCAAGGGCATCGACGCCCTCGTGCTCTCGGCGATCCGCGGGCACGGCGGCATGCCTCCGCGCGGCGGCAAGGCCGAGCTCACGGACAACGAGATCCGAAGCGCGATCCTGTACATGTTCAATCCGGAGGGCACGGCGCTGCATCCGCCGAAGGCCCCTTCCCTCGCACCACCCGACGCGCAGAGCGCCGAGGCAGGCGGGATGCACATCTACCTCGGGATGACGAGCGCGGAGCGCATGCGCCAATTCCCGGCGGGATCGCCCGAAGCAGCCCTCAATGGCGGTGTTCCGCCGGGCGAGGGTTACCAGCACGTGAACGTCACCCTGGTCGACGAAGCGACGAACACGCCCGTCGTGGGCGCGAGGGTGGTGCTGGATGTCGAGCAGGTGGGAATGGAAACCCACGCGACGACTCTCGAGCCCAATCGGCTGGGCGGCGCAATGTCCTACGGCGCCTACGTGAAGCTGCTGCCGAAGGCGACCTACGTCTTCCATGTGAAGGTCATGCGCCCCGGATCGGGGCTCGCGATCGAGGCGAAATTCCCGCAGCAGCCGGGTTAGCGCGCAGGCGAGAGCCCGCGCAGCATCGCATCGAGCTCGTCGGGCGTGCGCCAGTGCTCGCCGCAGACGTAGCGCGGCACGGTCCAGCGATTTGATTCGCGCCTCACCGGCTCCCCCGCGGTCGTGAAGGCCGCCAGGTGCCCGTGCTCGGCCTGCAGCCTGGGGAAGTATTCGCGCGCCAGGTAGTCGGGCGCCTGCCCGAACGGATACGCGAACAGCCTCGTGCTCGCGTGGCCCAGCACGTGCTCGATCGCCTCGCGCGCGACGCGCACCTGCACGTTGGCGTCGCGATAGGTGTCGATCGCGAAGAACGTGCCCTTCTCCTGCTCGCGTTGCTCGACGCTCGGCAGCGAGGGATGCAGGTGGTCCCAGCTGTGGTTGCCTATGGCGATCACGCCGCTGCGGGAGCACTCGCCCCACCACGTGTCGCGCCACTCGCCGCGCCCGGCGATGCAGGTGCGGTCCAGGATCGTCCGCGCCGAGCGCGAGGCGATCACGAACGAGACCGCCAGCGGCCCATGCGTATCCATTTCCGGATGCGCAGCGAGATATTCCTCGAGGATGCGCCGGAAACTCTTCACGAGGCCCAGGCGCTCGTCGGAGTAGTCGATGTAGTCGACGTCGGGGCCGTCATCGAACGTGAGGCACACGAACTTCGCCTCGGCGAGCTCGACCGTGCTCATGCCGGTGAGCGTGTCCACGAGCGCGGTCAGCGGCAGGATGCGATAGCCCGCCCGCTCGATCACGCGGAGGTCTTCCTCGAGTGCCGTGTGGTCGTTCTCGGCGTACGACGTCCCCGGTGCGTGCAGGCCGTGATAGCACAGCACGGGGATGGCGTACGAAGTTCGCGGGCGGCGCCGGAACGAGGCGGCAACTCTTCTGGTTGCGCTCTCTATCAGTGTCACGGGCAGTACGTGGCGAGTCTTTCTCTTGTCGTCGTGCAGTCGTGCGCGGCCGGGTCCCCTTCGCCGCGCTGACAAGATGCCACAAACTGCGTCTAAATGTAACTAGATGTGTATCGTCTTTTCGGATGATTTTCGCGCGGTCACCACACGCGCGAGACGCCCGGAACACGCAACAGCAAGCCACACGCAAGATAGAGCGCCGCGCAGGATAGCCCTCCCACGACGCCGAACTTGATCAAGGCGGGCGCATCCCACGAACGCAGCGCGACGGCGAATCCCACCACCACCGGCGGATGGAAGCAGTAGATCGCGTAAGCGCGGCGCCCCAGCGAGGCGAAGCGATCGGGACGCACCCGAGTGCGGAAGAACCACATCAGCGCGAGCAGGATCCCCCACGCGAGGAACGGCTCCCATAGCGCGTACACCAGCGCTCCGGCATTGAAGCCTCCGCTCACATCGACCTTGGAATGCGTGATCGCGCGATACCCGAGCGCGAACGCGGGCAGCACCGGCAGCGCGACGAGCGAGACGACGGCCCAAGGCTTCGCGTAGCTCCACTCGATGCGCTCGAGCCAGCGATGGCGCGCGGCGGCGCAACCCGCGATGAAGAGCAGGACGTACATCGGGAAGTAACCCAGCTGCCAATGCCACCATTCCCTGCCCACGGGGATCGCGAGGCGCACGGCGAACGCCACGAGCGCGATGCCGGCGGCGGCGGCGAGGAGCTTCCCATGAGAGGGCAACGGCGCGTCGTCCGGCGGCTGGGCAGGAACGAACTTGCGCCATAGCGCGAACCCGAGCGCGAAGACGAAGAGCGCCTGCACGAACCAGAGCGGCCCCGGGTGGTACTCGAGCGTGGCCACGCGGCTTGCGAGGCCGTGGACGAAATCGCCGCCGCGCCCGACGTCGGCGACGGCGTTGGTGAGCGCGTCGAGGAAGAATCCGAACACGGCGAGAGGAATCCCCAGCCGGATCGCTCGCTCCGCGAAGTAGCGTGCCGCGCCCTTGCGATCGAACGGGCCCGGCGTGAAGTAGCCCGCCCACAGGAAGAACGCGCCCATGAACCACGCCTGGTCGACCGCGCACATGAGCGTGAGCAGGAGGGGCGCGGCTCCGCCCGACCCCGCCACGGCATCCCGGTAGTACCACCCGCCGGCGCCGCCGTACGTGATGGCGGTGTGGTGCAGCACCACGAGCAGCGTCGTGAAGCCGCGCAGCTGGTCGATGAAAGCCTGTCGCCCGGGCGCGCTCACTTCAGGAAGAAGCGATACGCGGGATTGCGCGACTCGTCGGTGAAGTCGTAGCCCAGGTCCCTCAGGAACCGCCGGAACGCCGGCCGCTCGCGCTCCGGCACCTGCATTCCCACGAGAACGCGGCCCACGTCCGCGCCCTGGTTGCGGTAGTGGAAGAGCGAGATGTTCCAGCCGCTGCCCATGTGGTCGAGGAAGTTCATGAGCGCGCCGGGGCGCTCGGGGAACTCGAAGCGGTAGAGCATCTCGGGTTGCCTCAGCGCGAGGCGCCCGCCCACGAGGTGGCGGCCGTGCAGCTTCGCCATCTCGTTGTCGGAGAGGTCCGTCGCGGTGATGCCGTGCTTGTGCAGCGTCGCGATGAGGCGGCGCGTCTCGTCGCGGCCCGAGACCGAGACGCCGAGGAAGATCGCCGCCTCCCGGCCGGGCGCGTAGCGATAGTTGAACTCGGTCACGCTTCGCTTGCCGAGCAACGCGCACAGCTCGCGGTAGCTCCCGGGCCGCTCGGGGATCGTCACCGCGAGGACCGCCTCGCGATGCTCGCCCAGCTCCGCGCGTTCCGCGACGAAGCGCAGGCGGTCGAAATTCATGTTCGCGCCGGAGGCGACCGCGACGATCGTGCGGCCTTTCCAGCCGCGCCGGGCGACGGCGCGCTTGGCCCCGGCGAGCGCCAGCGCGCCCGCGGGCTCGAGCACCGTGCGCGTGTCCTCGAAGACGTCCTTGATCGCCGCGCAGATCTCGTCGGTATCGACGAGCACCATGTCGTCCACGTAGCGCTTCGCGAGCTCGAGCGTTTCCTTGCCGACCTGGCGCACGGCCACGCCGTCGGCGAAGAGATTCACGTGCGGGAGCGTCACGCGCTTGCCGGCCGCGAGCGACTGGAACATCGCGCTCGAGTCCACGGGCTGGACGCCGATCACGCGCGTCCGGGGCGACACGCGCTTCACGTAGGCGCCGATGCCCGCGATGAGGCCCCCGCCGCCCACCGGGACGAAGATCGCGTCGATGAACCGCGGATGCTGGCGCAGGATCTCCAGGCCGATGGTGCCTTGCCCCGCGATCACGAGCGGATCGTCGTAGGGATGCACGAAGGTCGCGCGGCGCTTGCGGGCGAGGGCGCGCGCATGCAGGTATGCCTCGTGATAGCTGTCGCCGTGCAGCAGCACCTTCGCGCCGCGCGACGAGACGGCCGCCACCTTGATGCGCGGCGTGGTCACGGGCATCACCACCGTGGCATCGACGCCGAGGCGCTGCGCGGCGAGCGCCACGCCCTGCGCGTGGTTGCCGGCGCTCGCGCAGATCACGCCGCGGGCGAGCTTGTCGGGCGCGAGGTTGGCCATCTTGTTGTACGCGCCGCGCAGCTTGAAGGAGAACACCGCCTGCTTGTCCTCGCGCTTGAGCAGGACGTGGTTGCCGGTGCGCCGCGAGATCATCGGCGCGGGCTCGAGCGGGCTTTCGCACGCCACGTCGTACACCTTGGCGGTGAGGATCTTCTCGAGGTAGCCGTCGTTCTTCATCGTCGCGCCATTGTATATTCAGCGCCATGGACCAGAACACGCAGAAGAAGGCGGCGGCGGAAGCCGCGCTCAAGTACGTCGAGGACGACATGGTGGTCGGCGTGGGCACCGGCTCCACGGTGAACTTCTTCATCGATGCGCTCGCCTCCAGGCGCGCCCGCATCAAGACCACGGTGGCGAGCTCAGAGGCGAGCGCGAAGCGCTTGCGCGGCCTGCAGATCCCGGTCTCCGAGCTCAACAACACCGACGGCTGCGACATCTACGTGGATGGCGCCGACGAAGTGACCGAGCACCTCGCGATGATCAAGGGCGGCGGCGCGGCGCTCACGCGCGAGAAGATCGTCGCCTCCGCGAGCCGGAAATTCGTCTGCATCGCCGACGCGGGCAAGCTCGTGGGCGTGCTGGGAAAATTTCCCCTGCCCGTCGAGGTGATCCCGATGGCCCGCAGCTACGTGGGGCGCACGCTGGTGAAGGTCACCGGCGGCGGCATCCCCGAGCTGCGGGAAGGCGTCACCACCGACAACGGCAACGTGATCCTCGACGTGCGCGGGCTCGCGATCGTGAATCCGCTCGAAATGGAAGCGCAGATCGGAGCGATCGCCGGCGTGGTCGAAAGCGGCATCTTCGCGCGGCGCCCGGCCGACGTGCTGCTGCTGGGAACGGACGGCGGCGTGCGCACGATCGCACGCCCGAAGTGAAGCCCTAGCCCTTCGGCACGTACCCCGTGGCCTGGTCGGCGCCCTCGCCGAAGAAGTGCTTGCGCATCTGCTCCTCGAGGTACTTCCTCGCGCGCGGGTCGGCGAGGTTGAGCCGGTTCTCGTTCACCAGCATCTTCTGGTGCTCGAGCCACTGCTTCCACGCCTCCTTCGAGACGCTCTCCCAGAGCTTCCTGCCGAGCTCGCCGGGATACGGGGGATGGTCGAGGCCCTCGGCCTCCTTCTTGAGCTTGATGCAATTCACCATGCGTGCCATCAGATGTCCTTCACGAAGATCTTGGAGCGGCGGTCGTAGTTGTAGAGGGCCTGCTTCTGCTCCGGGAGCCACTGGGTGCCCATCTCGCCGAAGCCGCGCTCGAGGAACCAATGCGTGGTCTGCGTCGAGAGCACGAAGAGCGACTTGAGCCCCATGGCCCTCGCCTTGGCCTCGCCGTAGGAGAGCAGGCGCTCGCCGCGGCCGCCGTCGCGGTAGAACGGATTCACCGCGAGCGCCGCGAGCTCCGCGGTCTTGCGGTCGGCGAAGGGATAGAGCGCCGCGCATCCCAGGATGTTCCCCTCGGACTCGATCACGAAGAACTGGCCGATCTCGCGCTCGAGGACGTCGCGGTCGCGCTTCACGAGCACGCCCTGCTGCTCGAGGGGCTCGAGGATCTGCACGATGCCAGCGACGTCGGCCGCGGTGGCCGCGCGGATGTGCTCGGGCGATTCGGGCACCACCATCGTGCCGATGCCGTGGTGCGTGAAGAGCTCGATCAGCAGGGCGCCGTCCACGTGGCGGCTGATGAGGTGCGCGCGCTTCACGCCGTGGTTCACCGCCTTCAACGCGCACGGCAGGTAGATCTGCACGTCTTCGGTGAGGTTGTTGGCGGCCACGAGCTCCTCGGCCTGCTTCACCGTGAGCTCGGAGATGAGCTTGCCCTTCGGGTCGAGCGCGCCCGCCGTCTCCGTGAGGAAGATCAGCTTGTCGGCGCGAAGCGCCATGGCGGTCGAGGTCGCGACGTCCTCGAGCGTGCAGTTGAAGACGTCTCCCGTGGGCGAGAAGCCGATCGGCGAGAGCAGCACCACCTCGTCGTCCTCGAGGCGGCGCTGGATGCCCTCGGCGTCGATCTTGCGCACCTCGCCCGTGTGCTGGAAGTCCACGCCGTTCACGACGCCCACCGGCCGCGCCGTCACGAAGTTGCCCGACGACACGCGGATGTCGGCGCCCCACATCGGGCTGTTGGCGAGCTCCATCGAAAGCAGCGCCTCCATCTCGACGCGCACGATGCCGTTGGCTTCCTTCACGCAGGCGAGCGCGCGGGCGTCGGTCACGCGGCGGTTGGCGACGTAACGGGGCTCGACTCCGTGCTCGCGCATCTGCTTCTCGATCTGCGGGCGCGTGCCGTGGACGAGGACCACGCGCACTTCCAGGCTCACCAGCACGTTGATGTCGTGGGTGAGCTGCTGGAACTCGCCGTCCTCGAGCACCTCGCCGCCGAAGGCGATCACGAACGTCGCCCCGCCCCACTTGTGGATGTAGGGAGTGGCGGTGCGGAACCACTTCACGAACGCTTCGGTCTTGAGCTTCGGATTCTTCGGCATGGAGCGCAATTCTAGCTGCGGAAGTCTCCCCACAGTGCTTGGATCGCCGAGAGCGCGGCCACGGGAGCCGTCTCCGCACGCAGCACGCGCGGGCCGAGGGCCACGGGCTGGGCGCCCTGCGAGAGCGCCAATTCCTGCTCGCGCTCCGTTAGCCCGCCCTCCGGCCCCACCAGGATCTCGAGCGCGCCCTCGGGCCGCGGCTTCGAGGCGATGGCCTCCGAGCCCGGCGTGAGCACCCAACGCGGGACCTCGGCCGGGACCGCGATCCAGCTCTGGAACCCGAGCGTGGGACGCACGTCCGGAATGCGGTTGCGGCCGCACTGCTCGCATGCCGCGATCGTCACGCGGCGCCAGTGCGATTCGCGCCGCGCGGCACGCTCGCCCGACAGGCGCACGACGCTGCGGTCGCAGACGATCGGCTGGATCCACGACGCGCCCAGCTCCACCGCCTTCTGGATGATCCAGTCCATCTTGTCGGCCTCGGGCAGGCCCTGCACGATCCCGAGCCTGAGCTGCGACTCCACGTCCACGTCGCGCCAGGCGCCCACCTTCACGTCGACGCGTTCCTTGTCCATGCGCGTGAGAATGGCCTCGTATTCGCCGCCGCGGCCGTCGAACACGACGATCGTGTCGCCGGCCTTCAGGCGCAGCGCCTTGCCCACGTGCTGGGCGGCTTCGGCGGAGAGGGAGAACTGCGCACCCGGACCGAGGCGCAGGTCGCAGTGGATGCGGGGGAGGGGCACGGTCGGCCGATGCTAGCATAGGCCGTGGATCGTTCCGCCCTCGATCGCAGCGCGCTCGCCTACTGGGAATCGAGGTCGACGCGCTGGCGGGTCTCGACGCCGATCTCGCCCGGGGCCGATGACGTGCGCTTCTACGAAGCCAACGCGGCGCGCCGGGCCGGCGAAGAGCTCGAGCTTCGCGCCTTGCTGCTGGGAGTGACGCCCGCAATCGCCACGATGCGCTGGCCTGCGGGAGCGCGGCTCTTCGCGCTCGACTGGTCGGAGGGAATGCTGCGCAACGTCTTCCCGCAGGCGAGCCTGGATTCGTTCGCGCTGAGGCTGCGGGGCGACTGGCGCGAGATGCCGCTTGCCGACCACTGCGTCGATCTCGTCCTGGGCGACGGCTGCTACTCCACGTTCCCCACGCTCGAGGGGCCGGAGCTCATGAACCGCGAGGTGGCCCGCGTGCTGCGGCCGGGAGGCTCCTTCTGCCTGCGCTGCCATCGCAGGCTCGACGACGCGGCGCCCATAGAACAGCTCTTCGGGCGCCTGCTCGCGGGCGAGTTCCGCGACCTCGACATGTTCCGCTGGCAGCTCGCGATGTCGCTGCACGGCGATTCGCAGGACGGCGTGTGCCTGGGCGACGTGTGGAACGCGTGGCAGGAGCACGTCCCGGACCCGCGCCGCGTGCAGCCGCGGCTGGGCTGGACCGACGACGCGATCGCGAACCTGGAATCGTGGAAGGGATCGCGGTCGCGCTACTTCTTCCCGACGCTGGGCCAGTTGCGCTCGCTCGCCACGGCCCACTTCGAGCTCGAGGATTGCGACATCCCCGAGTACGACTGGGGCGAGCACTTCCCGCGCCTCATCCTGCGCCGCTAGGGGCGTTCACAGGTAGTCCTCGATGCCGCGGGCGATGCGGTCGAAGCTCGCCTCGATCTCCGGGTTGTCCGCGAAATACGCGGGCGCGCTCGGGGTGCGGTTGGCGTCCAGGAGGATGTACTCGCCCTCGTGGAGCACGTAGTCGAACTTGCCCATCTCGAATCCCAGCTTCTCTCGCCAGGCGCGGATGGCCTCCGGAACCTCGACCGGCTCGCGCGAGACGTAGTTGCGCGCGCGAATGAGCGGCTCGTGCGCGAGGTAGCGCGTGCTCCGGCTCTGGCTGCCGCAGAAAGTCCACACGCGCAGGTGATAGCCGCCGCCTTCGGCCAGCTCGGGGACGAACTTCTCCACGATCACGCCCGGCGTGTCCCAGAGCGCGGAAGGGACCCTGGCGATCGAATCGCACAGGTAGTAGGACTCGAGCACCGGCAGGGCCTCGACGTCGCTCGCGCGCCCCTCGGCGAGCGACATGCGACGCAGCGTGTCGTCGATGTAGCCGCCGTGGTTGCCTTCGCTCTTGATCATCACCTTGCCGGCCCACGCGTCGCCGCGCGAGACCTTCGCCGTGCTGTAGCGGCTCTTGCGGATGTCCCACGCGCGAAAGTTGAGCGTGCGGGAGAAATGGCGCGCCAGGTCGCGATAGGACTCGGGCACGACGGTGAGGTCCACGTGCAGGATCGCGAGGTCGCCCGGCGGCGGCCGCGACACGCCACGATGGAACAGCACGCGATGGCCCCTGGCTTCCCAGCGCCGCGCGAAATCGTGCGCCATGTACGGGATGCCGAGCCGGTCCTGCAGCTCGTGCTCGATCAGCACGATGGTGGCCACGCCCGCGCCCTAGTAGCTCATGCAGGCGGCGCTCAGCAGGCCCACGCCCAGGGAGAGCGACCCCAGGAAGAATCCCTGCGCGCCGTTTCCCGCCGGGATGTCGTGCGTGATCGACGGGATCAGCAGCTTCACCGCGACGAAGGCGCCGATCTGCACGAATAGCGCGATCACGCCCCAGATCGCCATGTCGATGAGGCTCACGCTGTGCCGGATGGCCGCGGCGAGAGGCACGATGAATCCGAGCAACGACCCCGAGAGCGCGAACGACGCCGCCATGTTGCCCTCGCGGATCAGCTGCACCTCGTGGTAAGGGGTCACGCGGATGTAGATCGCGATGAAGGCGACGAGCAGCGCCAGCGCCACGACGAGGTAGATCAGGAAATCGTCGAAACCGGCGAACGATTGGAGCACTTCCGTCATGGCGTTGCCTCCCTGGAGGTCACGTGAAGTGATGCGGAACGAAGCGGCTGGAGTTCTTCGTGATGGGCGTGGCGTCCTCGCGCATGCCGATGCCCGCGGGCGCGTCGCCCACGATCCACGAGCCGATCACCGTGTAGTTGCCGTCGAAGACCGGCAGCTCGTGGTAGGCCTGCCAGATGAAGCCTTCCTCGCCGTAGTCGCCGGGCGCTTCCACCGTGCGGCCGCCCGCGGTGATCGAGACGTTGGCGCCCTCGCGCGAATAGATCGGCTTCTTCACGAAGTCGGTGGCGAAGCGCCCCGGCTCGAAGCTCGCGGCGAGCAGGTTCGGATGGTCCGGGAACATCTCCCACATCACGGGCAGGATCGCCTTGTTCGACAGCAGCATCTTCCACGGCGGCTCGATCACGCGCAGGTTGCCGGCGAGCAGGTTCTTGCCGAACTCCTCGCGCACCATCCATTCCCACGGATAGAGCTTGAAGAGCGAGCCCATGGGGCGGTCGTCGAGATCGACGAAGCGCTTGCCGTCCCAGCCGATATCGGCGATGCCGATGGACTTGGCGAGGATGCCCGCCTGCGTGGCGGTGTCGCGCAGGTAGTCGAGATTGCCCTTGTCCTCCTCGGAATCCATGTCGCCGGTGAAATACAGCGCGGCCGAGGCCGGCAGCTGCTCGCGCAGGACCTTCCAGCGCTCGATCAGCTTCTCGTGCAGCGAGTTGAACTGGTCGGCATGCGGGAAGACGTCCTCGAGCCAGTACCACTGCACCACGCTCGCCTCGAGCAGGGCCGTGGGCGTGTCCGCGTTGTATTCGAGCATCTTCGGCTCTCCCGTGCCGTCCCACGAAAGATCAAAGCGGCCGAAGAGCGAGCGGTCGCCCGCCTTCCACGAGCGCTCGATCCATCCGTGGAACGCCTCCGGGATGGCGAAGCGCGACAGATCGCCCTTCTCGATCACGCGTGCGACGGCTTCGAGGGCGCGCTGGTGCAGCTCGGCGGTCGCGGCCTCGAGCGTGTCGATCTCGTCGGCGGTGAAGCGATAGCAGGCGCGCTCGTCCCAGTAAACGCCGTCCATGCTGTGGTAGAAGAAGCCCAGTTCCTCGACCTTGGCCGGCCAGTCCACGCGCGGGACGAGCGCCTCGCGTTGCATCGCCCGCCGCTACGAGCCGGAGCCGTGCGCCGACGACGAGGAGCCGAAGCCGCCGCGCGCGACGCCAGGGGAGGAAGACGATCCGCCGCGGCCCGACGAGCCCACCGAGTGCGTGCTCGTGTGCCCGCCCGTCCAGGAGCCCAGGCCCGAGTACCACGGGCGGACGTAGTACGGCCCCCAGAACATGCCGTGCGCGGCCTGCGACGAATCCTGCGAGGGCGTGCAGTCCTCGGGCTGGTTGCCCCAGTCGGCCAGGCAATCGGCGCGCGAGGCGTAGACATCGCGGCGCACGCGATCGTCCTCGCGCGAGCAGCCCGCGAGGGCGGCCACGCCCAGCAGGACCAGCGTTACCTTCGAGGAGCGGCGCACAGCTCGCGAACGTAGTTCGGAAGCGCGAACACCGCCTGGTGGGTGTCGCCGTTGTAGTACTGCAGGTCGCCGATGCCGCGCACGTCGATGATGTTGCGCACCTCGTCGCGGGAGAGCGTGCGCGGGTCGAGCACGTCGGAGGCGCAGGCGAAGCCCCAGATGGACCCGTAGATCGGGATGTGCACGAAGTACGGCGTCACGTGCGGGAAGATCTCGCGCAGGTTCGCGAGCGTCGTGCGCACGCGCTCCGGATGCGAGAACGGCGAGCCGATGTGCAGCGTGAGCGCGCCGTTGGCGCTCATCGCGCGCTTGGCGAGCGCGAAGGTGGCCGGCGTGTAGAGCTCCACCGACGGGCCGATGGGATCGGTGAGGTCCATGCACACGAGGTCGTAGCGGATGCTCGTGGTGCGCAGGTACTCGAGGCCGTCGCCGACGGTGAGCTTGAAGCGCGGATCGTCGAAGCAGCCGCGATGCACGCGCGCGAATTGCGCCTTGGCCACTTCCACGACGATGGGATCGAGCTCGGCCATGTGCACGAGCTCCATCGTCGAATGCTTGAGCAGCTCCTCGGACGATCCGCCGTCGCCGCCGCCGATCACGAGCGCGCGGCGCGGCGCGGGGTGGGCCACCGCGGCCGGATGCACGAGGTTCTCGTGGTAGAAGAACTCGTCGCGCTCGCTCGTCATGTTGTAGCCGTCGAGGCGGAAGATGCGCCCGAGGTCGGGCGTGTCGTACACCTCGAGCAGCTGGAACGGCGTCTGGCGGCGCTCGACGAGCGTGCCGTCGAAATAGACGCCGCTGCCCTCGGTCAACCTTTCGAAGATTCTTTCCGACACCCTCTAGGCGACGCGTTTCTGCTTCTTGATGGGCAGGTCGCGGCCGCGCATCACGCGCTCGACCATCACGTCGCCGGGCTTGAGGGCCTTGATGAGGGCGTCGAAGACGGCCTCGGCCTTGTCGGTGTTGTCGGAGGTGAAGTTGCAGACATAGACGTCGAGCGTGGCGCCGGCGCGCTCGGGCCACGTGTGGATCGCGAGGTGCGACTCGGCGAGCACGACCGCTCCGGTGGAGCCGCCGTCCTGGCCGCCATCAAGGCCGTCGAATTGGTAGAAGTGGTCTCCGAGGACCGTGAGGCCGGCATCGGTGCAGGCGTTCACGCTGAGGTCGCGGAGCTTGCGGGACGAGATGAGCAGCTCGCCCTTCTGGCAGTTGTAGAGATCGGCAATGATGTGCAGTCCCTTCACTTCGATACCTCCTTCCAAGCAAAAGTCCGCGTGGAGAGGGACTCAGTGCGCGACCTCGGGCGTTCCGCCAAAACGCGGGACGCCCTCAAACCCAGGGCGGCGGGTGCAGTCCAACTCCTTGCAGAGGTTTACCCAAGCGAAAAAATATCGCGTAAAAGGTGCGCAAGTATAATCGCAATAATCGCGCCAAGTACAGTGTTTTCGCGCGTTTTCCCGCAGATTCCGCCGAACTTTCCGATGCCCGACACGCCCCAGACCACCGCTTCGTACGCCGACGTCGTCAACGCCATCCGCGCGCTCGCGATGGACGCAGTCCAGAAGGCCAACTCGGGCCATCCCGGCATGCCCATGGGCATGGCCGAGATCGCCGAGGTCCTCTGGCGCCGCTTCCTTCGCCACAACCCGAAGAATCCGGCGTGGCCGGACCGCGACCGCTTCGTGCTCTCGAACGGTCACGGCTCGATGCTCCAATACGCCCTGCTCCACCTCACGGGCTACGACCTGCCCATGTCGGAGCTGCGAGCGTTCCGCCAGCTGCACTCGCGCACGCCGGGCCATCCCGAGGTCGGCATCACGCCGGGCGTGGAGACCACCACGGGCCCGCTGGGCCAGGGCGTGGCCAACGCCGTGGGCTTCGCGCTCGCCGAGCGCCTGCTCGCCGCGCAGTTCAACCGCCCGGGCCATGCGATCGTCGACCACCACACCTACGTCTTCGTGGGCGACGGCTGCCTCATGGAAGGCATCTCGCACGAGGCGTGCTCGCTCGCCGGGACGCTGGGGCTTTCCAAGCTCGTCGCGATCTACGACGACAACGGCATCTCCATCGACGGGAAGGTGGCGGGCTGGTTCACCGACGACACGCCCGCGCGCTTTGCCGCCTACGGCTGGAACGTGATCGCCGGCGTGGACGGGCACGACCCGGCCGCCATCGCCGCGGCGATCGAGAAGGCGCACGCGCCGGGAACGAAGCCCACGCTCGTCTGCTGCAGGACGGTGATCGGCAAGGGCGCGCCCACGCGCGCGGGAACGGCCAAGGCCCACGGAGAAGCGCTGGGCGAAGCCGAGGTCGCCGCCACGCGCGAGGCCCTCGGCTGGAAGCATCCGCCGTTCGAGATACCCGAAGCGGTCTATCGCGAATGGGACGCCACGAGGAAGGGCGCCGCGCTCGAAGGCCAGTGGAACGAGCGCTTCGCCGCGTACGAGCGGGCTCACCCGGATCTCGCCGCCGAATTCAGGCGCCGCGTGGCGGGCGAGCTTCCCGCCGGCTTCGGCGCCGCCATCGAGGTGCTCGTGGCGAAGGCCACGGAGAAGGCCGAGTCGGTCGCGAGCCGCAAGGCCTCGCAGATCGCGCTCGAGGCGATCGCGCCGCACATGCCCGAGCTGTTGGGCGGATCGGCCGACCTCACGGGCTCCAACCTCACGATGTGGTCGGGCTCGAAGCCCGTGACGGCGAAGGAGCCGGGCAACTACGTGTTCTACGGCGTGCGCGAGTTCGGAATGGCGGCGATCGGCAACGGCATCGCGCTGCACGGCGGCTTCATCCCCTACTCCGGCACGTTCCTCACGTTCTCCGACTATTCGCGCAACGCCCTTCGCATGGCCGCGCTCATGAAGGCGCGCAACGTCTTCGTGTTCACGCACGACTCCATCGGCCTGGGCGAGGACGGACCGACGCACCAGTCGGTGGAACACGTCTCGTCGCTGCGGCTCATCCCCCATATGGACGTCTGGCGGCCGTGCGACACGGTCGAGACGGCGATCGCCTGGGCCTGCGCCCTCGAGCGTTCCGACGGCCCCACGTCGCTCGCGCTCTCGCGCCAGAGCCTGCCGTTCGTGAAGCGAAGCGGCGATGCGGCGGCATCGATCCGGCGAGGCGGCTACGTCGTCTCGGATGCGGCGGGCGCCGCGAAGGCCGCGATAATCGCCACGGGCTCCGAAGTCTCCGTCGCGCTCGCGGCACAGAAAGCGCTCGCCGACGAGGGCGTCGCCGTGCGCGTCGTGTCCATGCCCTGCACGAGCCTCTTCGACCGGCAGGACGCGGCGTGGCGCGAGTCGGTGCTGCCGAGGAAGCTTCCGCGCGTGGCCATCGAGGCCGGCGTCACCGATTTCTGGCGCAAGTACGTGGGCCTGGACGGCGAGGTGGTCGGCATAGACCGCTTCGGCGAGTCGGCGCCCGCGGGCGAGGTGTACAAGCTCGTCGGCATCGACGCCGCGCACCTCGTCGCGGCGGTCAAGCGCGTTGTCTGATCTCGACGCCAGGGTGACGGTGCGCCTCGCGCGCGCCGCCGACGCGGAATCCATCGCGCACGTGCAGCGCGAGAGCTGGCGCACGAGCTACGCCGGCATCCTTCCCCTCGACGTGATCGCGAGCCACGCGGGCACGAGCGATGCCATCGCCTGGAAGCGCCGCGTCTCGCGCCAGCCGCCCGACGCGGCCACGTGGATCGCCGAGCGCTCCGGAAGGATCGTGGGCTTCGCCTCGTGCGGCCCTGCGCGCGATCCGGTGCAGGGCCTCGACGCCGAGATCTACGCCCTCTACGTGCTGCAGGACGAGCAGCGCCGCGGCGTCGGGCGCGAACTGGTACGCGCCTGCGCGAAGCACTTCGCCAGGCGTGGATTGTTCGGTTTCTACCTGTGGGTGCTGAAGGCGAACCGCGCGCGCATGTTCTACGCCGCGCTCGGCGGGGAGGAAGTAGGCGAGAAAGTCGAGCGCCTCGGCCGCCACGATTTCGCGGAAATCGCCTACGGCTGGAGCGACCTCACTGGTCTTATCGCCGCCGACGAGTAGGCCGGGGCCGGTTTTCGCGTTGGGATAAAATATCGGGTCCAATCCCCGCGTTTTTCCACGAGAGCCCACGTACATGACCGTCCGCGTCGCCATCAATGGTTACGGCCGCATTGGTCGTAACATCCTGCGTTCCCACTACGAAAGCGGCAAGTCCCACGACCTGCAGGTCGTCGCGATCAACGACCTGGGGCCGGCCGAGACCAACGCGCACCTCACACGCTACGACACCACCCACGGCAAGTTCCCGGGCGAGGTCCAGGTCGACGGCGACCACATGGTCGTCAACGGAGACCGCATCAAGGTCTTCGCCCAGCGCGATCCCGCGCAGATTCCCTGGGGCTCGCTGGGCGTGGACGTGGTGCTGGAGAGCACCGGCTTCTTCACCTCCAAGGAAAAGGCCTCCGCGCACCTGAAGGGCGGGGCCAGGAAGGTGATCATCTCCGCGCCCGGCGGCAAGGACGTGGACGCGACCGTGGTCTTCGGCGTGAACCACAGGACGCTCAAGGCCTCGCACACGGTGATCTCGAACGCCTCGTGCACGACCAACTGCCTGGCGCCCCTGGTGAAGCCCCTGCATGACGCGATCGGCGTCGTGAACGGCCTCATGACGACGGTGCACGCCTACACCAACGACCAGGTGCTCACCGACGTCTTCCACGAGGACCTGCGCCGCGCCCGCTCGGCCACGCACTCGATGATCCCGACCAAGACGGGCGCCGCGGCCGCCGTGGGCCTGGTGCTTCCGGAGCTCAACGGGAAGCTCGACGGCTACGCCATCCGCGTGCCCACCATCAACGTCTCCATCGTGGACCTCTCGTTCATCTCCGCGCGCGACACGACCGTCGACGAGGTGAACGGCATCATGAAGAAGGCGAGCGAGTCGGCGGACCTGAAGGGCATCCTCGGCTACAACAAGGGGCCGCTCGTGTCCGTGGACTTCAACCACGATCCGCGCTCGTCGGTCTTCGACGCCACGCTCACCAAGGTCTCGGGCCGCCTCGTGAAGGTGTCCTCGTGGTACGACAACGAGTGGGGCTTCTCCAACCGCATGCTGGACGTGGCCATCGCGTTGATGCAGGCGAAGTGAAGAACCCGTTCACCGCCCACCCGAATTCGGTGGGCGAGACCTACCTGCAGCACGGCCTCTTCGCCTGCCGATACGGGGCGAAGATGACCGCGGGCGGGATCGCGGCCCTGGTGCACGGGATCCTGCCCTTCTTCTTCCAGACCACGGGCAGCCGCATCACGCGCGAGCTGAACGCCACGCTCGAGGAATCCGCCGCGCGCGCCGCCCGCTCGCGAGCCGCCGATTCGAAGGAGCCGAAATGAAAGTCCTGGAGCTCGCCGGCGAGGACGTGCGCGGCAAGCGCGTCTTCATCCGCTCGGACCTGAACGTGCCGCAGGACGACGCGGGCGCCATCACCGACGACACGCGCATCCGCGCCTCCATCCCGGCGATGAAGATGGCCCTCGAGAAAGGCGCGGCGGTGATGGTCACCTCGCACCTGGGGCGTCCGACGGAGGGGCAGTTCTCCGAGGCCGACTCCCTCGCGCCCGTGGCCAGGCGCATCGGCGAGCTCATGGGCCGCACGGTGCCGTTGAAGCGCGACTGGATCGACGGCGTGGACGTGAAGCCGGGCGAGCTCGTGCTGCTCGAGAACTGCCGCTTCAACAAGGGCGAGAAGAAGGACGACGAGGCGCTCGCCCGGAAATACGCCGCGCTCTGCGACGTCTACGTGAACGACGCATTCGGCACCGCGCACCGCGCGGAAGCCTCCACGCACGGCGTCGCGAAATTCGCCAGGCTCGCCTGCGCCGGCCCGCTCCTCGCAAAGGAGCTCGACGCGCTGGGCCGCGCGCTCGCCGATCCGAAGCGCCCGCTGGTGGCGATCGTGGCCGGATCGAAGGTCTCCACGAAGCTCACGATCCTGAAATCTCTCGCGGGCAAGGTGGACCAGCTGATCGTGGGCGGCGGCATCGCCAACACGTTCCTGCTCGCCGCGGGCCTTCCCATCGGCAAGTCGCTCTGCGAGGCGGACCTCGCCCCGGAGGCGAAGGAGATCATGGTGATGATGCAGGCGCGCGGCGCGGCCGTGCCGATCCCGCAGGATGTGGTCACGGGCAAGACGTTCTCGCCGGACACGCCTGCCCACGTGAAGGGCGCGAAGGACGTGGACGACGACGACATGATCCTCGACATCGGCCCGAAGGCCTCGAGCGACTACGCGGCGATCCTCGCCAAAGCGGGCACCATCGTGTGGAACGGCCCGGTGGGCGTGTTCGAGTTCGACGCGTTCGGCAGCGGCACCGAGGCCGTCGCGCGGGCCATCGCTTCCTCGAAAGCCTTCTCCCTCGCCGGCGGCGGCGACACGCTCGCGGCCATCGCCAAGTACGGCGTGGGCGACCGGATCGGCTACATCTCCACCGGCGGCGGCGCGTTCCTCGAGTTCCTCGAGGGCAAGAAGCTTCCTGCCGTGGCGATACTCGAAGCTCGCGCCGAGGACCGGGCTTGAGCACCCAGCGCCGCACCAAGATCGTCGCCACGCTCGGGCCCGCGTCGAGCAGCCCCGAGATCCTCGAGCGCATGATCCAGGCGGGCGTGGACGTGGTGCGCCTGAATTTCTCCCACGGCACCGCCGAGGACCACGTCAAGCGCGCCGAGCTGGTGCGCGAGACCTGCCGCAAGGTGGGCCGCGCGGTCGGCATCATGTGCGACCTGCAGGGCCCGAAGATCCGCGTGGGCAGGTTCAAGGACCACAAGGCCACGTTGAAGCCCGGCGACAAGTTCATCCTGGATGCCGAGTGCGCGCTGGGAGACGGCACCCGCGTGGGCCTCGACTACAAGGAGCTGCCGCGCGACGTGAAGGACGGCGACGTGCTGCTGCTCGACGACGGGCGCATCGTGCTCGACGTCACGAAGGTCGCGGGCCCCGAGATCCATACCGTGACGCGCCACGGCGGCGTGCTCTCGAACAACAAGGGCATCAACCGCCAGGGCGGCGGGCTCACGGCGCCGGCGCTCACGCCCAAGGACATCGACGACATCCGCACCGCCGCGAAGATTAAGGCGGACTACCTCGCGGTCTCGTTCCCCAAGAGCGGCGCGGACATGTACATGGCGCGCGAGCTGCTGCGCGCCGCCGGCGGCCACGCGATGCTGATCGCCAAGATCGAGCGCGCCGAGGCGATCCCCGCGCTCGAAGAGATCATGCACGCCTGCGACGGCGTGATGGTGGCGCGCGGCGACCTCGCGGTGGAAGTGGGCGATGCCGCGGTGCCGGCGCTGCAGAAGCGCATGATCCGCAAGGCGCGGGAGCTCAACAAGCTCACGATCACCGCCACGCAGATGATGGAGTCGATGATCTCCTCGCCCGTGCCCACGCGCGCCGAGGTCTCGGACGTCGCCAACGCCGTGCTGGACGGCACCGATGCCGTGATGCTCTCGGCGGAGTCGGCCTCGGGGCAGTACCCCGTGGAGACAATCTCGGCCATGGCGCGCATCTGCATCGAGGCGGAGAAGAGCCAGCCCGTCACGCTCGAAAGCGAGTTCCTCGACCGCGTCTTCACGCGCGTGGACCAGTCCATCGCCATGGCGGCCCTCTTCACGGCCTACCACCTCAAGGTGAAGGCGATCGCCTCCCTCACGGAATCGGGCTCGACGGCGCTGTGGATGTCGCGGCTGAATTGCGGCGTGCCCATCTACGCGCTCACGGCGCAGACCTTCACGCGTTATCGCTGCACGCTCTTCCGCGACACCTATCCGCTGATGGTGAAGTACGTGGGCCACGACCGCGAGGAGCTCCTCGCGGAGGCCGAAGCCGTCCTCGTGAGCAACGGCGTGGTGAAGGAAGGCGACCTCATCGTCATCACGATCGGCGAGCCCATCGGCAAGTCGGGCGGCACCAACACCATGAAGATCGTAAAAGTAGGCGAGCACCGCAAGGGCTGACAGCCTCGGCACCTGGGAGCAGCGGCAGCCGCTTCGTCCTAAGATACCGGACAGGCTGCCACCCTCAAGCAACGGCAACGGAGAACCAGCTATGGCACTCGTATCGATGCGGCAACTTCTGGACCATGCGGCGGAAAACGGCTACGGCCTTCCCGCCTTCAACGTGAACAACCTCGAGCAGGTGCAGGCCATCATGGAGGCGGCCGCCGAGACCGACAGCCCCGTGATCATGCAGGCCTCGGCCGGCGCGCGGAAATACGCCGGGGAGACCTTCCTCAAGTACCTGATCGAGGCGGCGGTCGCGAGCTTTCCCAAGACGCCGGTGGCGATGCACCAGGACCACGGCCAGTCGCCCGCGGTGTGCGAGGGGGCGATCAAGCTGGGCTTCTCCAGCGTGATGATGGACGGCTCGCTCGAGGCCGACGGCAAGACGATCTCCTCCTACGAATACAACGTGGACGTGACCAAGAAGGTCGTGGACATGGCGCACCGCCTCGGCGTCTCCGTCGAGGGCGAGCTGGGCTGCCTGGGGTCGCTCGAGACCATGCGCGGCGACAAGGAAGACGGCCACGGCACGGATTCCACGATGACGCGCGAGATGCTGCTCACCGATCCCGAGCAGGCCGCCGACTTCGTGAAGAAGACCGGCGTCGATGCGCTCGCCATCGCCATCGGCACCTCCCACGGCGCGTACAAGTTCACGAGGAAGCCCACCGGGGACATCCTCGCCATCGAGCGCATCAAGGAGATCCACAAGCGCATCCCCAACACGCACCTCGTGATGCATGGATCGTCTTCGGTCCCGCAGGACCTGCTGCAGGTGATCCGCGAGAACGGCGGCGAGATGAAGGAGACCTACGGCGTGCCGGTCGAGGAGATCCAGGAAGGCATCAAGCACGGCGTGCGCAAGGTGAACATCGACACGGACATCCGCCTCGCCATGACCGCGGCGATCCGCAAGTACATGAACGCGAACAAGAGCGCGTTCGACCCGCGCGACTACCTCAAGCCCGCGCGCGCCGCGGCCAAGGAAATCTGCAAGCAGCGCTACACGCAGTTCGGCTGCGCGGGCCAGGGCTCGAAGCTGCAGCCCGTGCCGCTCGACAAGATGGCCGCGCGCTACGCGAAGGGCGAGCTCGCGGCGATCGTGAACTAGCGCCCGGGAGGTGAGCTCGCCCGCGGTCCCCGCGTGCCGTAACTGCGGAACGCCCGCGGGCGGGAAGTTCTGCCCGGAGTGCGGCCAGACCACGGCGCTGCATCCTCCGACGGCCCGCCAGTTCTTCCAGGAGCTGCTCGAGAACCAGATCGCGCTGGAAGGCGCGATCTGGAAGACGCTCGCGAAGCTCGCGGTCCCGGGCCGGCTCACGCTCGAGTACTTCGCGGGGCGCAAGCGCCGCTACGTCCCGCCGCTTCGCCTGTATCTCACCGCGAGCCTCATCTTCTTCCTCGTCGCCAAGGCGTTCATGCCCGGGGACTCCATCCAGGTGAAGGTGATGAACGGCCCGGTGGTAGGCGAAGGACCCATCGCCGTCCAGTGCGACGTGGACGACATCATTTGCCCCAAGTTCGCGAAACGCCTCCACGAGCATTTCGACGGCATGACGCGCGCGCAGGCGAATTCCTTCCTCGTGCAGCGGGTGATCGCGTCGTTCCCGTATGCGATGTTCCTGCTGGTCCCCGTGTTCGCGATGCTCACGCGCGCGGCCTACTGGAACCGCCCCTTCAACTACGGCGAGCACCTGGTGTTCGCTTTCCACGTCCACACGTTCGTGTTCCTGCTGGGCGCCATCGTGGGTCCGTTCGGCCGGCCGATGTTGCTCACGATCCCTTCCGCGATCTACCTCGCAGCGGCGATGCGGACCGTCTTTGGCGGACGCACGTGGGCGACGATCGCCCGCTTCCTGCTGGTATTCATCGCGTACTTCCTCCTCGTGATGCTGTCCATCGCCCTCGCCTTCACCGCAGCCGCCATCCTATGAACATGTACGAATCCTCCATCCAGTCCCTTCCCCTCGTGGGCCGCGGCAAGGTGCGCGACATCTACGCCGTGGGCGACGACAAGCTCCTCATCGTGACCACCGATCGCCTGTCGGCCTACGACGTGATCCTGCCCACCCCGATCCCCGAGAAAGGGCGCGTGCTCACGGAGCTCGCGGACTTCTGGTTCCACAGGCTCGCCTCCATCGTGCCCAACCACCTCACGGGCATCGACCCGGAGACCGTGGTGGCGCCCGGCGAGCGCGACCAGGTGCGCGGCCGCGCGATCGTCGTGCGCCGCATGAAGACCATTCCCGTCGAGGCGGTCGTGCGCGGCTACCTCGAGGGCTCGGGCTGGAAGGAATACCAGGAGTCGCAAAGCGTCTGCGGCATCAGGCTGCCCGCGGGCCTGAAGCGCGCCTCGAAGCTTCCGCATCCCATCTTCACGCCCGCCACCAAGGCCGAGGCCGGACACCATGACGAGAACATCTCCTTCGAGGAGATGGCGAAGGGAATCGGCGAGGCGCGCGCGAAGGAAGTGCGCGACACGGCGGTGAAGCTCTACGAGGCCGCGGCGAAGTACGCGCTGGACCGCGGCATCATCATCGCCGACACGAAGTTCGAGTTCGGCACCGACGCTTCCGGCAGGCTCCACCTCATCGACGAGGCGCTCACGCCCGACTCCTCGCGCTTCTGGCCGCTCGACACGTGGAAGGAAGGCGCGAGCCCCGAGAGCTTCGACAAGCAGTACGTGCGCAACTGGCTCGACTCCATCGGCTTCGAGAGGAAGCCGCCCGCGCCGCAGATGCCGCCCGAGGTGGCGCGCAAGACGTCCGAGAAATACGAGGAAGCCGCCAGGCGGCTCATCTCCTAAGTGGAATTCTTCACCTTCGCGTGGGTCTCCGAGCCCGCCGTCTGGGCGAGCCTCGTCACGCTCATGGCGCTAGAGATCGTGCTGGGCATCGACAACCTCGTGTTCATCTCGATCCTCGCGGGGCGGCTGCCCGCCGACCAGCAGGGCGCCGCGCGCAAGGTGGGCCTCGCGCTCGCGCTCGTCACGCGCCTCGCGCTCCTCGCCACGCTCGCATGGATCGTGGGGCTCACGGAGCCCTTCCTGCGCGTGGGCGGGTTCGGCCTTTCGTGGCGCGACGTGATCATGCTCGTGGGCGGGCTCTTCCTGCTCTACAAGGCCACGCACGAGATCCACAACGAGGTCGAGGGCGACGAGGAGGACAAGGGCCCGCGCAACCGGGGCGCGACGTTCCTCATGGTGGTCACGCAGATCGCGATCATCGACATCGTGTTCTCCATCGACTCCGTGGTGACCGCCGTGGGCATGGCCGACCGCCTTTGGGTGATGGTGGTCGCGGTGATCGCCGCCGTGGGCGTGATGCTCATCGCCTCCGATCCGCTCGCCCACTTCGTGGCGGCCAACCCGACCATCAAGATGCTGGCCCTTTCCTTCCTGCTGCTGATCGGCGTGATGCTGATCGCCGACGGCTTCCACTTCCACATCCCGAAGGGCTACGTGTACTTCGCGCTCGGCTTCTCGGTGATGGTGGAGCTCCTCAACAATTGGGCCCAGCGCCGCCGCCGGCGCGCGCGCGCGGCCCGGGATGCGCAGACATGAACGCTCCGGCCCCGCTCGCGCTCACTCGCGAGCTGCTCAGGTTCAACACCATCAACCCCCCGGGCATGGAGCGCGCTTGCGCCCACGCCATCGGCAAGCTCCTGGAGGACGCGGGCTACCGCGTCGAATACCACGAGTTCGCGGAAGGCCGCACAAGCCTCATCGCGCAGATCGGCGGGTCCGAGGGCAAGCCGCCGCTTTGCTTCACGGGTCACATCGACATCGTGCCGCTGGGCGCGGCCCGCTGGCACCACGATGCGTTCGCAGGCGAGACCGACGGCGACAGGCTCTACGGCCGCGGCTCCACGGACATGAAGAGCGGCATCGCGGCCTTCGTGTGCGCGGCGATCGAGCTCGCGCCCAAGCTCGCCCGTTCCCCGGGCCTCGTGCTCGTGATCACCGCCGGCGAAGAAGTCGGATGCGAGGGCGCCAAGTTCCTCGCCGACCGCAAGCTCCTGGGCCGCGCGGGCGCCATCGTGGTCGCCGAGCCCACGGCCAACTATCCGTACATCGGGCACAAGGGCCTCGCCTGGTTCGAAGTGCAGACCCGCGGCGTCACCGCGCACGGCTCCATGCCCGAGGTGGGCGACAACGCGATCGTGAAGATGGCGCGCGTGATCGGCGACCTGGAGCATTTCCACTTCCCGGTGGAATCGCACCCGGTGATGGGCAAGCCCACCATCAACATCGGCACCTTCCACGGCGGGCTCAACACCAACTCGGTCCCCGACGAAGCTCGCATCACGCTCGACACGCGCACCGTGCCCGGCATCGAGCATGCGCACCTGTGCAAGTCGCTGCAGTCGCTGCTCGCCCCGCGCGGGGCCAGCGTGCGCCAGATCGTGGACACCGAGAAGCTCTACACGGAGCCGGGCGACGAGTGGGTGCAGGAAGTGTTCGACGCGTGCGCGCCGCTCCTCGGCGCCCGTCCCACGCCGAAGACAATCACCTTCTCGACCGACGGCGCGGACCTGAAGCGCGGCTTCGGCGGCCCGCCCGCGGTGATCCTGGGGCCGGGCGAGCCCACGCTCGCGCACCAGACCGACGAGTGGTGCTCCATGGAGCGCATCGCGCAGTCCACCGACCTCTTCACCACGCTCGCGCGACGCTGGTGCGGCTTGTGATCTCGCCGCGCTTCAGGGCGACTCGCCCAGGCGCTTCACGATGAAATTCCACTCCGCCTCGGTCACGGGCGTGATCGAGAGTCGGTTGCCGCGCTTCAGCGTGATCATCTTCGCGAGCTCGCGGTAGCTGCGCATCTCCTCGAGCGGCATGGGACGGGTCTTCTTCACGAGCTTCACGTCCACGAGGATCCAGCGGGGATTGTCGCGCGTGGACTTCGGGTCGAAGTACTCGCCCTTGCGGTCGAATTGCGAGTCGTCGGGATAGGGCGCGCTCGCGACCTTCGCGAGCCCGTAGATGCCGGGCACTTCGCAGCTCGAGTGGTAGAAGAGCACGCCGTCACCGATGCGCATGGAATCGCGCATGAAGTTGCGGGCGGTGTAGTTGCGGACGCCGAACCACGGCGTGGCCTGCCCGGGCGCGCGGACGAGATCGTCGATGGAGAACTCGTCGGGCTCGGACTTCATCAGCCAGAAGCTCATGGATTCCCTGCGGTGTTCGTCCAAGCTGCACCTCGAACCATCGGTTCAAGGCGGTCGCCAACCGGCCACCGCAGGTAAGTCCGACGTGGGACTCGCACAATAGTGGCCTTGGCCGGCGTCCAGGATTACCGCTATCGGTTCAAAGGATGTAAGCCCGGACGAACGCCGCAGGAAACCCGACCGCTAGAACAGCTTCTCCTGGTCGGCGGAGAGAGCCGAATCCACCGTCTCCTGCATCGAGACAATTCTACGTCGAATCGCCTCTGCGTCAAAGGAAGGCGACGAGGCAGCGGGTTGGCGATTCGTCATCATCTCGTGGGCGATGTTGAGCGCCGCCATGATCGCGATGCGCTCGTTGCCCGCGATCTTGCCCAGGTCGCGGATCTCCTTCAGCTTGCGGTTGAGGTAGTCGGCCGAGGCCATGAGCTGCTTCTCCTCGCCTTCGGGACAGGCCACGCGGAATTCGCGCCCCAGGAGATTCAGCGTGAGAGCGCCCTTGCCGTTGGCCTTGTCCGCGGCGCTCACGACTCGGTCTCGGGAATCTGCTTGAGCAGCGCCTCGATGCGCGACTTGGCCGCCGCGAGCTTCTCGGCGAGGCGGGCGTTCTCGTCGGTGCGGTTGGCGAGCTGCTGGCGCAGCTCCCGGTTCTCGCCGCGCAACGTCTCCAGCCTGCGCACCAGCTGCGCGAGCTTTTCCTCGAGGCCGTCGAGTTCCGAATCCATGCACGCACCCTATTGGAAAAGCCGTGCGCCGTCAATGTTTAAGCCGCGTTTTTGAAAGTCGTTTCGAGCGGCATTCGCGGGCAGGGCGTATCATCCTCCCAGCGTTGGGATGTACGGGAAGCCGGTGGAATGCCGGCGCTGCCCCCGCAACGGTAAGCGAGACACCGACCGAAACCATGCCACTGCGGCAGTTGCAAGCCGTGGGAAGGCCTCGGAAGGAGCCGTTTCTCGCGAGCCCGGAGACCGGTCCCTTCGCGCAGGGGGAAAACCCTTCGCGGGTTTTCCGATCGAAACCTGCGGCTTGCGGGGACGCTCGCCGCTCGAAGAAGGACCACCACTCCGATGAAAGTGCTGTCGATCGCGGGCCTCGCGGGGCTCGCCAGCCTGGGCGCGCAGGCCCAGGACTCAACGCCGCCCGACCTGCGCCAATCGCCCGATCCCGTCGTCGTCACCGCCACGCGCTCGACGACACCGACCAACACCCTTCGCGACGTCGTCGTGATCACGCGCGAGCAGCTCGCCGCCGCCGGGTCGCTCTCGCTGGGCGAAGTGCTGCAACGCGAGGCGGGCATCGAGCTTCGCGCCAACGGCGGGCCGGGACAACCCGAATCGCTCTTCGTGCGCGGGGCGGGCTCGGCGCAGACCCTCGTGCTGGTGGACGGGATGCGCGTTGGCTCCGCGACCGTCGGCACCACGGCCATCGAGCACATTCCCCTCGACATGATCGAGCGCATCGAGGTCGTGAAGGGGCCGCTTTCCAGCCTCTACGGCGGCGACGCCATGGGCGGCGTGATCCAGGTCTTCACGCGCGGCAAGAACGTGCCCTATTTCTTCGCCGACGCGGGCTACGGCACCGACGACGACTGGCGCGTGTCCGCGGGACTCACCGCGGCGGACGACACGACCAAGTTCTCGCTTTCGGCGGGCTACAGGTCCGTGGACGCCCAAAGCGCCACCAACCCGCGCGCGGGGTTCATCTACAACCCGGACCGCGATCCATACGACGACGCGCACTTCAGCTTCCACTTCTCGCAGAAGACGTGGAACGGCGAGACACTCGCGTTCGACGCGTTCACGACCAACGCGCACACCCATTTCGACTCGGGCCCCGGAAGCGACGACTGGAACTACCACGTGATCTCGGGCGCCAAGTTCACCTCGAGCCTCGCCTTCTCGCCGTCGTGGACGAGCACGCTGTCCATCGGCGAAGGGCTCGACCGCCTCGAGGACCACGGCAGCTTCGCCGATCACTTCGAGACGCGCCAGCTGCAGGCCACGTGGCTCAACGAATTCCCCATCACCGGCGGCACGTTCTCGCTCGGCGCGGAGACTCTGCGGCAGAAGGTCTACAGCGACGCCAACGACCCGTTCACCAACGACGAGCGCAACACGAACTCGGCCTTCCTCGGCGTGAACCAGCTCTGGCAGGGACAACGCGTCGAGGCAAGCATGCGCTGGGACGACGACGACCAGTTCGGGCAGCACTCGACCGGGAGCCTGTCCTACGGCTTCGACTGGCCGGATTTCTCGCGCATCGCATTCACGTATGCCAAGGGGTTCCGCGCGCCGACGTTCTACGATCTCTATGGCCCGTCGTTCCCGGGTTTCTATTCGCCCAATCCGTCGCTGCAGCCCGAGCAGACCACGAGCTACGAGCTCACGCTTCGCAACCTGCCCGGCGCGGGGCCGCAGTGGCGCCTCACCTACTTCGACAACCGCTTCGACGACCTCATCGTCTTCGACGCGACGCAGGCCACGGTGCTCAACGTGGGCCGCGCCAGGGCGCGCGGCCTCGAAGCCGTGGCCGAGACGCAGTGGCTGGGCGCCCGCTGGAAGGGCTCATTCACCGCGCAGCGGCCGAAGGACGAGGACACGGGCGCGATGCTGCAAGGGCGCGCGCAGCGCTTCGGCACGTTCGAGGTGAGCCGCGCCTTCGGGCAGTTCAGCGGCGGCGTGACGCTGTTCGCCTCGAGCGAGCGCTTCGATTCCGCGAACGAGGATCCGGCCTCGCGCCTCGGCGGCTACACGGTCGTGGATGCCCGCGTGCGCTACGAGTTCGACAAGCATTGGTCGGCGCAGCTCGCGGCGACCAACCTCTTCGACAAGCGCTACGAGACAGTCGTGGGATACAACGCTCCGGGGCGCGGCGTGATGCTCTCGGTGAGCTTCGCGAGCTTCTAGGCGGGAGGCTTCGCGCGGCCGCTAGCCGTGAGCATCGCATCGCGGGCGGCGAACCATTCGCCGGCGAACTCGCTGCGCTCGTACTCCTTGAACCACGGGCCGCCGATGGTGAAGTGCGCGAGCGCGGCGCCGGGATCGGGCGCGTCGTAGCCCACGAGGTGGTTCCATCGAGCGGGCAGCGCTCCGATGAGGGCGTCGTCGCCCAGCCACTTGAACTGGTGCAGCTGCAAGCCCGTCGCGGTGTTCACGTACTCGGGCGTGAGCGCCTTGCACTTCGCGCAGTTCATGAGCATCACCGACGACCAGTTCTTCTTCTCGTACTTGGTCTGCACCTGCCCCAGGAACTTCTTCTCCTCCTTCGGCACGTGCACGTGCTTGACGACCTGCACGGCATAGCGCTCGTCGCGAAGCTTCCAGAGCCCGGCAATGTCGGCGCGCACCAGCATGTCGCAATCCATGAACACGGCCCAGCCCTCGTAGCCCGCGAGCCACGGCGCGAGGAAGCGCGAGAACGAGAACTCGGTCGATTGCATCTCGTTGCGGGGACGGTCGAAGACCGCGCGCAGCTGCGAGAGCATGATGGGCGCGATCGCCACGGGCTCGCTCGCGTGCATGTGGATGCTGTGGGCGAGAACGCTCGCCGCCACGCGCTCCGCATTGTCGTACCCGATGAAAACCCTGATCATCCCCCCGCCTCCATTCCGAGATCGTCACGCAGCCTGCCCATCGCGGCGCTCCAGTCGCCGTCGGACCCCTGCCGGTATGTACCGAACTGCTCGAACCACGGCGACTGGCCGCGGTCCTGCCACCGCCACTCCGGCGGGTACGGCAGCAGTATTCGCCCTTTCCGGCCAAGCGCCGCGAGCAAATGTACGTTGGTGCTGCTAACGCCCACGTAGTCGTCGACCAGCCACAACAGCGCCAGCATATCCTCAAGATCTTCGTTGGCGGCGGAAAAATCCGCAGGCCGGCGGCCGAGCCCCGCGGCGAATCGGGACATGGATGCTTCGGACGGCGCGCGTTGGATGCTCACGCAGCCCGCCGCGCGCGGCGCCAGGGCCCGGCCCAATTCCTCCTCGGGCAATTGCTTGAACAGCAGGCTTTGCCCCGCAGGACGCTCGCTCCCCGCGGTTCCCGCGCGCCACGCGACCGCCACGCGCGGCCCATCGATGCTCGCGATGCGTTCGCGCATCCGCGCCACGCGCTCGTCCAACGGGGCGATCCGCAGCGAGGGAGCCACGGGCCCCGTGATGCGGCCCGCAACGAGCGGCAGGTCTCCCACCCAGAGGCGAATCGCGTCCCGCGGGCCTTCGTCGCCCTGCGCCCACGAGGCAACGGGCATGGCGCGCCGCACGAGCGATTCGAGTCGCGCGTCCGCACGAAGATGCAGCTTCGCGCCAAGCTGCGCGAGGGGCGCCGCATAGCGCAGGAAGAACAGCATGTCGCCCAGGCCCTGCTCGCCGACCAGCAGGATGTCGCAGCCGTCCAGGTTGGAAGGAAGCGCCGGCGGATAGCTTCCCCCGGCAATCGCCCGAAAGATCTCGCCGCCTCGCGTTGGCCGATAGGGATACTCGGACCATCCTCGCGCGATCTGGCCGCGCCGCAGCAGCTCGAGCGCGAGCGAGGCGCGAGCCGGCGCGAGAGCCGGGTTGTCGCGCTCGACACGACCGAGCTCGCGGCTCGCGGACGCGCGATCGCCAAGGATCTCGAGCGCCATGGCGTACCAGACGCGGCTCGTGGAATCGCCGGGAGACGCCTCGAGGAGGCGCTGGTAGGCCGAGGCCGCCGCGTCGAATGCTCCCGCGTCGTAGAGACCCCTTGCGCATTCGCGCCAGACCTCGGGTTGCGTCGAGACATCGAGGCTTTCGGCAAAGCGCCGCGCGGCGGCTTCGTTGCGGCCGAGGAACGCGAGCGCGCGCCCCGCGTTCACGCGCGCCTGGACCAGACGCGGATTGTCCGCGACGGCACGCTCGAAGCATCGCAGCGCTTCTTCGGTGTCTCCCGCGCGGAACAGGTTGATGCCCAAGCCGTTGCGCGCCTCGGCCATCGCCGGCTCGGCGCGCAGCGCCAATTCGTAAGCGCGGCGCGCATCCTGGTCGCGACCGACGGCTTCATAGGCCTGGGCGAGCGCCGCGTGCGCCCGGGCGTGGCCGGGCTTGAGCGCCACGCAGCCTTCGAGGCGACGCACCGCAACGTCGTGGCGGCCGCTGCGATTGGCGATCATCCCGCCGAGCAGCGCGATCTCCGCGTCGGCAGGCCACTTCGCGATGAGGCTCTCGACGGCTTGCTCCGCGGCCTCCAGGTGGCCTTCGCGAAAGAGCCGCAACGCATTCTCGAAGCCGCGAGCGTCGACCGTGCGTACCTTGTTCATTTAGATCGATTATTCTATCCCACGTTCGCGCCATGGCGGCCGCTCCCAACTTGGTTCCCGACGCAGTCAACCTCTCCAACGTCCGCCGCATCCTCGTGGTGAAGCTGCGCCACCACGGCGACGTGCTCCTGTCCTCGCCCGTGTTCACGGTGCTCGGCAATCGCGCTCCCGGCGCGCAAGTCGATGCCCTCGTCTACGGCGAAACGCGCGACATGCTGGAAGGACATCCGGCCGTGGCGAAGATCCACGCCATCGATCGCGACTGGAAGCGCAGGGGCCTCGCGCTCCAGGCGCACCGCGAGCTGTCGCTGCTGCAGGATTTGCGCGAGCGCCGCTACGACCTCATCGTGCACCTCACGGACCATTGGCGCGGGGCGTGGCTCGCGCAAATGCTGCGCCCGCGATATTCGGTCGCGCCGCAGCGCGCGAGCCGCTGGTGGGGCTGGAGCTTCTCACACCAATACCCGTCGCCCAAGGCGCGGCCGCGGCACACCGTGGAGTCCAACCTCGATGCACTGCGCCGCGTGGGCATTTATCCCGAGGAGGACGAGAAGCCCCTCGTGATGGTCCCGGGCGCGCAAGCCGAGGCGCGCGTGGACGAGCTGCTTTCCGCCGAGGGCATCGCCGCCAGGGGATTCATCCAGGTGCATCCCGCGTCGCGCTGGCTCTTCAAGACCTGGACCGATGCGAAGAATGCGGCGTTGCTGCGCGCCCTCGTCGCCGACGGGCATCGCGTCGTCGTCACCGGCGCGCCCGATGCGCGCGAGCGCGCGATCGTGGAGCGCATCGTGGCCGAGGCCGCGGTCCCGGTCACCGATCTTGCCGGAAAGCTCACGCTGCGCGAGATGGCAGCGCTCTCCGCGCGCGCCCGCCTCTTCTTCGGCGTGGACTCCGCGCCCATGCACATTGCCGCGGCCATGGGCACGCCCGTGGTGGCGCTCTTCGGCCCGAGCGGCGAGCACGAGTGGGGACCGTGGCGCGTGGCCCATCGCGTGGTCACGAGCACGCATCCGTGCCGCCCATGCGGCAACGACGGCTGCGGCGGCGGCAAGGTGAGCGAATGCATCACGCAGCTTCCCGTCGAGCAGGTGCGCTCGGCGGTGAACGAGCTCCTGTCGCAGCGGTGAGCGCGCCGCACCTCGCGCCGCGCGTGGCCCTGGTGCGAAGCCGCTACGACCCGGCGGGTGGCGCCGAGCGCTTCGTGCAGAACGCCATCGCGGCCCTCAAGGCCGAAGGCGTGTCGCTCACCATCGTCACGCGCCACTGGCCCGGCCACGACGGCTCGGCGCTCATCCTCGATCCGTTCCATGTCGGCAGCTACTGGCGCGACGCGAGCTTCGCGCGGGCCGTCTGCCGCGAGCTTTCGCAACGGCGCTTCGACCTCGTGCAGTCCCACGAGCGCCTCGCCTGCTGCGACGTCTATCGCGCGGGCGACGGCGTGCACGCCGAATGGCTCGAGCAGCGCGCCCGGGTGCAAACGCCGTTCGCCGCGCGCCTCACGCAATGGAATCCGCACCATCGATACCTGCTGGGGGCCGAGCGAGCGCTCTTCACCTCGCCGCGGCTTCGCGCCGTGATCTGCAATTCCGAGATGGTCCGCCGCGAGATCGCCTCGCGGTTTAGCACCGACGCGGCGAAGCTCGAGTTGATCCGCAACGCGGTGGATTCGAGCTACTTCCATCCGGGCCTGCGCGGCGACATGCGCTCTGGCGTGCGCGAGCAACTCGCAATCCCACGCGATGCGAACGTGGTGCTGCACGTGGGCAGCGGCTTCGAGCGCAAGGGCGTGGCGAGCCTGCTCAGGGCGCTCGCGCTGGCGCCCTCGAAGCCCTGGGCCATCGTCGCCGGCCGCGACAAGCATTCCGAGCGTTACGTGGCGCTCGCCCGATCCCTGGGCATCGAGTCCCGCGTGCGCTTCGTGGGCACGGTCTCCGACGTTCGCCCCTACCATGCGGCCGCGGACAGCTTCGCGCTCGCCACGCTCTACGATCCCTTCCCCAACGCGGCGATCGAGGCGATGTCGAGCGGGCTTGCCGTCATCACCACGCCCAAGTGCGGCGCGGCCGAGATGCTCGCCGAGGGCGAAAGCGGCTTCGTCCGGGACGCTTTGGACGTGGAAGGCATCGCCTCGGCCCTCGAGCGGCTGGATCCCGCCAGCGCCGCGCGCATGGGCGCCAACGCGCGTGACGCCGTCGCCGGTCTCACGCCGCAGTCCATGGCGCAGCAGTACCTCGCGCTCTATCGGCGCCTGCTTCACCGATAATGGCGGGATGACCGAGACCTCCCAGTCCAGCCGGGCCCTCTACGCGCGGCTGTTGCGCCACGTCTGGCCCTACAAGGCGATGCTCCTCTGGGGAGTCGTCGCGATGGTCGTGGGCGGCCTCGCCGACGCGGCCCTCGTGAAGCTCCTGGACCCGATGGTGAAGCAGCTCTTCGTGAACCACGACCCGGCGCTCGCGGTGCTGCTGCCGGTGGCGCTCATCGTGGTCTTCGTCGTGAGCGGCGTGGCGAGCTTCGCCTCGGGCTACTCCACGCAATGGGCCTCCCAGAAGGTGATCCTGGACCTGCGCCGCGAGATGTTCGCCAAGGTGCTGCGCCTGCCGCCGGGATTCTTCGACGAGGTGGCCACCGCATCGCTCGTCACCAAGTTCACCAACGATGTGAACAACCTTTCCTCCGCTTCGACCAGCGTGCTCACGGTGCTGGTGCGCGACTCGGTCACGATCGTGGCGCTCATGGCGATCCTGCTCTGGTCGAACTGGAGGCTCACGCTCATCACGTTCGTGGTGATCCCGCCCATCGCCATCGTCGTGCGCGCCTTCAGCCGGAGGCTGCGCACCATGAGCCGCGAGACCCAGCGCGCCATGGGCGGCGTGGCCGAGGTGCTCGACGAATCCATCGCCAACCAGCGCGTGGTGCGCGTCTTCGGCGGGCAGGACTACGAGAGCAGGCGATTCGAGGCCGCGAGCCAGCGCATCCGGCGCTTCACCATGAAGCAGGCGGTGGCCGCCGCGGGGACGGTGCCCGTAACGCAGCTCTTCGTCGCGTGCGCCATCGCGGCGATCATCTACTTCGCCGCGCAGCAGGCCTCCGCGGGCACCACCGACGTGGGGCATTTCCTCGAGTTCATCGCCGCCACTGGGATGCTGCTCCAGCCGTTGAAGCGCCTCACGGGCATCAACGAGTGGCTGCAGAAGGGTCTCGCGGCGTGCGAGAGCGTCTTCGGGCTCGTGGACGAGCCACCGGAGGACGACCGCGGCACGGTCGAGATCGACCGGGCCAAGGGGGCCATCCGCTTCGAGCACGTGACCCTCACCTACAAGACCGGCTCGCGCCCGGCGCTCGCCGATCTCACGCTCGCCATCGAGCCCGGTGAGACCGTGGCGCTCGTGGGCCCGTCGGGCGGAGGCAAGTCCACCCTCATCCACCTCCTGCCGCGCTTCTACCATCCGCAGTCGGGACGCGTCACGCTGGACGGCCACGACCTGGAGGCACTGAAGCTCGAGAGCCTGCGCCGCCAGGTCGCGCTGGTGTCGCAGAACGTGGTGCTCTTCAACGACACGGTGGCCGCCAACATCGCCTATGGGCGCGCCGCGAGCGTTTCCGAATCGAGCATCGTCGCGGCGGCCGAAGCCGCGCACGCGATGGAATTCATCCGCGTGTTGCCCCAGGGTCTCGCCACGCCCATCGGCGAGAACGGCGCGAAGCTCTCGGGCGGCCAGCGCCAGCGCATCGCGATCGCGCGCGCCATCCTCAAGGACGCGCCCATCCTGCTGCTCGATGAAGCGACCTCGGCCCTCGACACCGAGAGCGAGCGCGCGGTGCAGGCGGCGCTGGACACGCTGATGCGCGGGCGCACCACCATCGTGATCGCCCATCGCCTGTCCACCATCGAGAAGGCCGACCGCATCGTGGTGCTCGCCCAGGGCCGGATCGTCGAGGCGGGCACGCACGCCGAGCTCGTGGCCGCCGGCGGGATGTACGCGGGCCTGCATCGCCTGCAGTTCACCTGATGGCGCTCGCCATCCTGCACACGGAGTCGTCGCTGGGCTGGGGCGGCCAGGAGATCCGCGTGCTCACGGAAGCCGCCGGCGTCGCGCGAATGGGACACGAGGTGCTCCTTGCCGCGCCCGCGCAGTCGCGCATCTTCGCCGAGGCCGCGCGATTCGGCGTGAAGGCCCGGGCGATTCCCATCGCGCGCAAGGGAGCGCGCGGCGTTCTCGCGCTGCGGCAACTGCTCGCGCGCCACGCGTTCGACGTCATCAACACGCACAGCTCCACGGACACGTGGCTCGCCGCGCTCGCGCGCGCCACGCTGCCCTCCGCGCCGCCCATCGTCCGCACGCGCCATATCTCCGCTCCGCTGCCCCATAACCGCGCGACGCGGTGGCTCTACAACGCGGCCACGGCACGCATCGTCACCACGGGCGAGAAGCTTCGCGAGCAGGTGATCGCCGAGACGGGCGTGGAAGGTTCTCGCGTCGTCTCGATTCCGACGGGCATCGATCTCGCGCGGTTCCATCCCGGCGATCGCGACACCGCCCGCGCATCGATCGGGCTGCCGAAGGGCGTGCCGATCGTCGGCATCGTGGCGACGCTGCGAAGCTGGAAGGGCCACCGCTATCTCCTCGAGGCCTTCGCGGCGATGAAGCGCGCCGATGCGTTGCTCGTGGTCGTGGGCGACGGGCCGCAGCGCGAATCGCTCGAAGCGTTCGCCGCGGAGCTCGGCATCGCGTCGCAGGTGAAATTCGCCGGCAACCAGGCCGACGTCGCGCCGTGGATGCAATCGTTCGACGTGTTCTGCCTTCCGTCGTATGCGAACGAAGGCGTGCCGCAGGCGCTGATGCAGGCGATGGCGTGCGGGCTTCCCGTGCTCACCACCCCGGTGGGAAGCATCCGCGAGATCGTCCATGAGAACCTGACCGGCCTGATGGTGCCGCCTCGCGACGCGGATGCGATACGCGGGGAGCTCGAGAAGCTGCTGGGCGACGCGGAATGGAGCGCATCTCTCGGCAAGCGCGCAGCCGCGGCGGCGCGAGAGCGCTTCGGGGAGGCGCTCATGGTCGAGCGGATGCTGCGCGTGTTCTCGGAGGCGGCCCGCCATGGGTGAGCGCACCGCGACGCGCTTGCTCGTCGGCGCCCATGCGATCGCGCGAAGCTTCGGCCGGCGCGCCGAGCGGGCGGAGAGCTTGCGCTTCCTCGTCGCGCACAACCTGCTGCTGGGCGACACGCTCATGCTCACGCCCCTGCTCGCCAAGCTGCGCTACAACCATCCGCGTGCGCAGTTGACGCTCCTCGCCGCCCCGGGCACCGTGCCCCTCTACGAGCATCGCCCCTATGGCGTGCGCGCCCTCCCCTTCACGCCGTTGGATTCCTCCACCACGCGCGCGCTTCTCGACGAGGATCCGTTCGACGTCGCGTTCGTCGTGGGCGACAACCGCTACAGCTGGCTCGCCGCCGCCATGAGGGCAAGGCGAATCGTGGCGCATGGAGGCGACATGCGCTGGAGCAAGAACGTGTTCGTCGACGAAACGCGCGCATATGCGGCGAAGCCCACGCCGTGGGGCGACATGGTCGCCGCGCTCGCAGACGGGGCCGATCCCCCGCCCTACACGCGCGAGCAATGGCGCTCGCCCGGCACGAACTCCTTCGCGGTGCCGCCGATGCCCTACGCGATCCTGCACGTGGGCGCGAGCACGCCGCTCAAGCGCTGGCCCGCCGCGCGATGGATGGCGCTCGCCGACGAACTCGCGAAACGCGGCTACTCGATCGCGTGGAGCGCGGGACGGGGCGAGGAAGCGATCGTGCGCGAGTGCGATCCCGACGGACGATTCATGTCGTACGCGGGGCGCCTCGACCTCGCGCAGATGTGGCACCTCGTCGCCAACGCGGGCCTGCTGGTGGCGCCCGACACCGGCATCGCGCACCTCGGGCGCGTCACGTTCACGCCGACGGTGACGCTCTTCGGCCCGGGATCGGCGGCGCTTTGCGCGCCGGGCGAGTTCTGGGGCGCGGCGCCGTGGCGCGCCGTGGGCCTCGATCCCTTCCCGTGCCGCGACCAGCGGATGCTCTTCGGCCGGCGGGTGGAATGGGTGCGGCGCTGCGCGCGCACCGTCGAGCAGTGTCCCGAGCCGCGCTGCATGCACGCCATCGGAGTCGACGCCGTCCTGGGCGCAATCGTGGAGTTGGAGTCGGAGCGGGAACTCTGAAGTACGGCCCCGGTCTGGCAGAATACAATCGGGCCACGATCATGCAGAAATTGTGGATTGTCATCGCCGCGGCGATCGTGGCAGGCGCGCCCGCATTCGCCCAGCAGCTCTCGATCCATGGAGAGCCTGCCGCAGGGGCGAAAGCCGCGCCCCAGGCGAAGCTTCGCCTCGCACCGCTTTCCGCGACCAACGTCACGCTGTCGCCGGTTTCCGACACGGAGCTCGCGCCCCTGCAGCGGGCGAGCCGCGCGTCGAGCAAGCGCACGGCTATCGGAATCGAGCGCGAGATCGGCACGACGAAGCTGCCTTCGGCACGCGGCCTCGCATGGAAGGTCGTCGATGGAGGAACGGCGGCGCAGCTTTCCGTCAGCTCCCCGCAAGCCGGTTCGATGCGTCTCGCGATCGATCTGGCCGGGGTGCCCGGCAATGTGCAGATGGTCGTGTTCGGTTCGTCCAATCCGTCGCGGCTCGAAGGCCCCTTCCGCGCGGGCGACATCGTCGATCGAACGCAACCCTGGTGGACGCCGCTCACCGACGGCGACACGCAGACCGTCGAGATCTTCGTTCCCTCGGGCATCGACCCGGCCACGCTTGCGCTCGCCGTCAGTGGAGTGGCGCACGTGTTCACGACGCTCGAGAGCGGGTTGAAGCAGGGGGCCGGCACGGGCATCGGCACGTCGGGATCGTGCGAGGTGGACGTGAAGTGCTCGTCGTTGTATTCGAACCTCTCGTTCCAGGACATGCGCAACGGCGTCGCGCAGATGACGTTCCAGGACGGCCGGGTCACCTACCTGTGCACGGGACAGCTGCTGAACGATACCGACACCTCGTCGCAGATTCCCTGGTTCTTCAGCGCCAACCACTGCTTCGACAACGACAACGCGCCCTACAAGACGCCGGCGCAGATGCAGGTCGTCGCGAGCACGCTGCAGACGCTGTGGTTCTTCGAGGCGGTGACATGCACCGCGCCGCCGAACCTCACGGTGCCCAACTACGTGCAGCTCTCCCGCGGCGCCACGTACGTGTACAGCAACGTGGACACCGACATCCTCTTCATCAAGCTGAACGACGCCGCGCCCACCGGATCATTCTTCAACGGGTGGAATGCGAACGCGCTCGGCGTCGGCACCGCGATCGTGAACGCGCACCACCCCATGGGCGACCTGAAGAAAGTCTCGCAGGGCAGCCTCATCGCGCAATCGCCGTTTCCCCTCGCGCCCACCGCCACCACGCTGTTCAACGAGGTGCAGTATTCGTCGGGCACCACGGAAGGCGGCAGCAGCGGCTCGGGCCTGTACAGCTTCGACGGGACCGAGTACCAGCTGCGCGGCGCGCTCTTCGGCGGCAGCGCCGCGTGCAGCTCGCCCAAGGCATCGGACTGGTACTCGCAGTTCGACAAGTCCTTCTCGTACCTCCAGCCCTACCTCGCCCCGGCCGTCGTCCCCGCGGCGAACTACACGGACTTGTGGTGGAACGCGAACGAATCGGGCTGGGGACTGAACATCGTGCAGCACGTGAGCAACGAGGTCTTCGCGGTGTGGTTCACGTATGGGTCCAACGGCATGCCGACCTGGTACACGCTCACCGAGGGCACGTGGACCTCGCCGACCGTCTATGCGGGCAAGGTCTACGCGACGACCGGCCCCGCGGCATCGTCGGCCACGTTCAACCAATCGAGCGTGGTCGTGCGGCAGGCGGGCACCGCCACGCTCTCGTTCTCCGATGCGAACAATGGCGGATTCACATACACAATCGATGGGGTGACGGGCTCGAAGGCCATCACGCGCCAACCCTACTAGCGATGAAGCTTTCCGCCACCGTCGTGACCTACAGACCCGACATCGTGGTGCTCGAGCGCTCGATCGCCTCGCTCGCGGCGTCGATCGCGCGCGCGCGCGACGCGGGGCTCGTCTCGCAGGCGGTGCTCTACGTGGTCGACAACGGGCCGGCCGACGCGCTCGGCCCGATCGCGCAAGCGGCGAAGTCGTTCGCATCGGCGGGCACGCTGGAGATCCTCCACGGCCACGGCAACGTGGGCTACGGCCGCGCCAACAACCTCGTCCTGCCGCGGCTGGACTCCGACGTGCACCTCGTGATGAACCCCGACGTCGAGCTCGATCGCGACACGCTCGTGGCGGCGATCGAGGCGCTGCGCGAAGACGCGCGCGTGGGAGCGGTCGCGCCCGCGGTGCGCGGCCCGCTGGGCGAGCGGCAGTACCTGTGCAAGCGCTATCCCTCGGTGTGGGTGCTCTTCCTGCGCGGTTTCGCTCCCCGCTTCTTGCGCACGCGCTTCGCCGAGGCGCTCGACCGCTACGAGATGCGCGACCTGCCGTCGGACGTCGCCACGGCCCCGGTGCCGCTCGCGAGCGGCTGCTTCATGCTGATGAAGACGCCGCTCTTCAGGCGCGTCGGCGGATTCGACCCGCGGTTCTTCATGTACTTCGAGGATTACGACCTGTCGCTTCGCATCGGGCGCGAGGCACAGGTGGCGTACGTTCCCCGGGCGCGCATCGTCCATCACGGAGGCGAGGCCTCGCGCAAGGGACTGCGGCATGTCGCGTGGTTCGTGCGATCGGCGTGGCGCTTCTTCGCCATCCACGGCTGGAAGATCGCCTAGGAAGGGCCAGGATCGGCGCGCCGCCTCATGGCGTGCGGCCGGGTTGCCAGGTGTGTCGCAGCCTCACGAGCCCGTAGTCCCGGGTCGCTCCGGTGACCACGAAATCCTTCTCCACCGTGTCGAACAGGCGCAGCCCCTCGGGGTCCAGGACATGGAGGCGAAAGCGGTACTTGCCGGGCAGCAGGGCGAGAGCGTCGAAACGCACGGCGAACCCGAAGCGCCTGTCGCCCAGCGGCACGGGACGAAAGCCCCCCTCGTTCGAGTGCGAGCCGTACACCGGCGTGCCATCGGCGCGGACGATGCCGAAAAGGATCACCGGAACGCGGCCGTCGGGCTCGAACGCGATTCCCTGCAGGACCATGCAGCCGCCATGCGGGAACGTCGTCGCACGCGCGCCACTCTCGTCTTCCGACCACGCATCTTCGACGGCCGCCTGGGTCCCGGAGGCCGCCCGTGCCGCCACGGGCTGCTGCGCCTGCTTCTCCTCGTGGTACGTGAGGTACTCGCGGGTCACCTCGAAGCTGTCGCCCGCGAGGCGCGCGCGTCCTTCGTGGATCCACATCGCGCGACGGCAAAGGGTCTGGATGTGGAACATGCTGTGCGAGCAAAGCAGGAGCGTGCCGCCCGAGCCGAGGTACTGCTCGATCCAGCGGATGCATTTCTTCTGGAACGATTCGTCGCCTACGGCGAGCACCTCGTCGGTGATGAGCAGGTCCGGGCGCAGTGCAGTCGCGACGGCGAAGCCCAGGCGCACGACCATCCCGGACGAATAGTGCTTCACGGGCTCGTCGATGTGATCGCCGATGTCCGCGAACTCGACGATCGATCCCATGAGCCCCTGCGCCTCGCGATGGGACAGGCCCCTGATCGCGGTCGACAGGAAGATGTTCTCGCGCCCCGTGTAGTCGGGATGGAAGCCGCTGCCCAGCTCGAGCAGTGCGCTCACGCGGCCCTGCACCGCGACCGTGCCGCGAGTGGGCCTCGCCACGCCCGCGATGATCTTGAGCAGCGTCGACTTGCCGGCGCCGTTCTCGCCGATGAGCCCGACGGATTCGCCGCGCCGGACCTCGAGGTCGATCCCGTCGAGGGCGGTGAAGTGGGGAACCGAGC
>DATJVS010000119.1:0-7438 GCA_035501715.1 Usitatibacter sp.
GATGCTCTGGTGACCGAGGCAGACGCCGAGGATGGGGATGCGGCCGCTGAAACGGTGGATCAGCTCGACCGAGATACCGGCCTCGGCCGGCGTGCACGGCCCCGGCGAGATGACGATCTGTTGCGGATGCAGCGTCGCAACCTCGTCGAGCGTGATCGCATCGTTGCGGTACACCCGCACCTCCGCACCCAGCTCGCCAAGGTACTGCACCAGGTTGTAGGTGAACGAGTCGTAGTTATCGATCATCAGCAGCATGGCTCTTCTCCGGCCGTTTCCTTTTCAGGCGAGAGGGGCGTCCAGGCCGCCGTGCACCTGCTCCGCGGCGGCGAGCAGCGCGCGCGCCTTGTTCTGCGTCTCGCGCCACTCGTTCTCGGGGATCGAGTCGGCGACGATTCCCGCGGCCGCCTGGACATGGAGCGTCCCGTCCTTCACGACGCCGGTGCGGATCGCGATGGCGAGGTCGACGTTGCCGTTGAATCCGAGGTAGCCCGCGGCGCCCGCGTACACGCCGCGCGCTTCGGGCTCGAGCTCGTCGATCACTTCCATCGAGCGGACCTTCGGCGCGCCGGTGACGGTGCCCGCCGGAAACGTCGCTCGCAGGAGCTCCATCGGCGTGAGCGACGACTGCACCTCGCCTTCGACGTTGGACACCATGTGCATCACGTGCGAATAGCGCTCGACCACCATGGTCTCGGTGACCTTCACGGTGCCGGTCTTCGCGATGCGGCCCACGTCGTTGCGTCCCAGGTCGATCAGCATCACGTGCTCGGCGCGCTCCTTCGGGTCGCTCACGAGCTCGCGCTCCATCGCGAGGTCCTTCTCGGGGGTGGAGCCGCGCTTCCTCGTGCCGGCGATGGGGCGAAGCGTCACCTTGTCGCCCTCGCGCCGCACCAGGATCTCGGGCGAAGCGCCCACGAGCTGCGCATCGCCGAAATCGAAATAGAACATGTAGGGCGACGGATTGATCGAACGCAGCGACCGGTAGAGGTTCACCGGCGAGTACGGAAACGGCTGCGACAGGCGCTGCGAGACCTGCACCTGCATCATGTCGCCGTCGGCGATGTATCGCTTGCTCTTCGCCACCGCGTCGTAGAACGCGCCCTCGCCGATATTGGAGCGCGGCGGATCCATCGACGGGCGCGGCACGTGAGGCGGAAGGAGGTCGGCGTGGCTTCGCAGCTGCGCGCGCAGCTCCTCCAGCCTTCGCGAGGCGCGCTTGTACGCGTCGGGCGATGCCGGATCGGCGTACACGATGAGGTGGAGCTTGCCGGAGAGGTTGTCCACCACCGCGAGCTCGTCGGAGAGCAGCAGACGTATCTCGGGCAACCCGATGGGGTCGGGCTTGCGCGGGCGCTCGAGGCGCTTCTCGATGTAGCGCACCGTGTCGTAGCCGAAATAGCCCGCGAGCCCGCCCGTGAAGCGAAGCGCCGGCCCCGGAGGCGCCGCGCGGAACGACTTGAGGTACGCGTCGATGCGCTCGAGCGGATCGGCGGCCTCCGATTGCTCGGCGACCTTGCCGTCGCGCGTGAGCGTCACACGCCTGCCCGAGACCTCCAGGCGCTCCCGCGCCGGCAGTCCCACGATCGAATAGCGGCCGAAGCGCTCGCCCCCGATCACCGACTCCAGCAGGTACGAACCGGGACGGTTGGCGAGCTTGAGGTAGATGGAAAGCGGCGTGTCGAGGTCGGCGAGCGTCTCGAGGCGCAGCGGGATTCGGTTGTAGCCGGCGCGGGCGAGCGCCTGGAATTCGGTTTCAGTCATGAGTCACCACACGGTTCACGTTTCGGGAGGACGAGGCGATGCGAGCGCGCTAGCGCCAGCTTTGCCATCGCCAACCGAAGTGATTTCCGTGCAGTGCCATGAGAACCATCAGCCGATTGTAGCTCGCTTCAGCTCTTCGCGCAGCCGCTTCATCGCGGCGGCGCGATCCTTCTCGCCGAAGATGGCCGATCCGGCGACGAACGTGTCCGCGCCGGCGGCCGCGACCTTCGCGATGTTGTCGGCCTTCACGCCGCCGTCGACCTCGAGCCAGATCTCGCGCCCGCTCGCGTCGATGCGCTTGCGCGCCTCGGCGACCTTCCCGAGCGCCGACGGGATGAACGACTGCCCGCCGAACCCCGGGTTCACCGACATGACGAGCACGAGATCGACCTTGTCCATCACGTGGTCGAGGTAGTCGAGCGGCGTGGCGGGGTTGAACACGAGGCCCGCCTTGCAGCCCACGTCGCGGATGAGGCCCAGCGTGCGGTCGATGTGTTCGCTCGCTTCGGGATGGAAGCTGATGATCCGGGCGCCGGCGCGCGCGAAATCGGGAACGATCCGGTCCACGGGCTTCACCATCAGGTGCACGTCGATGGGCACCGTGGCCACCGGGCGGATGGCCTCGCAGACGAGCGGCCCCACGGTGAGGTTGGGAACGTAATGGTTGTCCATCACGTCGAAGTGAATGAGGTCCGCGCCCGCCGCGATCACGTCGCGGACTTCCTCGCCCAGCCGCGAAAAGTCGGCCGAAAGGATGCTCGGGGCGATGCGAAAGGTTGCGGTCATGGGCGGTTTCGTGTGCCTTGCGCGAGGCGAGCGATTCTACGCTACCATCGGGTGATGCCTGCAGTGTCGAAGAAATACAGCGTCGCGGTCACGGCGCATTCCACCTATCTTCCCGATCAATCGGACGAAGAAGAAGACCGCTACGTTTTCGCGTACACGATCCGCATCACCAACAACGGAAGCGTGACCGCGCAGGTGATGAGCCGCCACTGGATCATCACGGACGCCGACAACCAGGTGCAGGAAGTGCGCGGCATGGGCGTGGTGGGCGAGCAGCCCGTGCTCAAGCCCGGCGACACGTTCGAGTACTCGAGCGGCTCGTCGATCCCCACCGCGGTGGGAACGATGCGCGGCACCTACCAGCTGGTCGCCGAGGACGGCACGCGCTTCGAGGCTCCCATCCCCGAGTTCACGCTGAGCGTGCCGCGCGTCCTGCATTGAGGCCCGCTCAGGGATCCTTGCCGCCGCCGTCTTTCGGCTTCTTCGGGAACGTCCACCACACGATCGCGACCGCGATCCCCAGTGCCAGCACCACCTCGAGGAACACCCAGCCCAATCCAGCCTCCATGCGCGTGCGCGTACGCTCATTATCCGCGATCGGGCGCGCGAGCGGCGCAGCCTGCATCATCTCGGCCGTGCTGGCCGGATGCGTCTCGGAGCCGCAGCAACCGACTGTGGCCCCGCTCGCCTGCCCGCCGGTCGGAAAGCCCGTATGCCCGCAGGTGCAGGCGCCCAAGGAAGCTCAGCCGCCCGCGCCTCCCGTGGAATACCGCGGCAGGCTCGAGGCCGCGAAGTGGGCCGACCTTCCCGACTGGGGAAGCGAGAGCCTGAGGCCGTCCCTCGAAGCGTTCGCGAAGAGCTGCCCGGTGCTCGAGAAGCAGGACGCATGGAAGGGCGTGTGCGCGGGCGCGGCCACGTTCGGGCCCGGCGCGCCCGAGGCGGACATCGCGGATTTCTTCCAGCTGAACTTCGAGCCGTGGACCGTCGTGAATCCGGATGAGTCCACCACGGGCATGGTCACGGGCTACTACGAGCCGCTGCTGCACGGCAGCCGCACGAAGTCGAAGCGCTACAAGTACCCGATCTACGGCGTGCCGCCGGACCTGCTCACCATCGATCTCGCGTCGGTGTATCCCGACCTCAAGTACAAGCGCCTTCGCGGGCGCATCGACGGCAACAAGGTCGTGCCGTACTTCTCGCGCGCCGACATCGACGGTTCCGGCGGCAAGCTCGCGGGCAACGAGATCGCGTGGGTGGACGACGAGATCGACCTCTTCTTCCTGCACATCCAGGGATCGGGCCAGGTGCAGATGGAAAACGGCGAGCGCATCCGCGTGGGCTACGCCGACCAGAACGGGCACCCGTTCCGCTCGCTGGGCCGCGTGCTGATCGAGCGCGGCGAGATCCCGCCGGAGCGCGCGTCGATGCAGGGGATCAAGGACTGGGCGAAGCGCAATCCGAAGAAAGTGCAGCGCTACCTCGACAAGAATCCGAGCTACGTCTTCTTCCGCGTGCTCCCCGACGATCTTTCGGGCCCGCTCGGGGCGCTCGGCGTTCCGCTCACGCCCGAGCGCTCGATTGCCGTGGATTCGCGCGTCGTCCCGCTGGGCGTGCCGGTCTACCTCGCCACGACGTACCCGAACACCGCCGAGCCGCTCGATCGCCTCATGGTCGCGCAGGACACGGGCGGCGCCATCGCCGGCGCCGTGCGCGCCGATTTCTTCTGGGGCTTCGGCGACGCGGCCGGCGCCCAGGCGGGAAAGATGCGCCAGGCCGGAAGGATGTGGGTGCTGCTCCCGAAGGGCTACACGCCGCAGCAGGCGGCGGCCGACGCGGCCGCGCCCTAGGAGGCGATCACTTCGGCGCGTTCGCCTGCGGGACCGCGATCGGCACCGGCGCCACCGCGCCGCCGTTCTGCGCGAGCTTCACCTGCGCGAAGATCTTCTCGACGTCCGCGATGGGGATCGCACCCGGAACGCGCTCGCCGTTTTCGAAGATGAGCGTCGGCGTGCCGCGCACGCGCTTGGACTGGCCCAGCGCGAGGTTCTTGTCGAGAGGCGTGGCGCACTTGGTGTCGCCGGAGATCGCCGCGTCGCGCACCATGTGGTCGAGCCACACCTTGCCCGGATCGGCCGAGCACCAGATCGCCTTGGACTTCTCCATGGAGTCGGGCGACAGGATCGGGTAGAGCATCACGTAGATTGTGATGTTGGTCACGCCCTGCAGGTCGCGCTCCAGGCGCTTGCAGTAGCCGCAGTTCGGATCCTCGAAGATCGCGATCTTGCGCGAGCCGTCGCCGCGCGTGATCTTGATCGCCTGGTCGAGCGGAAGCGTGTCCCACTTGATCGCCGAGAGCTGGCGCATGCGCGCGTCCGTCACGTTCTCGTTGGTCTTGAGGTCGATGATGTTGCCGGTGATGAGGAACTCCGCGCGCTCGTTGGTGTAGAAGATGTCGCCGCCGATCACGGCCTCGTAGAGGCCCCCATACGGGACCTTGCGGATCGATTCGACGGGAAATTCCGCGACCTTCTTCTGCAGGTCCGCCTTGATCCGGTCCATGTCCTGCTGCGCCTGCGCGCAGAGCGTGGCCGTGGCGGCGAAGGCGGCAGCGGCGATGAAGGTGGCGAGTTTCATGGGATTCCCGGTCGAAGGTTGAGATTCTAGGGCCGGCCGCGCCCGGGGAAAGTTCCCCCTGCGCTACGGCTGTAATCGAATTATCGCATCGCGCGGCCTGCGAGTGCGTCCGTGATCCACGGCTGTGACTGGACGATTCGCAGGCCAACATTCCGTAACACGCGGACACCGGGATTGCCCGCGGCGAAAAGCCTGTCCAGGCCGTCGGTCACGAAGTGCATCGCGGTCACATCCTCGCGCCGCGAGCGCGCATAGCGGCGCAGCACGCGCAGGTCGCCGGGCCGCTCGAGCGCGCCGCGCCCCTGGAGCACTTCCGCGAGCGAGCGCGCGTCCTGGAATCCCAGGTTCACGCCCTGGCCGGCGAGCGGATGGATCGCATGGGCGGCGTCGCCCACGAGCGCCACGCCCGGCGCGACCGGCTCGTCCACGCGAATCGAACGCAGGCCGAAGCGCGCCACGCCCGAAACGAGCTTCATTTCGCCCAGCGCCGACTCGCCCGCCTCTCGAACGCGCTTCTCGAGTTGCGCGGGCTCGAGGCCCGCGAGCGTATCGGCCACGGACGCGGGGGCCGACCACACGATCGAGACGCGCTTGCCGGGAAGGGGCAGCCACGCGAGCACGCCATCGTGACGGAACCACTGGCGCGCGATCGCGCCATGCTCGAGCGCGGTGGCGAAATTCGCCACGACCGCGGCCTCGCCGTAGGGCTCCTCGGACGAAGCGAGGCCCAGTTGCGAGCGCACGCGCGAACCCGGGCCGTCGGCGCCCACGAGCAAGTCGCCCTCGATGCGCGCGCCGCTTTCGAGCTTCGCCCACGCGCCGCCGGCTTCCGCCGCGAATTCCGTGGCGACGTCGCGCACGATCGTGACGTTCGCGAGCGACGCGGCCTGCTCCTCGAGGGCGTGGGCGAGGCGGCTCGCCTCGACGATCCATGCGAGCGACGAAGCCGGCCGCGCCGAGAACGCGAGCCGCGCGCCCTCGTCGCCGAAGATCTCCATGCGGCGGACCGCCTCGATGCGTTGCGCGTCCATCCGGTCCCACGCCCCGATCCCGCGCAGGAAGTCACGGGCGCCGGGGCTCAGCGCGAAGATCCGCAGCTCGAACTCTCCATCGCGCGGCGTGACGCGCGGCGCCGATTCGATCACGTGGACGTCGAAATCCTCGAGGGCGCAAGCGAGCGCGAGGCCCACGGGCCCGCCGCCGGCGACGATGATCCGCGGCCGGCTCATCCGCGCGCCCCGTGGATCATGCGTTCGGCCAGCGCGCGGCGCGCGGGCGGAAACAGGTCGAAGGCCGTGAGCGCGAGCCCGCGTCCCCACGTGGGCAGGCGCCTGCCATCGGAGAACGCTCGCGTGAGGAAATCCGTGAATGCCACGCCGCGCGAAGTATCGCGGACGCGAGACAGCCGGTAGGCCTCGAGCATCGGCGCGCCGCCGATCTCGCCGGGCTCCGTGGCGCCGATCACCGCCGCGAGCGATGCCGCATCGCGAAGGCCGAGATTCAATCCCTGCCCGGCGATGGGATGCAGCGACTGAGCCGCGTTGCCCACGAGCGCGGTGCGCTGCGCCACCGGCGCGTTGATCGCGCGCAGCTTCAGCGGAAACGACGCGCGTTGCGCCACCGAGACAAAACGTCCGGCGCGGTCCCCGAAATGCGACTGGAGCTCGTCGAGAAACGCGGCATCGTCCAGCGCGAGAAGCCGCCGGGCCTCGGCGGGCGAGGCGGTGTACACGAGAGCGAACTGCGCGCCCACCGGCAGCAGCGCCACGGGCCCCTGCGGCGTGAATCGCTCGTAGGCGCGCCCGCCGTGCTCGCGATCCGTGGCGACCTTGGCGACGACGGCGTGCTGGTCGTAGTCCTTCTCGCGGAACGCGACGCCGGGGATTCGCGATGCGTTGGCGCCGCCGTCGGCCAGCACGAGGAGCGCCGCATCGACCTCGCGCCCGCCGGAAAAGCGAAGGTGCGCCGCATCCGTGCCGAGCGCGATGTCCTCGCAGGCTTCGCCGTAGCGCACGGCGATTCCAATCTCGGCGAGGCGCCTGGCGAGCGATCCGGTGAGCGCGGCGAAGCTCGTCGTGTATCCCAGTGCGGGAACGCCCTGCTCCGCCGCTTCGAGCAGAGTGCGGCCGGGCCCGCCCTTCTGCGAGACGTGAATCGACGAGATGGGAGTGGCGCCCGCCGGCCACGCCCGGATCGACTCGAGGAGCTCGCGCGACGCATGCGAGAGCGCCAGCGTGCGCGCGTCCTCCGCGGGACC